>DASQUD010000307.1:0-33305 GCA_035641455.1 Propionibacteriaceae bacterium | reverse complement strand
GATCCGCAGCGGGGTGACCACCACTGCGTTGAGGATCCGAGCGCCCTGTGTCACCGGCGTGATGTCGCCGTAGCCCGTTGTGGTGATCGTCACCGTCGCGTAGTAGATGGCATCGATGAAGCTGACCTCGCCGTCCCAGTTGTCGGTGTAGGACTCACGGTCGGCATAGACCAGCGTCACCGTGATGGCGAGCAAAGCGAGGGCGGCCAGCCCGCGAATGGCCAGCTCTCCGGCCGGCGATCGCGTCCGAGCCGGCAGACTGACCAGCGCCTGGCTGGTGCGGTCGGCGTACCGGGTGTTTCGGCTGGTGAACGGATCTCGGATGGTCAGCTCAAGCCTCCGCAACGCACAAAGCCGTGACGTTGGTGATTCCCCGGCGGGCAAGAAACTCACGGCCGCCCAGAAAACCGAGTTCCATGACGACCGTGACCCCCAGAAGTTGCGCGCCAAGCCGGCGCACCAGATCCGCGGTCGCGGCAACGGTGCCGCCGGTGGCCAGGACGTCATCAACGATCAGCACCCGGGCCCCGGGAGTGATCGCGTCGGCGTGCACCGCCAGAGTCTCGCTGCCGTACTCCAAGTCGTAGCTGGCGGTGAGGGTCGCCCGGGGCAGCTTGCTGGGCTTGCGAACGGGCACGAACCCGACGCCCAATGCCAGGGCCACTGGCGCCCCGAAAATGAAGCCGCGAGCCTCCATACCTATGACGACGTCCACCTCGTCCGGGGCTGCAGCCACGAGCTGAATGATGGTTTCGGCGAAGCCTGACGACGACCGAATCAGCGGCGTGATGTCCTTGAAGACGATCCCAGGCTCCGGAAAGTCAGGCACGTCGGAGATGAGCGAAGCGATCTGGAGTCCGGTCACGGCGGCTACTTCTTCCGCTGGCTGCGAGGCCTGTGCTGCGGCTGGGGTCGGCGGAGAGTCCGATCACCGGTGGCGGGCGCCGACCGCGCCTCAGCCGGCACGGCAGCCGGGGCGGTCGGCACGGTTGACGCCCCCACGGGGGCCGGGCTCACAGCGTGGTTGTCATCCGCGTCGCCGGTCGATGCCGGACGGCGGACCCCTGCTTCCGACTTCTGTCCTTCACGTTCCCGGCGGCTGATCACTCGCGCGCGCAGCTTCTTCATGTCCGGGTCACGTTCCTTGAGCTGAGCCAGCAGCGGCGTGGCGATGAAGATCGACGAGTAGGCACCGGAGATCATGCCGACGAACAAGGCCAGCGCCAGATCCTTCAGCGGTCCTTCCCCCAGGATCACCGCACCGGCGAACAGCAGCGCCGCCACCGGAAGCACACCGATCACAGTGGTGTTGAGCGACCGCACCAGCACCTGATTGACCGCCAGATTGGCCGCCTCCGAGTACGTCCGGGTGGTGCTGGCCTTGATGTCACGGGTGTTCTCTCGCACCTTGTCGAAGACGACCACCGTGTCGTACAGGGAATAGCCGAGGATGGTCAGCACGCCGATCAGCGTGGCGGGGGTCACGGTGAAGCCGACGAGCGCGTAAATACCGATGGTCAGGATGAGGTCGTGCCCGAGGGCGATCAGCGCGGCAGCCGACATTGTGCCGTTGCGGAAATAGGCCCAGATGACAATGCCCACCAAGGCCAGGAACACCGCGAGCGCAATCAGCGCGCGGTCAGTGATCTGCCCGCCCCAGGATGCGCCGATGAGGCTGTAGGCCACCTGATCGGTGGGAATTCCTACCTCGGAGGCGATGGCCGCCCGCACTTTGGGCACCTCACCGGTGGGATCGAGAGTCCGGGTCTGCACGCGGATCTGGGTGTCTCCGATGGTGCTGATGGTCGACTCGTCCAAGTCAGGCACCCCGGAGGATTCCAGGGCGGCTCGCATCTCCTCCACGCTCGTCGCGGTCACCGTCGTCGGAGCCTTGAAGTCGGCGCCGCCTTGGAATTCGATTCCCCAGGTCAACCCCCGCAGCAGCACAGCGAGGATGGAGATGGCCATCAAGACGCCGGACAGGAGATACCAGGTGCGCCGGCGACCGAGAAAGTCATAGGAGACCTCGCCGGTGTAGAGCCGGTGACCGAGCTGGGAGAGCTTTGACATCAGGCCTCGACCTCTCCCGTCGGCCGGCCGAACGGAACGCCACGTCGGGTCCGGGAGCCCGGGAGCGACCGCACGCCCAGGTGGGCGGGGTCAAGACCGGATAACCGATGGCCCCCACCGAAGAAGCGGGTCCGGGCGAGCAGCGAGAGCAGCGGCTTGGTGAACATGAAGACGACCAACACGTCGATCAGAGTCGTCAGTCCGAGGGTGAAGGCGAAGCCCTTGACCGAGCCGATGGCGAGAATGAACAAGATCAACGCTGACAGCAACGACACCGCGTCGGCGATCAGGATGGTCTGACGGGCTCGCCGCCAGCCGGTCTCGACGGCCGTTCGCAGGCTGCGGCCCTCGCGCACCTCGTCGCGGATCCGTTCGAAGTAGATGACAAAGCTGTCGGCGGTGACGCCGATGGCCACAATTGCGCCCGCGATGCCGGCGAGGTTCAGTGCGAAGCCGACCGACTCGCCGAGCAGCACCATAACTTCGTAGGTGATGACCGCCGCGATGGCCAGCGAGGCGACGACAACGATGCCGAGGCCGCGGTAGTACAAGAAGCAGTAGCCCACGACCAATGCCAGACCGACGATTCCCGCGATCATGCCGGCCCGGAGCTGATCCTTACCCAAGGTGGCCGAGACGTTACTTACCTGAGAAACCTCGAACGACAGCGGCAACGCGCCGTACTTCAAGACGTCCGCCAGCTGGGTGGCCGACTTCTGGTTGAAGTTGCCAGAGATCTCGGCCCGTCCACCGGGAATGGCTGCGCTGACCGACGGCGCCGAGATCGTCGCGCCGTCCAGCACGATGGCGAACCGATTCTGTGGATCGGTGCGTGCGGCAAGCGTCCGGGTCGCGCTCTCAAAGGCCACGGCGCCCTCGGAGTTGAAGTCGAGGTTCACCACCCAGCGGACGTCGTTCTGCGGTACGCCCGCGACTGCTGAGCTGAGCTGATTGCCCTCGATCAGGCTGGGGCCCAGCAGGTATTTCGCCGTTCCCTCCTCATCGCAGGAGAACAACGGTTGGTCCGAGACGTCGGCTTGCTTGTCGGAGTCGGTGCAGCTGAACGCGGCGAAGTCGGTTTGGTCCTGCTCGCTGGGCTGCCAATCGATGGCCTTGTCCGGAGGCGTTCCTTGACCTTCGACGGTTGGGCGGGGGGTGGTGGGGGCCGGCGGTGCGGTGGGCAAACCGGCGAACGGCCGGTTGTTTCCCGAGGCGCTGGCGCTCGG
This sequence comes from Propionibacteriaceae bacterium, assembly GCA_035641455.1. GTDB lineage: Bacteria > Actinomycetota > Actinomycetes > Propionibacteriales > Propionibacteriaceae > Microlunatus. The sequence continues at coordinate 30,009 of DASQUD010000307.1, read as the reverse complement.
CTCGCTGCCGGCCGACGGAGCGTCGGCGCTCGCGCTCGGCGACGGTGCCTCGGTGGCGGAGGATGCCGATCCGCTTGGCGCGGCGGAGGGCTCGCTGCTGGGCGAGGCTGAGGGTTCTGGCGCTGGCGGAGTGACGGATTCGGCAGCGTAGACAGGACGGAAGCGCAGAACCGCCGTCTGCCCGACCAGCTTCACCAGTTCGTCCTGCTGCACGTTCGGCACGCTGACGATGATCTGTCGATTGCCGGCGGTGGTGACTTCGGACTCACCCACCCCGAGGCTGTCGACGCGCTTCTGGATAATGGTCCTGGCCAGTTCCAAGCTGTTGGGGTCAACAGGGCCCGTGCCAGAGGTGTTCTCCGCGGTCAGCGTGATTGTCGTACCGCCGCTCAGATCGAGGCCAAGCTTCGGTGTCCAGTTGTTACTGAGAGCCATCAAACCGGCCAAGCCGGCGATGATCACCGCAAGCGCGATCAGCATGCGGCCAGGATGGCCGCTTGGGCTTGCCACCGAAACTATTCCTTGATGCCCGTCGGGCCGGTCCGCGGATCTCCAGGCTGGTCAGGGGTTGTCTCGTGGGGGGTGATGTCGGGCGCGGATGTGGCTGAATCGACCTCCTGCTCGTCGCCGGTCGTCTCATCGTCGAACTCCCCGTCCGGCTCGTCACCGTCCTCATCCGCTTCGGTGACAACCCGCGTGATGGCTTGCTTCAGGACGGTGAGCTCGGCGCCTGGAGAGATCTCCAGCACCACCTGCTTCTCCCCCACCGACAGGACCGTGCCGAACAGACCGCTGCCGAGCATCACCCGACTGCCGGGTTCAAGCTCGCTCATGGTCCTCTGCAGCGCCTGCTGGCGCTTCCGTTGCGGACGCAAGATCAGAAAGTAGAAGGCGAACACCATGAGGCCGACCAGCACCAAGGTGGAAAACGATGAATTCATGGCTCCGGGCAATCCGTCGAGTGGGGGCCGGCGGAATGCCGCCGACCGGCGTACTCTACCCAGTCTGACCTGTGATCGGGCTCAGCCGAAGAGATGTGGACTGGTGTTATCGCTCGACGCCGAAGCGGGCGGGGTCAAGCCGAGGTGTCGCCATGCCGCCGGCGTGGCTAGCCGACCCCGCGCTGTTCGCATCAGGAAACCCTGGCGGACCAGGAATGGCTCGGCCACTTCCTCGACGGTTTCGCGCTCCTCGCCGACCGAGATAGCCAACGTCGAGAGGCCCACCGGCCCCCCGTCGAAACGACGACAGATCGCGTCCAATACGCCACGGTCCAGGCGATCGAGGCCCAGCTCATCCACTTCGTAGAGCTGGAGTGCTGCGCGGGCAACGTCGCGAGTGACCTCACCCTGAGCTCGGACCTGGGCATAATCGCGGACCCGGCGCAACAGCCGGTTGGCGATCCGCGGCGTGCCCCGCGATCGGCTGGCGATCTCAGCTGCCCCCTCCTCATTTACCCGAGCGCCGAGCAACGTGGCGGAGCGGTGCACGATGTGCTCAAGCGCCGTCGTGTCGTAAAAGTCGAGCTGCGCGGTGAAGCCGAACCTGTCCCGCAGAGGGCCCGGCAACAGCCCAGCTCTGGTGGTAGCACCGACGAGGGTGAAGCGCGGGATGTCCAGCGGTATCGCCGTCGCGCCGGGGCCCTTGCCTACCACCACGTCGACCCGGAAATCCTCCATGGCGAGATAGAGCATCTCCTCGGCCGGCCGCGACATCCGGTGAATCTCGTCGAGGAAGAACACTTCACCCTCAACCAAGCCGGACAAGATGGCGGCCAGGTCCCCGGCGTGCTGGATCGCCGGGCCGCTCGAGATGCGAAGCGGCGCGGACATTTCGCTCGCAATGATCAGGGCCAGGGTCGTCTTGCCTAGTCCAGGGGGTCCGGACAGCAGCACGTGATCAGGCACACCAGCGCGGTGGCGGGCGGCCTCCAGCACGAGCCCAAGCTGCTCACTGACCCGTGGCTGACCCTCGAACTCGCGGAGCGTTGTGGGCCGCAACACCGACTCGGCAGCCCGCTCGTCGGGATCCGCCACCGCCGAGGTGAGTTCAGAGAGCTGATGGTCGCTGCCCATCGCCGCTACTTCCGGGCCAGGGCCTGCAAGGCGGCCCTCATCAAAGCAGCCACACTGATCTGCGGATCTTCTCGGGCAAGGTAGTCCACCTCCGCGCAGGCGGCCTCGGCGTCCTTGGCCGACCAGCCCAGGCCCTGCAGCCCCGAGGCGACTTGTTCCCGCCAGGCGCTCGGCTCCGGCGTTGTGCCGGCCGAGGGCTCAGCCGTACCCACGGTGTTGATCTTGTCTTTCAGCTCGATGACGATCCGCTGGGCGCCCTTTCGGCCCACCCCGGGCACCTTGCACAGCTGGACGAGGTTCTCGGACGCGATAGCCTGCCGAAGCTCATCGGGACTCAGCACGGCCAGGGCGGCTTGCGCCAGCTTCGGGCCGACACCTGTGGCGGTGAGCAAGAGCTCGAAGAATTCGCGTTCGTCGACACTTGCGAACCCGTACAGGGTCAAGGCGTCCTCGCGGACGATAAGCGAGGTGGCCAGCGCCGTGTGCTGCCCCACTCGCAACCCCGCCACAGTGTTCGGACTGCAGAGGGCCATCACACCTAGTCCGCCAACCTCCACAACGGCCGAGGTCGGACCGACGGAGACGACCTGGCCACTCAGCGACGCGATCATTGCTCGACTGGATCGGCTGGCGCGTTCAGGGCTGTGGCGCGCCTTGGTGCCGTGGTTTGGCGATTGCGCTGGGCGACCGCAGCTTCCATGGCCGCGTTCAGCCGAGCCGTCGTGCCCCCGCGCCAGACATGGCAGATTGCCAGGGCAAGTGCGTCGGCCGCATCCGCCGGCCGAGGGACTGACTCCGCTCGGAGGATGCGCTGAACCATGGCGCCTACCTGATCCTTGGGGGCGCGTCCGGAGCCGGTAATGGACGCCTTGACCTCGCTGGGCGTATGCAGAGCGACGGTAATCCCTCGCCTGGCCGCGGCGAGCATGGCGACCCCAGCTGCCTGAGCGGTGCCCATCACCGTTTGCACATTGTGCTGCGCGAAGACCCGCTCAATGGCGACCGCGGTCGGCCGGTAGGAAACGAGCCACTCCTCGACGGCCCGCTCGATCGCCACCAGGCGGTGGGCGACATCGAGATCGGCGGGCGTGCGCACCACATCGACGGCGATCAGGGTGGGCTGGCGTCCAGGCAGCCCATCGACGATCCCGAGCCCGCAGCGGGTCAACCCTGGATCGATGCCCAGCACCCGCATGCGATCTCCTTCGTGGCTCGGACGAAAACAAACACCTGTTCGCAACACTACGGCGCTGGGTCGTCCCGCCGGTGTCGCGACACACGCACGCCCCGCCGCTGCCAACGATCTGACTAGACGGCCAACCTAGTGGAGGTCTGTGCCGGCCTTCCAGCTTGTGGCCGCCATCGTGTTGAAAATCGCCTATCCATCGCCCCTGCATCGCCATTCGGCAGCGTGTCGCGCCGTTCGGCAGGAAATTTTCCGCACGCTGTTCCACACCGGCTTCCAGCGCGGTCGCGATGACGTGCTGAATCGCGCGGCGCACGTACCCTGCCGTGCGATCGAAGGGGCCGTACCATCGAAGGGTGGTCGACAAGAAGCAGGTAGCGCTCACCGGGCTCGCGGCGTCGATCGTTATTCTGATTCCGGTGGTCGCCAATGCCGTCCACGATGTGCTGAGCGGGCGCTGGGATGACGAGATCGACCGCCTCAAGGCACGACGCCCGGGCCAGGCGCATCGCGAGGATCTGGAGAGGCTGCGCCACCCACCGGGCCGCCCGCTGGAGCAGCTGGTCGAGGACCTCCGGCGACTGCGGACGACAGTGGATACTGATCATCACCGCTCAGCCACCCGCCAGCTCGGCGATCAGCTGGCCTACGACCAGGTGCTCGTCCAGTTGTGCCACATGGTCGGCGTTGAGCAGCGACTGGCCCAGCTCACTGGCCATGAAAAAGATGTGGAGCGGTTGCGGGCAGAGGCCGAGTTGGAGCGGGCGGGCCTCGTGCTAGCAGATCGAGGTGGCAGGACCTGATGCGCTAGACCAGGGCCTCGTCCGGCACGTCGGCGTTGGTGAAGACGTTCTGCACGTCGTCGGAGTCTTCGAGCGCGTCCACGATCTTGAACAACTTGTCGGCCGTTGCGGCGTCGACCTCCTGGGTGTAGGTGGGCACGAACGAGACCTCGGCCGAGTCGTAGTCCAGGCCCGCCTGCTGGATGGCCTTGCGGACCGCGACGGTGTTGTTGGGGTCGCTCACGATCTCGAAGCTGTCGCCCAAGTCGTTCACCTCCTCGGGATCAGCGTCCAGGGTCGCCTCCAGCACGTCATCCTCGGTCAGTGTCCGGCCGTCCTGCTCCCTGGAGACGATTACCACGCCCTTGCGAGTGAACATCCTCGCCGTTGAACCGGCGTCGGCCATGGTGCCGCCGTTGCGGGTGACGGCGACCCGGACGTCGGAGGCGGAGCGGTTGCGGTTGTCGGTCAGGCATTCGATCAGCAAGGCGATCCCGGCTGGTCCGTACGCCTCGTACATCAGCGTCTCGTAGTCAGCGCCGCCGCCCTCGGCTCCAGAACCTCGCTTGATAGCCCGGTCGATGTTGTCGTTGGGGACGGAGGTCTTCTTGGCCTTCTGCACGGCGTCGTAGAGCGTGGGATTGCCCGCGGGGTCACCACCGCCGACCCGAGCCGCTACCTCGATGTTCTTGATCAGCTTGGCGAAAAGCTTGCCTCGCCGCGCATCGATCACGGCCTTCTTGTGCTTGGTGGTCGCCCACTTGGAGTGTCCGGACATGGCAGACGAGTCTAACTCCGCCAGATCTTAGGCCGGCGCGGCTTGCCGCCCTCCGCCGGAGCCGCGGTCTGCTCCCAGATTCGGCGCCAGCTGCCCGGCGGCGGCGCCTGCTCCGCCGCGCCGGATCGGCGCTGAACGGCCCACCAGGAGGTGGCATCCTCCGCGATCAGTTCCTGGACGGCCGTGGCGATCCTGGGTGCGAGCTCGCGCGGCGTTTCGCCGGGCTGCGGATGGATCGGCGCCCCGTACCGTACGGCGACCCGAGTGCGGCCGGGCCGCGGCCAGCCCCGGCCGCGCGGCATGGCGGCGTACGTCCCGCGCAACCCGACCGGAATCACTGGCACCGAGTGGGTCACGGCCAGCCAGGCCGCACCCATCCGGAAACGCCCCGGAAACCCGTCCGGCGACCGGGTGCCTTCTGGATAGACGATGATGCTCCAGCCGTCGGCCAGGAGCTGGCCGGGCAGAGCCGACTCCGATCCCCCCCGGCGCTCGATCGGAAAGGTGTTGAAGGCGATGGCTGACCCGGCCGCCCGCCAGACAGTGCCGAAGAAATAGTCAGCGGCGGCGGCTACAGCGGTACGTCGGCGCCGAGCGGCCGGCAGCGTGGACAACAACACCGCGGTGTCCAAATGGGAGGCGTGATTGGCCACGATGAGTGCCGGAGTATCGAACCGCTTGAGCTCGTCGACCCCCTCGACGTCCAGCGCGACCTCGCCGCGCAGCAACGGCTTCACGCCGGCGACCTGGACTAACTCGCGGAGGACGCGTACCGGTCGGGTCCTCGCCCACGCCGTGGGAAAGGTTGGGCGATCCGCCGACTCGATGCTGCCCGCGGATCTGATCGGCAGGATCGATCTCATCGGACGTCGACGACGATCTGCGGTGGCACATGCAGGTAGCTGATCGCAGGAGTCCGGCCGACCGAGGCGGCCACGATCTCGAGGGCGTCGGCCAGGGTGGAGGCGGCGCGGAAGCCGAGGCGATCAACGCTGCTGCGGTCAGCTCCCACCCAGACCACATCCGAGAGGTGGCGGGTTGCTTCGGCGATCTGATACCACAGGTAGCACGGGTGTACGCCGTGGAAGGCAAAGCTCGTCCGGTACAGATGGGCGTACCACGGATCGGTCGCGAACTTGGTCTCGAAGTCGGCGGCGATCTGTGCCGGGTTTTGGGTGCTGCTGAGCACGTCCGCGAAGAAGTCGACGTACGAGGGGTGGTGCAGTGGAGAGAACTCCGTAACCATCGGCGAGTACATGACCAGCGCGCCGCCCTCGCGGACGAATGGCCGGCCGGCGTGCGCCCCGAAGAACGCTCCGAGCCCCAGCCACGCGGACAGCACCGGGTTGGTCACCGAGTCAACGCTGTACGGGTTGGGCTGCGGCACTCCGATGACGCCCACGTCGGCCTGACCGGAGACCTCGACCACCTGCTGGGCGAGGATCTGCCGGCGGCTTGCGGCCCGCACCGCGGCCGGCGCTCCTGCGGTGACGGACGTAGCTCGATAACCCGCCTGCGCCCCGTTCATCATCCGGTGGCGGAGCTTCGTAGGGGTGGCGGCCAGCGCGCGACGTAGGCCGAAGAAACGCGCCTGGTCTTTGAGTCGCCACTCCCATTCGCGCTTACTGAGGAACTCCAGGGCGGGCGGGAAGACGTGGTTGTCGAGGACCGCGTCGATCTGGAAGATCGGAAGTGCGCTGGTGATCAGGTCGATGACCCCGTCCCGGCTTCCCGTGTCACCGGCGCTCGCTGGATGGCCGCTGATCTGGCCGATGGTGCCGGCGCTGCCAAGTCCTTGGGCGAATGATTCCGCACCCCCGCCCTTCGGCGTGACGACCAGGTGGACGTAGACGACCAGATCAGAGTCGGCGACGCGGGCGTTGACGGCTACCTCGCTGGCCGCGGTGCTACCGATCCGGCTCAAAGCGTCGTGGTCTTCGGCGTCGTGGTTGTTCAGCTTCTCGTCGGCGTAGAACGATCGGAACACCCGTTCGCCCAGGAGGTGGGTGAATTCGGCGGCGGTAACTCGACGATTGAGCCCATTCGCACAGATCAGCTCCACATCGTCCACGCCAGCGTGCGCCGCGCGGGTGAGCACGGCCTCGATGATCGCGCTGCGGACGTCGGGTCGCCGCATCGTCGGGGTCGGGACGGTGTTGTCGTCGAAGGCGATGGTCAGCTTCATCCCGGGCCGCAGCAGCTCGTCAAGCGGTGGGCTGTCGAGTGGGGCGTCCAGCGCGGCACCGGTCGCCTCACTCAGGTCAGGAACCGCATCAAGCGATTCGGCCGGATAGATCACCTTGCTGCCCAGCGGCAGCCTCTCGAGGAAGAAGCCGTCGCCCGACGGCACGATCAACGGCGGCGTCCGGTCATCGACGTTCAGGACGAAACCCGAGCGGCCCACTAACAGACTCCTGTCGAACGAAGGTTTTCCTCGGCGGACGATCCCGTCGCCTGCCGGCTGCCGCCGATTTGGAGACCCGTACGCACACGTTGAGCCTTCTGCACGTGGATCACGGTGTGTCCAATCGGCTCAAAGTCGGGAGCGGCGCAGGCAGCGGAGATCGCGACGATCATTGTGGCAGCGTCCAGCGCGGGGCGATCGGTTTGATCTTCCATTCCACGATGGACCACTGATTGGTGTTGGCGGCTCTCATCAGTGGCACGTCAGGACTGACCGCAATGGCATTGCCGACCGTCGACAGCATGGGGAGATCGGAATGGGAGTCCGCGTACGCGAAGCTCGTCGCCAGATCGATGCCGTGCAGTGCTGCGTAGTGCTGGAGCCAGGCCGCCCGCGACTCACCGACCACCGGCGGACCGCTGAGGAACCCGGTACAGCGGCCCTCGGCATCAACGGCGAGGTCCGCCGCTACGATCACGTCGAAGAGTGCCTCCAGCGGGCGCGTCAGTGGCCGCACCACACCGGTGATCAAGATAGTGGTGTAACCGGCGGCCCGGTGATCGCGGATGCGGCGTACCGCCTCCGGCGACAGCCGGCTGAGAATGTGCGGTGCTAACGTCTCGTCGACGAAACGCTCCAAAGCTGCGAGGTCGGCGCCCGCATAGCGTCGATACACCGAGCGGAGAAAGGTGCCACGGTCTCGTCGCTCCGCCCGGAGGTAGGACGGCAACCGCCGGATGACCCTGCCCACTTCGGCCACCTGCTGCACCCGCGACAGCTCCGGCAAGCGCGCCCACAGGTATTGCTCGATGACGTTGGTGGACATGATCGTGCCATCCAGGTCGAAGATCGCCAGCGCCGGAGATGACGCGGCTCCCGCCTCGAGCTCCTTCATCGTGCTGGGTCGATTGCCGCGGTTTCGGCGGATCGCATCCATCCGCCTTACCGGGGCGGTGATCGAGGGGCAGTGCACGTCTTGGATGTAGGCCTTCCAGTCGAAGACCGAGGTGTCGAAGGCGAATGCGGGCTGGTCGTCGGGATGCAAGGCTCGAGTCAGCGCGAGCGTGTGGTCGTCGACGAAGTGCAGCTCAGATTGCGCGTATTCGTTGTACAGGCCGAGGTAGCGACGAAGGAAATCCAGTCGGACGCGGGTCCGGTCCAGATCCCGGGCGAACTTTCGGGTCCGATCCGAGCGCGGTGCCATCGCCAGGGCCCGCTCCGCCAGCGTGTGGGCTCGTTCGGACGTCGCGAGCAGCCGCTCGATTGACGTTGCACCGGGAAATTGCCACTGCGGCAGGTGGGCCGTACCGCGGCTGCCGCCCTCGAAGGGATGCTCGAGGAAGTAGTTGCGAATGAGCCCGTACAGGTCGCGGAAGGTGAGGGGATTCCGGGCGCCCGAGTTGACGTGGTAGTACTGCGGCTCGCCGATCTCAGGCTCGGTGGCACAGACCGCGAGGATTGCGTTGACCACGTGATCGCACGGCACGATGTCGACGACCGAATCCGGGGACGCCGGGAACTCGGGCAGCTCGCCGCGACCGTAGGCGAGGATCAGCGGCTCGGCCATCTTGAAGCCTTCGATCCATCCCGGATAGGGATGGCGCCACGACGATTCGACGATGGCCGGACGAACCACCGACACTTTGACGCTCGCCCCGACATCGGCGACCACGCGCTCGCCCAAAGCCTTGGTGAAGGTGTAGACGTCGGTCCAGCCGAGGGAGCGGGCACGCTCGGTGCCCGCTTTCACAAGTTCGGCCTGCACCCACTCGATCCGCCGCCGCTCTGTGTCCGCGGCGGTGGTCAGGTAGCCGGCCTGCCGATGTTCGCGCTCCGCCTCTTTGCGGAGCTTGGTGAGCTGGTCGGAGGTACGAGACTCCGCCTCGATCAAGTCGCGCATGGCCAGCCCGGCGCGCGTCTCCGCCTGGTAGTCGACGTTGTGCACATGCGCCGCCTCGGGAATGGCACCTCGTCGCCGACCAGCCGTGTAGGCGGTGGAGATGTGCACGTAGTGCGGGACCTTGATCAGGCTGCCGTTGCCGTCAGAGCAAGCTTCGACCAACCGGTCGATCAGGGCTTTGGTGCCGATGACATTCGTGGTGAAGGCCTGGTCGATCGGTGGATCGAAGGACACGTCGCCGGCGCAGTGCACCACGATGTCAGTGTCGGCGGGCAGTGGAGGGACGTTCGGCAGGTCGCCTTCAAGGACCTCGATCCGAGTGTCCAAGAGTGCTTCCGCACCTCCGGCGGCCCGCCGAGCGTCAGCGAAGATCTCCTTCTTGACGACCGAGGTCATCCGGTCCCGGGCGCTCGCCGATCCCTTGCGGCGGACGAGGACCGATGGTGTGGTGTCAGGCAGCTCGGTCAAGATCTTCCACAACAGTTGTTCGCCGATGAAGCCGGTGACTCCGGTCATCACGATCTTCTTGCCCGCCAGCAGATCCTTCAGCCGGCCCTCGGGCAGCCGCACGGTCGCCGCGCCGTTGGTCTGCTGGGTTTCGACGACCGGATGATCATGTCGACGGCGAAAGGTCTCGGCGGGCACCGTCGTCATGCGTGCGTGCCTTGCTCCGCCCGGGCAGCGGTCCGAAGCGCGTCCTCCAACGTGAAGTTGCCGACGTAGAGAGCCGTGCCGACGATCGCCCCTTCGACACCATTGGGCACCAGCTCGGCCAATGCCCGAATGTCGGCCAGCGAGGAGATCCCGCCACTGGCCACAACCGGTGCGTCGGTACGTCCGCAGACACGCTGCAGCAGGTCGAGGTTGGTGCCGGACAGCATGCCGTCGGAGGCTACGTCGGTGACAACGTATCGCGCACAGCCGGCCGCGTTCAGCCGCTCCAGCGTGTCGTACAGCTCACCGCCGTCGCGAGTCCAACCGCGGGCAGCCAGGGTGCGCCCCCGCACGTCAAGGCCGATCGCAATCCGGTCACCGAAGGAGGCAATGACCTCCTCGCACCATTCGGGACGCTCCAGCGCTGCGGTACCGATATTGACCCGAGCGCATCCGGTAGCCAGCGCACGCTCAAGGCTGGCGTCGTCTCGAATCCCCCCAGAAAGCTCGACGTTGAGCTTGGCGCCGGCCGTGACCTCGGCGACAAGTTCGGCGTTGTTGCCGCGGCCGAAGGCCGCATCGAGATCGACCAAATGCAGCCATTCGGCGCCGGCGCGCTGCCAGCGGTCGACGGCCGCTCGTGCATCGCCGAACCGCTTCTCACTGCCCGGCACGCCCTGCACGAGTTGCACGGCCTGGCCGCCGGCGACATCCACGGCCGGCAGCAGGATCAGCCGCGCGCCGGCTCCCCGGAAATCCACCCGACGACCCTACCTGAGTTGACCCTCTCCAGCTGGAGGTCGCTTCCCCTTGGGCAGCTTGGCAACGATCAACTCGTAGGAGTTATCGATGAGGTCCGCGATCTCGTCGTCGGGGATGCTGCCGTCGAGACGAACATTGTTCCACCCGTGCTGGCCGATGTAAGCGCTCTTGACCACTGAGCCCGGATACCGTTCGAGCCAAACGTCGGCTGCCTCCCGGTCACCACATTTCAGCCCGATTCCGGCCGGAGGCGCGTCCTGGTGAACCGCGCCGAAAAAGGCGAAGATCTTGTCCCCAACCTTGACGACGACGTCGCCCTCCCACGGCTCGTCTTGCCAGGCACCAGGTTTGGCCAGGCAGTACGCCAGCCAGTCGCTCACAGCGTGGCAACCCAATTAGCGATCAGCCGCGCACCGGCGTCGCCCGACTTCTCGGGGTGGAACTGGGTTGACCACAGCGATCCGTCCTCGACCGCAGCCACGAATCGGTCTCCGTCGTGCTCGGCCCACGTGATCTTGCGTCCCGCTTCCTCTCCCGGCTGCCGGACCGCGTAGCTATGCACGAAGAAGAAGCGCTCGCCTTCCACGCCGGCGAAGAGCTCGCTGTCGTCCGCAGCTTCCACAGTGTTCCAACCCATGTGAGGCAGCCGCTTCGCGTGGAGCGCCTCGACCCGACCTGGCCAGATGCCGCAGCCGTCGGATCGCACGCCGTGCTCAATCCCCGCCGAGAACAGCACTTGGTGTCCCACACAGATGGCCAATGTGGGCTTGCCCTCGGCAACTCGCTCCGAGATGACCTTCGGCCCGCCGACCGCAGCCAGGCCGTCCATGCACGCGGTGAATGCGCCGACCCCCGGCACCACCAAACCATCGGCCGCCAGCGCCGAGGCCGGGTCGCCAGTGACGGTCACCTCCACGCCGGTCCGTGCCACTGCCCGCTCCGCCGAACGGAGATTGCCCGAGCCGTAGTCCAAGACCACGACCGACGTCATTGTTCAACCTTGTGTGACTTCGTCACAGGTCCAACCTTGTGTGACTTCGTCACAGGTCCAACCTCGTATGACTTCGTCATAACGCCCCCTTGGTGCTGGGCACGCCCTGGACCCGCGGGTCGAACTCAACGGCGTCGCGCAGCGCTCGGGCGAGCGCCTTGAACTGGCACTCGACGATGTGGTGGGGGTCGCGGCCGGCGATCACGGTGACGTGCAGACAGATCTGGGAGTGGAACGCCAACGTCTCGAGTACATGCCTGGTCAGCGAGCCAGCGTAGGCCACGCCGCCGGATCCACCGCCGATGAGCACCGATTCTTGACCGGCCGGCTCCCCCGTGTGAACGCAGTACGGCCGGCCCGAGATGTCCACGACAGCTGATGCGAGCGCTTCGTCGAGCGGCACCACGGCATCCCCGAAGCGGCGAATCCCCTGCTTGTCACCGAGCGCCGTCCGGATCGTCTGACCGAGCACGATCGCGGTGTCCTCCACCGTGTGGTGAGCGTCGATGTGCAGATCACCGGTGCTGTCGATATCCAGATCGAACAATGAGTGCTTCGCCAGCGCGCTGAGCATGTGGTCGAAGAACCCAACACCAGTCGAGATCGACGACCGTCCGTTGCCGTCGAGGTTCAGCTCGATCCGCACCTTCGACTCCGATGTCTGGCGTTCCATCGTGGCGGTCCGCGGGCCGTGGTCGCTCATATATCCCTCATTCGTGTGGCGGTCGGCTCATCTAGAACGTCAATCAGCGCAGCCTTGAACGACGCCATGTCCGCCGGCGTTCCCGCCGACACTCGCAGCCAGCCGTTCGGTCCAGTCTCCCGGATCAGCACACCTCGGTCGAGAAGCCCCTGCCAGACGGCGTGCCGATCGGTGAACCGACCGAACAGCACGAAGTTGGCGTCGGAGTCCGCCACGTCGAGGCGAGCCCCCACCAGCCAGGCGGCGATGTCATCGCGAGCAGCCCGAAGCTGCCCGACCGCCGCCAGCATTTCGTCGGCATGGGCCAAGGCGACCCGCGCAGCGGCCTGGGTCAGGGCAGAGAGGTGGTAAGGCAGCCGGACGACGCGCAGCGCATCGACAAATGCCGGCGTGGCCGCAAGATAACCGAGCCTCCCACCGGCGAAGGCGAAGGCCTTTGACATCGTCCTGCTCACCGCCAGCCTCGGATACTGCGGCAGCAGCTTCAGCGCGCTCTCCGTACCCATCCGAGCGAACTCGTAGTACGCCTCATCGACTACCACAACCCCGGGCGCGACATCACAGACCCGGGCGATCACCTCGAGGTCCACAGCGGTGCCGGTCGGGTTGTTGGGGCTGGTCATCAACACGACGTCAGGCCGCACTTCTCGTACGGCCGCGACCGCGTCGTCCGGATCGATGGTGAAGTCGTCGCGGCGCGGAAAAGTCGTCCATCCACTGTGGGTGTCGCGCGCGTACTCGGGATACATCGAGTACGTGGGCGCAAAGCTCAGCACCATCCGGCCGGGCCCCGCGAACGCCAGCAGCACATGCAACATGACCTCGTTGCTGCCGTTGGCCGCCCAGATCTGGTTCCCGGTCAAGCCGTGCCCGAGATAGTCAGCGAGGTCGGCGCGCAGAATCTGGGCGTCCCGCTCCGGATAGCGGTTCAGGGACCGCGCCGCCTTGGCCACCGCGGCCGCGATCTCGGTGATCACCTGCGGGCCCGGCGGGTAGGGGTTCTCGTTGACGTTGAGGCACACCGGCACATCCAGCTGAGGTGCCCCGTACGGCTGCTGGCCGACCAGCTCGGAACGCAACGGAAGGTCAGCCAAGGTCGCGTTGGCCGTGGCAGATGTCATGATCGACTTCTCAATCGCGGCCGACGGCCGGATCGTTGGGGAAGCGCCGGCGGACCGCGTCGCCGTGGGCTGGGAGATCCTCGGCGTCGGCGAAGACTGCCACGTGCTGCGCCACCTCGGCCAGGGCCGGCCGGGAGTAGTTGATCACGTGCACGGCTTTGAGGAAGCTCTTCACGGTCAACCCCGAGGAGTGGCGGGCGCAGCCGGCGGTCGGCAACACGTGCGTGCTGCCTGCGCAGTAGTCGCCCAGCGACACCGGCGACCAGGGACCGACAAAGATCGCTCCGGCGTTGTGGATTCGTCCAGCCACCGACTCAGCGTCCTTGGTTTGGATCTCCACGTGTTCCGCGGCGTACGCGTTGACGGCCTCGATGCCCTGATCAAGATCATCAACCAGGACTACTCCAGACTGCCGACCGGTCAGCGCAGCGGTGATTCGCTCGCTGTGCTTGGTCTCCGCCACCAGGCCCGGCAACTCCACCGACACCGCGTCGGCCAAGGCGACAGAATCGGTGACCAGCACGGAGGCGGCCAGCGGATCGTGCTCGGCCTGAGAGACGAGGTCCACCGCCACGTGAAGCGGATTCGCGGTCTCATCGGCCAGCACAGCGATCTCGGTCGGCCCAGCCTCGGAGTCGATGTTGACCTTGCCCTTCAGCATTCTCTTCGCCGCGACGACATAGATGTTCCCGGGACCGGTGATCAGGTCCACTCGCCCGCAGAGATCCGGAACGCCATGGGCAAACATGGCAATGGCCTGCGCTCCCCCGACGGCGTAGACCTCGGAAACACCGAGTAGACCACAGAGCGCTGCGATGTTGGGGTGCGGCAGTCCGCCGAACTCCCGCTGCGGCGGCGAGGCGACCGCGATCGACGGAACTCCGGCTACCTGGGCCGGCACCACGTTCATGATCACGCTGGAGGCCAGCGGGGCCAGGCCACCGGGCACGTAGAGGCCCACCCGGTTGACCGGAAGCATCCGTTGGACGACATGCGCGCCTGGGGCGAGCTCGACCGCGACAGCGTGCTCACCCCGTTCGGCCTCGCTCACAGCACGGCGCCGGCTGATGGCCAGCTCAAAGGCGTCCCGCAGATCCTGATCGAGCCCGCGCACGGCCTCTTCGAGGTCGGCCGCACCCACCCGGAAGTTTTCGGGTACCACACCGTCGAATCGGTGGGACCAACGAGCGAGGGCTTGCACGCCATGGGCGCCGACGTCGTCGCAGATCGGACGAACGGCCTCCACGGCCGCCGCGACATCCAGATCCGCTCTGGGGACGGCGGCAGCGTAGTCGAGCCGCTCCCCGGCCGCGAGCCGGCCGCGCAAGTCGATCACCGCGAGCACGCGGAAATTCTACGGAGATCGTGGCGAGCACCTCGGATTTATCTCAGCGGGCTTCGGCCCCAGGGCTGATATGGTCGCCGAACGTTCCGGCGCGAGGGGGGTCGATGTTCCCGGGCTTCGGCACGATCGTCAACGTGGCGACCGTGATCGCGGGCTCGGCGGTGGGGCTGCTGCTCGGCAATCGCCTGCCCGACCGGACGCGCCGCACCGTCACCGACGCGCTGGGCCTCGTCACCTTGTTGATTGGAGCCTTATCCGCCTTCCAGGTGACCTCCGCTGATCTGTCAGCGCTCGTCGGGCCGAACGCTCCCGTGTTCATCGTGCTCGGCGCTTTGCTGATCGGCGGCATCGGCGGCTCCCTGATCAACATCGAGGCCCGTTTGGAGGGCTTCGGCGGCTCGCTTCGTTCCCGGTTCGGCGCGCCAGGAGGCCAGCCGGAGAGTGAGTCGGCCGCCCGGGCCCGGTTCATCGAGGGCTTTGTCACCTCGTCCTTGGTCTTCTGTGTCGGCCCGCTGACCATCTTGGGCGCTCTGTCAGACGGTCTGGGGCTCGGTGCCAATCAGTTGATCTTGAAAGCGGTGCTGGACGGATTCGCGGCCATCGCCTTCGCCGCCTCGTTCGGTGTCGGGGTGATGGCGTCGGCGCTCACCGTGCTGGTCGTTCAGGCAGTCCTCACGCTGGTGGGCTTCCTGATCGGTGATTTCCTGCCCGCCGGACACCTGGCCGCCATCACGGCTACCGGCGGGTTGCTGCTGGTCGGCGTCGGCCTACGGTTGCTGCAGCTGAGGATGATCCCGGTCGGCGACCTGCTGCCGGCTCTGCTGGTCGCGCCATTATTGGCCCAGATCGTCGCCCTCGCGCGCTGAGTGCTCGATAGGGTGTCGCGATGACGGAGTTCGTGACCTCATCAGACGGTACCCAAATCGCCTTCGATCGCCTCGGATCCGGACCGCCGGTGCTCTTGGTCGGCGGCGCGATGCAGTTCCGCGCTTTCGACCCGCAGACCGGCCAGCTGGCTGAGCGGCTCGCCGAGCGAGGCTTCACCGTTGTCAACTATGACCGACGCGGACGGGGTGAAAGCGCTGGCCGTGGGCCATACGTCCTGGATTCCGAGATTGCCGATCTCAAGGCGCTGATCACTGAGGTGGGCGGTCCGGCGGCTTTGTTCGGCAGCTCGTCTGGCGGCGCCATCTGCCTGGCCGCCGCGGCAACCGGGCTGCAGGTCTCCAAGCTAGCGTTGTGGGAAGTGCCGCTGGGGCCCGAACTAGGCACGGATGGAGCTGAGTTCTTGGCCGGGCTCCAGGACCGGATCGCCTCAGGCGATGAGGAGGCCACCGTCGCCTTCTACATGCGCGATATGCCTCCGGAATGGGTGGAGGGAGCGCGGCAAGGCCCAGCCTGGCCGATCATGAAGGCGATCAGCTCGAGCCTGGCCCCGGATGCCGAAGCGCTCGCCTGGACCCAGAGCCGCCCGCGGGCCGAATTATGGAGCTCCGTACGCGTCCCGATCCTGGTTCTGGTCGGCGAGGACACGCTTCCGTTCTTTCCCGTCGCCGCCGAATCCATCGTCGGCTCGGTTTCCGACGGCCGCTCGACCCGTGTTCCGGCCGCCAACCACACTTGGGAACTGGACCCGATGGTCAATGTCTTGGCGGAGTTTTTCGCGTCGTGACGATTGCTCACTACCGCCGGCCGGCGTCGCGATGTCGGGCGGCGATCAGGTCACGGCGTTGCAGCGACCGTTGACCTGCCCCCGCTACGAGAGGAGAACGCACTGGCGAAGGCACTGCCTAGCAATACGCCGGCAATCCAGCGGCTGAGGGCCGCGAAGATTCCGTTCTCCGTGCACACCTACGCGCACCGCGAGGGCGCGACGAATTACGGCGCCGCGGCTGCCGCCGCGCTGGGTGTCGACCCCGAACGCATCTTCAAGACGCTGGTGACAACGACGGGCAACGACCTGGTCGTCGCCGTCGTCCCGGTAGCCCACTCCCTGGATTTGAAGGCGCTTGCCGCCGCGGTGAGCGCCAAAAAGGTGGCCATGGCCGAGCCGGCGGCGGCCGCACGCAGCTCCGGCTACGTGGTGGGCGGCATCTCCCCGATCGGTCAGCGGACTCCGCTGCGTACGGTGATCGACAGCTCGGCCACCTCGTACGAAACGGTCCTGGTCTCGGGCGGTAGGCGTGGGATGCAAGTCGAGCTCCGTCCCGACGACCTTGTCGCGGTCACCGGTGCGATCATTGCTCGGATCGCCCTGTAGCGGTGTCAGGACTGGCCAGCAACGAGCTCTGAGGTTCAGCGGCGGTCCGCTGGTTTGCCGAATAGTGGCCCAGGGTCATCCTTGTCCCGGCCGAGAGACGAGCCAAGCAGAACCGGGATAACGGCGAAGAACGGCCAGGTCAGCAGGGATGCCATGGCCCGAAGGGTCAGTTCGACCGGCACCAGGTCGCCGGGCTCGGCGGCCGCCAGCCGGGGCGCAAACGCTCCCGGTCCAAGCCGGTAGCCCACCAGCCAGCACATCAGTTCCGCCGCGACCGCGCTCAGTACGACGACGGGCACCACTGTCCAGCCAATCCGGCGGAAGAAGTGCCACCCCAGGAGCCCCAGAGCGATGCCAGTGACCAGACCGATCACGGTGAACCAGCCGTCGCCGGAGATGATCTCACTGAGTCCCCGCTCGGATGCCGACGCGCCGCCCTCACTGTTGACCCGGTATGTCGTGAGGTCCACGACGGCCCACCAGACCACGCCGGCCGCCGCCCCTAATCCCAGCGCCAGGGCCGCGAAGCACGCTATCCGTCCGACCAGTCGGGCGCCTGACGGTGACTCCGGTGCAACCACGGGCGGCGCTTGATTGGTCACGAGGCTAGACATGAGGGTCCCAGGAGCGCTTTGAGATCGGCCATGAGCGGCTGCGAGGCGCGGACCCGGTGATTCGGCAGCCGGGCCACCAGTGTGCGGTCAGGCTTGATCAGCCGGACCTGCACTTCAGTCAGTCCCGGATGCTGTGCCAGCACTTCCCGCAGTCGATCGAGCACGGCGGGCGTACACCGAGCATGCGACAGCGAAATGATCACCGGGCCGCTGGGTCTGGAGTTGACATCAGGCAATGTCAGCTCGCTGGCATTCAATGAGACTGCTTCGTCGTCCCGCTTCAGCCGTCCTTTCACCTTGACCACGGTGTCGGTGGCGAGCACCGTCGATACCGCCTCATAGGCCTTGGGAAACAGCAGAACATCGATCGAGGCCTCCAGGTCCTCGACCGTGATCACCGCCCAGATGTCACCACGTTTGGTGGTCTTTCTGGTGATGCCGGTGATCATCCCGGCGATGGTGACCATGCCCTCACGTGGCTCCTCCTCAGCCAGCAATTCGCCGATCCCGGCGTCACGTTCGGCGGCGAGCACATGTTCCAGGCCCTGCAGGGGATGGTCGCTGACGTAAAGCCCCAGCATCTCCCGCTCGAAGGCCAGTTTGGTGCGCTTGTCCCAGTCCGGCAGGTCGGGGACGCTACCCATCAGCACCGGATCGGCGTCTTCGCCGTCACCCAAACCGCCGCCACCGAAGAGATCGTCCTGGCCGTTGGCCTCGTTCCGTTTCAAGTCCAGAACCGCGTCGACCGCCGACTCGTAGACGCTCATCAGGGCGCGCCGAGTGTGGCCCATCGACTCGAAGGCACCAGCTTTGATCAACGACTCGATCACCCGCTTGTTGCAGACCGCCAGCGGCACCTGATCGAGGAAGCCGTAGAAGTTCACCGCCTTCCCCTGCTCCTCACGGGCGGCAACGATCCCGTCGACCACGTGGTGCCCGACATTGCGGACCGCGGTCAAGCCGAACCGGATGTCGGCTCCCACCGGTGTGAAGTTGGCTGCCGATTCGTTGACGTCGGGCGGTAAGACCGAAATTCCCATCCGGCGGCACTCGTTGAGGTAGAGCGCCAGCTTGTTCTTGTCGTCGGCCACCGAGGTGAGGAGGCCGGCCATGAACTCGGCCGGGAAGTTGGCCTTGAGGTAGGCAGTCCAGTACGAAACGAGCCCGTACGCGGCGGTGTGCGCCTTGTTGAAGGCGTAGTCGGAGAAGGGCACCAGAATGTCCCACAGCGCCCTGATCGCTGAGTCAGAGTACCCATTGCGACGCATGCCGTCGCGAAACGGGACGAACTCGGCGTCCAGGATCTCCTTCTTCTTCTTGCCCATGGCTCGCCGCAGCAGGTCGGCCTGACCGAGCGAGTAATCGGCGACCTTCTGCGCGATCGCCATCACCTGCTCCTGGTAGACGATCAGCCCGTGGGTGGTGTTCAGGATCTCGGCGAGCGGCTCCTCCAGTTCTGGGTGGATCGGTCGGATCTCCTGGCGGCCGTTCTTGCGCAGCGCGTAGTTCGTGTGGCTGTCTGCACCCATCGGACCCGGCCGGTAAAGCGCCAGTACGGCTGAGATGTCCTCGAAGTTGTCCGGCCGCATCAATCGAAGCAGCGAGCGCATCGGGCCGCCGTCCAGCTGAAAGACGCCGAGAGTGTCGCCGCGGCTCAGCAAGGCATAGGCCGGCGCGTCGTCGAGGGTAAGGTCTTCGAGCACCAGATCGAAGCCCCGGTTCAGCGTGATGTTGGCCAACGCGTCGTCGAGCACGGTGAGGTTTCGCAGGCCCAGGAAGTCCATCTTCATCAGGCCCAGCGACTCACACGTCGGGTAGTCGAATTGGGTGATGATCGCGCCGTCCTGCTCCCGGCGCATGATCGGGATGATGTCGATCAACGGCTCGGAGGACATGATCACGCCGGCGGCGTGCACACCCCATTGACGCTTCAGTCCCTCGAGATCCTTGGCCGTGTTCACCACGGTCTGCACGTCGGCATCTGACTCGTACAGCGTGCGGAACTCCCCACCCTCACCGAAGCGCGGGTCGTCCCGGTCGAAGAGCTTGGCCAAGGGCACGTCCTTGCCCATCACCGGGGACGGCATCGCCTTGGTGATCTTCTCCCCCAGGCCGAACGGGTAACCCAGCACGCGGGAGGCGTCCTTCACCGCCTGCTTGGCCTTGATCGTCGCGTAGGTGACGATCTGACTGACCCGATCCTCGCCGTACCTCTCAGTGACGTAACGGATCACTTCACCGCGCCGGCGCTCGTCGAAGTCGATATCGAAGTCCGGCATCGAGATTCGGTCGGGATTGAGGAAGCGTTCAAAGATAAGGCCGTGGCGGAGCGGGTCGAGGTCGGTGATCCGCAGCGCGTACGCGGCGATCGAGCCGGCACCCGAGCCGCGACCCGGCCCCACCCGAATGCCATGCTCCTTCGCCCAGTTGATGAAGTCGGCCACCACCAAGAAGTAACCGGCGAATCCCATCGAGATGATCACGTCGGTCTCGAACGCCGCCTGGTTGCGGACGTCGTCGGGGATGCCGGCTGGATACCTGCGGCGTAGGCCCGCTTCCACCTCCTTGACAAACCAGGAGTCCTCACTTTCGCCCGGTGGGCACGGAAAACGCGGCATGTAGGTGCCGTTGCCCTCGGTGAAGGAGATGTCACAGCGCTCCGCGATGGCCAGCGTGTTGTCGCACGCTTCGGGGAGGTCGGCGAACACGGCCCGCATCTCCGCCGGCGACTTCAGGTAGTAACCGTCACCCTCGAACTTGAACCGGTTGGCGTCGGCCATGGTCGAGCCCGACTGAACACACAGCAGC
Source organism: Propionibacteriaceae bacterium (assembly GCA_035641455.1). Classification (GTDB taxonomy): domain Bacteria; phylum Actinomycetota; class Actinomycetes; order Propionibacteriales; family Propionibacteriaceae; genus Microlunatus. The sequence goes on along the minus strand of DASQUD010000307.1, from coordinate 9,626 downwards.
ACTTCGTGCGCCGCGGCGTCGGCTTGCCTCGCGTAGTGCAGGTCGTTGGTGGCGACGAGTGGCAGCTGCAACTCGCGGGCGATCTTGAGCAGGTCACTACGGACCCGTTGCTCGATGGTCAAGCCGTGGTCCATCAGCTCGACGTAGTAGTTGCCGGCGCCGAAGATGTCGCGGAACTCGGCGGCAGTCGCGAGTGCGTCGTCGTACCGCCCGAGCCGCAGATAGGTCTGCACCTCGCCACCGGGACAACCGGTGGTGGCGATCACACCCTTGCCGTACGTTGCGAGCAGCTCCCGATCGACCCGGGGCTTGTAGAAGTAACCCTCGAGCGATGCCAGCGAGCCCATCCGGAAGAGGTTCCGCATGCCTTCGGTGCTCTCGGCGAGCATCGTCAGGTGGGTGTAGGCGCCGCTGCCGGAGACGTCGTCGTTTCCTCCGTCACCCCAACGGACGCGCTTTCGCTCCGTTCGGTGGGTCTTCGGCGTCAGGTAGGCCTCCATGCCGACGATCGGCTTCACTCCGAAGGCCTTCGATGCCTTGTAGAACTCGTACGCGCCGAACAAGTTGCCGTGGTCGGTCATCGCTATGGCGGGCATGCCCATGTCCTGGCAGCCTCGGAAGAGGTCCGCGACCCGCGCCGCGCCGTCAAGCATGGAGTACTCGGAGTGCACGTGCAGGTGGACGAACGAATCCGCACCCGTTCCCGACATCGGCTTTCGCCAACCTCCTCGACATCGCCGGCGCTGGGGGAAGATCAGCGGGTCGACCCAGCCTAGTCCGGGTCCGACGCCATTTCAGTGTGCGACTCGCCTCTGACATCGGTGGTCAGCGGCGTCGACCATATAGCGCGGTGTCAGGACTTGCTGCACATCTCGACGAGCTTGCCGACCGTCCGGATGGTGCGGACGGTAGAGCTGACTCCCACGATTGAGCTGAACTTCTCCGCCAACTTGCTGGTGCCCAGCCCGTGTGAATAGTTGACGTAGACCTCGCGACCGGCGAAGGTCAGCGGCTCGTGCTCGGCGGCCATGCTGGTCACGCGCTCCTTGGCCCGAGCGTCTGGCGCCTTCATGAGGAAGGCGACGGTCACCTGGCTGGGGTTGCCGTCCGGATAGGGATTGTTGGCCAGCACTTTCCCCAGCTGGGCATCGGTACGGACCGTCACATCGATGGTGAAGCCGAAAGTGTCCTTGATCGCCTTGGCCAGCTCCCGCTCCACCGCAGCGGCCCCCTTCGTTGTTTTCACGATCAGGTTGCCGCTGTTGATGTACGTCGCCACATCCGAGTAGCCCAGCCCTTCGGCCATCGTCCGCAGCTCCGGCATCGCAATCTTGTTCGTCGAGCCGAGATTGATGGCCCGCAAGAAGGCGACGTATCTGGTCACTCCGCCCATCCTCTCCTCGACTTCCTCACTTCGCACCCCTAACTCGGACTTCACACCCCCCGGCAGACGGTCTCGACTGACCAGTCACAGAGGGTGCGAAGTCCGGGTTATGGGTGCGAAGTCGCTAAAGCCGGGTGGGGAACGCGGGGCGTCAGACCATCATCTGGCGCGCGGTGGGCGGGATGGGCCGGGGCAGCTTGGTGGATCCGGACAGGTAGGCGTCCACCCCGGCGGCGCAGGCCCGCCCCTCAGCGATGGCCCAGACGATCAACGACTGGCCTCGGCCGGCATCCCCACAGACGAAGACCCCGTCGACGTCGGTCGCGTAGTTGTTGTCGCGCGCGATGTTGCCGCGCTCGTCCAGGGCAACGCCGAGCTGAGCCACGACAGTGTCGGTTTCGGGTCCGACGAAGCCCATCGCCAGCAGTACGAGCTCAGCCGGAATCTCGCGCTCGGTGCCCTCGATCGGCGTGAGCTTGCCCCCCTGGAACGTCACTTCCGAGATCCTGAGCGAGCTGACGTTGCCGTTCCCATCGCCCAGGAACTCAGTGGTCGACACCGAGTAGACCCGCTCGCCGGCTTCCTCGTGTGCTGACGAAACCCGGTAGATCATGGGATAGGTCGGCCACGGCTGGTGCTCAGGTCGCTCGTCGGGTGGTGTGGGCAGGATCTCCAACTGAACGATTGACTTGGCCTGCTGACGAATCGCGGTACCGAGGCAGTCGGCACCGGTGTCGCCGCCGCCGATGATCACCACATGCTTGTCCTTGGCGGTGATCTGGTTCTCCACCGCGCGCCCGAGGGAGACCCGATTCGACTGCGGCAAGTACTCCATCGCTTGGTGGATGCCGTTCAGCTCACGCCCGGGAACTGGGAGGTCGCGTCCGATCGTCGAACCGGTGGCCAACACGACGGCGTCGTAGCGTTCGCGAAGTTCATCACCGGTTACTGAAATCCCAACCTCGACGCCGCACCGGAAGTTGGTGCCCTCGTCCTTCATCTGGCGGATCCGGCGATCCAGAACGGCTTTCTCCATCTTGAACTCAGGAATGCCGTACCGCAGCAGACCCCCCGGCTCGTCGGAGCGTTCGTAAACTGCGACCGTGTGCCCGGCCCGGCTCAGCTGTTGGGCGGCCGCCAAGCCGGCCGGACCTGAGCCGATCACCGCGACGGTTTTTCCGGTGTGCCACTCCGGCGGCTGCGGCGTCACCCGGCGCTCGTCCCAGGCCCTGTCGATGATCGCGACTTCGACGTTCTTGATGGTGACCGGATCACGGTTGATGCCCACCACGCACGCGGTTTCGCAGGGCGCCGGGCACAACCGCCCGGTGAACTCCGGGAAGTTGTTGGTGGCGTGCAGGCGCTCCAGCGCCTCGTCCCAGTCGCTGCGCCAGACCAGGTCGTTCCACTCCGGGATCAGGTTTCCCAGTGGGCACCCGGTGTGGCAGAACGGGATGCCGCAGTCCATGCAGCGCCCCGCCTGCTCCGAGATGATCGGCAGCACAGCCCGCCCAGGCGTGCCTGGATACACCTCTTTCCAGTCGTGAATCCGCTCATGCACCGGCCTACGCTCCGCCACCCGCCTGGGTGTCGTCATGAACCCACGCGGATCAGCCATGGGCGGCCTCCATCATCCGGGAGGTGGTCGCCGCTTCGTCCAGGCCCTCAGACTCCGCCTGCTCACGGGCGGCGAGCACCCGGGCGTAGTCCCTCGGCAGGACCTTGGTGAACCGGCGCGAGTTGGCCGTCCAGTCCGCAAGCAGTGCCTTGGCCACCGCGGACTCAGTCTCCTCGTGATGGCGAATGACCAGGTTCTTCAGTAGCTCCAGATCAGCGTCCGAGGGGGCTAGGGCATCGACCATTTCGGTGTTCAGTCGGTCAAGATCAAGATCGAGGAAGTACCCGAGCCCGCCCGACATTCCGGCGGCCACGTTTCGCCCGGTTCTGCCCAGGACGACGGCAATCCCGCCCGTCATGTACTCACAGCCGTGATCACCGAGACCCTCCACCACCGCGGTGGCCCCGGAGTTGCGGACACAGAACCGCTCCCCCACCTGGCCGCGGATGAAGATCTCCCCCGAGGTTGCGCCGTAGCCGATGACGTTGCCCGCGATGATGTTGTCCTCGGCCACGAACGTGGCGTTGCGGTCAGGGCGCACAACGATCCGGCCACCGGACAATCCCTTGGCCAAGTAGTCGTTGCTGTCGCCCTCCAGCCGCAGAGTCATGCCCGCGGGTATGAAGGCACCGAAGCTCTGCCCCGCGCTGCCGATGAACGTGATGTCGATGGTCCCGTCAGGGAAGCCTTCGCCCTTGGTCGCCTTCGTCACCTCATGACCCAGGATCGTGCCCACCGTTCGGTTCACGTTGCGGATCTTGATCGACGCGCGGACCGGTTCCCCGTGCTTCAAGGTCTCCTCGCACATCTTGATCAACATCTGATCGAGCGCGAACTCCAGGGCGTGATCTTGTTTGGCCACGTTGTGCAGTGGCGCGCCCTCGGGCAGATCGGGCTTGTGCAGCACCGGCCGAAGATCAAGCCCGTGCGCCTTCCAGTGCGCCTCCGCGCCGGTGGTGTCTAGTACCTCGACGTGTCCGATGGCCTCCTCCAGGCTACGGAAGCCAAGCTCCGCCAGGTATTCGCGGACCTCCTCGGCGATGAACTCGAAGAAGTTGACCACGAACTCGGGCTTGCCCGAGAACTTCTTCCGCAGTTCCTCGTTCTGGGTCGCGACGCCGACCGGGCAGGTGTCCAGGTGACAGACCCGCATCATGATGCAGCCGCTGACCACCAGCGGTGCGGTCGCGAAGCCGAATTCCTCCGCTCCCAGCAGCGCACCAATGATCACGTCTCGGCCCGTCTTGAGCTGGCCGTCGACCTGGACCACGATCCGGTCTCGGAGTCCGTTGATCAACAACGTCTGCTGGGTCTCGGCCAGGCCGAGCTCCCACGGCCCGCCCGCATGCTTGAGGGAGGTCAGCGGCGCGGCCCCGGTGCCGCCGTCGTGGCCGGAGATCAGCACCACGTCCGCCTTGGCCTTGGACACCCCCGCCGCCACCGTGCCGACACCCACCTCGGCGACGAGCTTGACGTGCACCCGGGCTGACGGGTTGGCGCACTTCAGATCATGGATGAGCTGCTTCAGATCCTCGATCGAGTAGATGTCGTGGTGCGGCGGCGGCGAGATCAGCCCGACGCCGGGAGTGGAATGCCGGGTGTTCGCAATCCAGGGATAGACCTTCTGGCCCGGCAGCTGCCCGCCCTCACCTGGCTTGGCGCCCTGGGCCATCTTGATCTGCAGGTCGGTAGCGTTGGTCAGGTAGTCCGACGTCACCCCGAAGCGGCCGGACGCCACTTGCTTGATCGCGCTGCGCCGCTCGGGATCGTACAGCCGGTCCTTATCCTCACCACCCTCCCCGGTGTTCGATTTGCCGCCGATCCGGTTCATGGCGATGGCCAGAGTCTGGTGTGCCTCGGCACTGATCGACCCGTACGACATGGCACCCGTGGAGAATCGTTTGACGATCTCACTGACCGGCTCGACCTGATCGATCGGAATGGGATCCCGATCGGAGTCGAACTTCAGCAACCCGCGCAGCGTCATCAGCCGCTCGGACTGGGAGTCGATGTGGTTGGTGTACTGCTGGAAGATGTCGTAGCGGCCCGAGCGGGTGGAGTGTTGCAGCCGGAAGACCGTCTCCGGATCGAAGAGATGCGGCTCGCCCTCGCGACGCCACTGGTATTCCCCACCCACCGGCAACAGCCGGTGGGCCAGCGGGATCCCGTCGGCCGGATACGCCGTCAGGTGTCGGCGGTGGACCTCCTCCGCCAGCTCAGTCAGCCCGACGCCGCCGAGCTTGCTCGTGGTGCCGGTGAAATAGCGGTCGACGACGTCGCGGTCCAAACCGAGCGCCTCGAAGATCTGGGCCCCGGTGTAGGACGCCACGGTGGACACGCCCATCTTGCTCATCACCTTGAGCACGCCCTTGCCGAGCGCCTTCACGACATTGGTGACGGCCTTCTCTGGCTCCACGCCGGTGTACACACCGCGGCGCGCCAAGTCTTCGACTGACTCGATCGCCAGGTAGGGGTTCACGGCGGCGGCGCCGTACCCGATCAGGAGCGCCACGTGATGGACCTCGCGGACGTCACCGGCCTCCACCACGAGGCCCACCTGCGTGCGGCTTTTTTCCCGGACCAGGTGGTGGTGTACGGCGGCGGTCAGCAGCAGCGACGGGATCGGCGCCAACTCGCCGTTGGAGTGCCGATCCGAGAGCAGGATGATCCGAGCCCCGCCCTCGATTGCCTTTGACACCTCCGCGCAGATTTGGTCCAGCTTGGCGCGGAGCGCGTCGGCTCCCCCGCTCACCTCGTACAGCCCGCGGGCGACGTACGTCGCGTAGCCGGGCAGGTCCCCGTCCCGATTGATCTTGACAATCTTGGTCAGGTCGTCGTTGTTGAGCACCGGGAACGGCAACACCAGCCGCCGGCATGACGACGGGCCTGGCTTCAGCAGGTTGTGCTCGGGACCGATGGTGTTGTAGAGGGAGGTGACCAACTCCTCGCGGATCGCGTCCAACGGTGGATTGGTGACTTGGGCGAACAGCTGGGAGAAGTAGTCGAACAGCAGCCGCGGCTTGTCACTCAGCGCGGCGATCGGGGAGTCGGTGCCCATCGACCCGATCGGCTCCGCGCCAGCCGAGGCCATCGGAGCCAGGATGATCCGCAGCTCCTCCTCGGTGTAGCCGAAGACCTGCTGCCGGCGGGTGACCGAGGCATGTGAGTGCACGATGTGCTCGCGGTCAGGGAGATCGGACAGCAGCATCCGGCCGCCGTGCAACCACTCCCCGTACGGAGCGCTGTTGGCCAGGCCAGCCTTGACTTCCTCGTCAGAAATCAGCCGGTGCTGGCTGAGATCAGCGAGAAACATCTTCCCGGGCTGGAGCCGGCCCTTCTGGATGACCTTCTCCGCCGGAATGTCGAGCACGCCGGCCTCCGAGGCGAGGACCACCAAGCCATCGTCGGTCACCCAGAACCGGCCGGGCCGCAGACCATTGCGATCCAGGACTCCGCCGACGACCGTGCCGTCGGTGAAGACCACGCCGGCGGGTCCGTCCCAGGGCTCCATCAGACACGAGTGGAAGGCGTAGAAGTCCCGGCGCGCCTGGTCCATGTCCTCGTTGTTCTCCCAGGCCTCCGGGATCATCATCAACATGGCGTGCGGCAGGGACCGGCCACCGAGGTGGAGCAGCTCGACCACCTCGTCGAAGGACGCGGAATCGCTCGCGTCGGGCGTACAGATAGGAAACAACCGCTCCAAGTCACCGGGGATCACGTCGCTGGCCAGCAGCGCCTCGCGGGCTCGCATCCAGTTGCGGTTGCCCATCACGGTGTTGATCTCGCCGTTGTGCGCGATCATCCGAAATGGATGCGCAAGCTCCCAGGCTGGGAACGTGTTGGTGGAGAAGCGGGAGTGCACGACGGCCAGCGCGCTCGCCGTCCGTTCGTCGAGCAGCTCGGGAAAGACGAGCTCGAGCTGCTCAGTGGTCAGCATGCCCTTGTAAACCAAGGTTCTCCCCGACAGCGATGGGAAGTAGACGCCTGCCTCGTGCTGGCTACGACGCCGCAAGCAGTAGGCCAGCCGATCGAGGGCGATGCCCATCAGTGGCGCGTCCTTCGCGGTCACGAAGAGCTGCTCGAAGTACGGCATGTTCGAACGGGTGAGGTCGCTCAGGGCGCGGTCATCGGTGGGAACCACGCGCCAGCCGAGCACCGCCAGGTGCTCTTCCTCGGCAATCTGCTCGATCGTTGCCTTGGCCTTGGTGGCCGCGTCGGGCTCCGTCGGGAGGAAGGCATTGCCGACGGCGTACGCACCCGTCCGAGGCAGCTCGAAATCCACTTCGGACCGCAGCAGCTCGTCGGGAATCTGCATCAAGATGCCGGCACCATCACCGGTCTTCGGATCGGCGCCGGTGGCTCCCCGGTGATCAAGGTTCCGTAGGGCATGGAGGCCGCGCGCGATGATCTCGTGGCTGGGAACCCCGCTCAGCGTGGCGACAAAGGCGACACCGCAGGCGTCGTGTTCGAATGCCGGGTCATAGAGCCCTTCGGCACTGTGTGAATACGGAAGCGAACCCCGAGCAGGCGCAACAGTCATCGGTAACTCCCGTCGTCAGGCCGGTTGGTCGACAGCGAGTACGGACCACCGGGGCAGGCGGAAACGGCATCGGCAGCTGGGGGGACGACGTTGGCCCATGATGGATGGCTCAGGTTAACGCACGCAGGACGGCGTCGACGCAATCGAAGCCTACGTGAGCAAGGCCGCCCAGCACGAGTTCTCGCGCGCAGTCTCGACTCAACTCGACCACCGATCGGGGTGGCGGAATTAGAAAAGCGCGCTCAGCCCGCCGTCGAGCGCAATCGTCTGGCCGGTCAGGTACGAGGCCTCTTCGCCGGCTAAGAATGCCACTAGGCCGGCGATCTCCGATGGCTGACCCCAGCGACGAAGCATCGTCCGGGCCTCCACCCAGGCGAGCCGGTCGGAATCCGCGGCCTGATCAGCGTTCGCCTCGGTCGCGAAGAAACCTGGAGCCACCGCATTCACCCGGATACCGTGGGGCCCCAGATCGGCGGCCAAGGCCCGGGTCAGTCCCTCCAAACCCGCCTTAGCCGTCGCGTACGCGACATCGCCGCGGTTGGCCAGCAAGCCGCCGACCACGGAGGAGATGTTCACGATCGCGCCAGGACGGCGCTCGGTGACCAGTCGAGTGGAGACCAACCGACTCAGGCCGTACGCGGCGACCAGGTCGGTGTAAAGGAGGCGTTCGAAGTCAGACGTCGGTAGGTCCAACGTGCCCCGTCGGTCCCGCTGGCCGACGTTATTGATCAGGATGTCGATCGGTGGATGTGCAGTCAGCTCCTCTTCGGCGTCCGCCAGATTTGTGATGTCGAACGGGACCGGCGCCGCGTCCAAGCCCTCGACCCTCAGTTGCTCGACGGCTGGCTGCAGCCTGGTGGCGTCCCGTCCGTTCACCAAGACGGCGGCCCCTCGCTCCGCCAGCCCGCGGGCAATCTGAAAGCCGAGCCCTCTCCGCCCGCCAGTGACCAGGGCCAGGCGGCCGGCCAATGACTCGGTCACGGCGACTCGGGTTTGGCTTCCAGATTGGCCGGTTCGTGCCCTTCCACACCCCCGCGCCCTGAGCTTGTTGCGGAGCCGTGGTCGCTGTCTGGCCCTGGGCCGGTCGCAGCGTCGTGCTCGGCGTCCGGCTGCTGCTCGCCGCTGGTATTCGACAGGCTCAGACCGCGTTCGGCATCACCGGCCTTTGACAAGGCCAGACCGCGTTCGGGATCGCCTTCGACCACCTCTTCGCGCCCGGGCCGGTTCTTGACCAGCCACAAGAACCACCCGAGCGCGGCGAGGAAGACAATGAGCGACGTGTAGTTGTTGAGGCGAAAGCCACCGATCTCGTTGACCTGATCGATCCGTAGCGCCTCGATCCAGAAGCGCCCCAGCGTGTAGAAGATCACGTACAACGCGAAGACCTTGCCGTGGCCCAGCCGATACTTCCGGTCCAACAGGACGAGGGCGAGCGCCACCAGCAGATTCCACACCATCTCGTAGAGAAAGGTCGGGTGGAATGTCGGATACTGCGCGTAGCCGAGTGGGCGAAAAGCCGGATCGATCTCCAGGGCCCAAGGCAACGAGGTCGGCCTCCCGAACAGCTCCTGGTTGAACCAGTTGCCGAGCCGGCCGATGGCCTGCGCGACCACGATGGCCGGTGCCACCGCGTCCAGCAGCGCCGGGAAGACGATCTGCCGACGTCGGGCGACGAGGTAGGCGCCCAGCACTCCGCCGGCCACGGCCCCCCAGACCCCTAGCCCGCCCTGCCAGATTTTGAGCGCGTCGACGGGGTTGCGGCCATCACCGAAGTAGAGCTGGTAATCGGTGATCACGTGGTAGAGCCGGGCTCCGACGATCCCGCAGGGCACGGCCACGACGGCAACCATCTCCATGCTTTCGCCGGATCCGCCGCGGGCACGCCACCGCCGATTCGCGATGATCATCGCGACGATGATGCCGGCGATGATGCACAGCGCGTATGCCCGCAGGGGCAGACCGAAGACCTCCCAGACGCCGGTGCTGGGGCTCGGAATGCTCAGCCCGACCGAGACGCGGCCGTTCATCGCTTCCCGCTCACGTCGTGGCCGCCTCGTCGATCTTGGTCTGCAGAGCTTCCGGTG
>DASQUD010000306.1:0-2232 GCA_035641455.1 Propionibacteriaceae bacterium | reverse complement strand
TGAACATCTCCTCGTGGGTGGGTCCGAGTAGGTAATCCGCACCCTTGCGGTCCTTCACCCGGAAGAGACTGTCGCCATACTCGGCCCACCGCCCGCTCGCCTCGTACGGTTCACGAGGCAGCAGCGCCGGAAAGTGCACCTCCTGCGCGCCGATCGCATCCATTTCCTGCCGCACGATCTCCTCGACCTTGCGGAGCACGCGGAAGCCGAGGGGCAACCAGGAGTAGATGCCCGGCGCGGCGCGCCGGATGTAGCCAGCGCGGACCAGCCATCGATGGCTCGGCACTTCGGCGTCAACCGGGTCCTCCCGTAAGGTCCGGACGAACAGCTCCGACATTCGGGTGATCACGTCCGAAACCCTATCTGCGCCGCAGCGCGTGATGGCGCCGCAGCGGCGTTGGGGATCTACATCCGCAGCTCCCCGATCGGAGCGCGACAGAAGATCTGGTCAGTAGTGGACGGTGGCGAATTCGCCGACCTTGGCGAAACCGACTCGGTCGTACATCGCTCGGGCTGGCACGTTGTAGTCATTGACGTAGAGCGACACGGTGGGCACCAGCTTGCGGGCCAGCTGCACCACAGCGGCCATGGCGGCGGCGGACAGGCCGCGCCCCCGCAGCTCGGGCTCGAGCCAGACGCCTTGCACTTGACAGACCGAGCCGGACACCGACCCGAGGTCCGCCTTGAAGAGCACCCGGTTGCCGTCGAATAGTCCGAACGCCCGTCCCGAGGTGATCAACTGCCGGACGTAGAACCGGTAGCCGGCCGGATTCCCCTGGACAGGCGACACACCGACTTCCTCGGTGTACATCCGCACGGCGGCCTCGTAGTAGGAGTCCCAGTGCTCCAGCGTGACCTGTCGGACCTGTGGATTCGGGGTCACCAGCGGATCTTTGCTGATCGCGAGAACTGGCTGGTGGGGCCGAACGTTGCGGACCTCTTGCCACGGCTCGCCCCACCGATCCGAAAGCTGCCGCCACATGCCGAGCACCACCGTTGAGGGGCCGATGATGGAGGCGCAGGGCCGCTTGCGACCGGCGAACTCGACCCAAGCCGCAACCGCCTCTGCGTCGGCGTTGACGGGCACCATGTTGGACCCGACGTGACATAGCGCCCTCAGCGCACCGTCACGCTCGAAGCCCCAGATCGGGCACCCGAGGCTGGACTGGTCAACGCCCGCGGCTCGCACCCGAGCGGCCACCATGACATTTTCCACCGGGTTGATCGACAGCACCCGGATCGCTGCCGGCAGATCGTTTCGAGTGAGTACGCGCACTCGGCCGGGCCTCCGGCGCAGCCCTACCGTTGAGCGGCCGGGAAAGGCAGCGGCCTGCTCCATGATCAGACCACGCTGACCTGCGGAACGCCTTCGGCCGCCGGCAGACTGTCCGCCAACCTCATGGCCTCCTCGATCAGAGTCTCGACGATGTCGCTCTCACGTACAGTCTTGATCACCTCGCCGCGGACGAAGATCTGACCCTTCCCGTTGCCGGACGCGACGCCAAGATCGGCCTCCCGAGCTTCGCCTGGACCATTCACGACGCAGCCCATCACAGCAACGCGTAGTGGCACCTCGAGACCTTCCAGTCCGGCCGTGACCTCCTCCGCGAGCTTGTACACGTCGACCTGGGCCCGCCCACAGGAGGGGCAGGAGACGATTTCCAGGTGCCTAGGCCGCAAGTTCAGCGACTCCAGAATCTTGATCCCGACCTTGACTTCTTCGACCGGCGGCGCAGAAAGCGAGACCCGGATCGTGTCACCGATACCACGGGAGAGGAGAGCACCGAAGGCGACGGCTGACTTGATCGTGCCCTGAAAGGCGGGACCAGCCTCGGTTACGCCCAGATGCAACGGATAGTCGCAGGCCGCAGACAGCAACTCGTACGCCCGCACCATGATCACCGGATCGTTGTGTTTGACGGAAATCTTGAAGTCGCGGAACCCGTGCTCCTCGAACAGGCTCGCCTCCCACAGCGCCGACTCCACAAGCGCCTCTGGAGTCGCCTTGCCGTACTTGGCGAGCAGCCGCTTGTCCAGCGAGCCGGCGTTGACCCCAATTCGGATGGAGCAGCCGGCGGCGGTGGCGGCCCGGGCGATCTCGCCGACCTTGTCGTCGAACGCCTTGATGTTGCCAGGATTGACCCGCACTGCCGCGCAGCCGGCGTCGATTGCGGCGAAGACGTACTTGGGTTGAAAGTGGATATCAGCGATGACCGGGATCTGAGACTTCTT
>DASQUD010000305.1:0-7589 GCA_035641455.1 Propionibacteriaceae bacterium | reverse complement strand
GGTTTCCCACGAGGACCGGATCGCGACGTTGAGACGCTCGCTGGTTAGATCACGCTTCAGAGCGCGTCCAGCCCGCGCTCGCCAGTTCGGACGCGGACGATGTCGTCCACTGGAACCGACCAGACCTTGCCGTCACCGATGCGGCCGGTCCGAGCGCTCTTGACCAGGACGTCGATGATGTCCTTGACATCCCCGTCGTCCACGAGCACCTCAAGTCTCACCTTGGGAACCAGGTCGACGGTGTACTCCGCCCCCCGGTAAACCTCGGTGTGGCCCCGCTGACGCCCAAAGCCACTGGCTTCGCTGACGGTCATGCCCTCGACGCCAAACGATTCGAGCGCCGTCTTCACTTCGTCCAACATGTGCGGCTTGATGATGGCTGTTACGAGCCTCATGCCGTCACCTCCTGATCGTGGTTGGTCTCGACCTCAGTCTGCCGCGGAGCTGAGCCTCCGAATGACACTCCACGAGCTCCGGCGCCGAAGCTGCCGAGATCGTAGCCAGTCTCCGCATGCTCGGACCCGTCGACACCCGCCTGCTCCTCTTCCTCAGTAATGCGGAAGCCGATGGTCTTGTGCAACGCGAATCCGATCGCCAGGGTGAGTACGAAGCTGAAGAGCAGCACCGCAAATGCGCCCACGGCCTGACGCCAGAGCTGATCGACACCGCCGCCGTACAGCAGGCCGCTGCGCTCGTAGCTGACGCCGGCCGGAGAATCCGGGTGCAGCAGCAGGCCGACGGCGAGAGTGCCCCAGAGGCCGCCAACCAGGTGGACGCCGACTACGTCGAGGGAGTCGTCGTAGCCGAGCTTGTACTTCAGGCCCACGGCCAGCGCGCAGAACACGCCGGCCAGCGCGCCGATGATGATCGCGCCGATGGGGCTGACCGAGGAGCACGACGGAGTGATCGCGACGAGGCCGGCCACGATGCCCGACGCGGCACCGAGGGAGGTCGGGTGTCCGTCGCGGATGCGCTCGGTGAGCAGCCAGCCCAGGGCGGCGGCGCCGGTCGCCACCATGGTGTTGACCCAGACGACCGAGGCGGTGTTGTTGGCGGCCACGGCGGAACCCGCGTTGAAGCCAAACCAGCCGAACCACAGCAGGCCCGCGCCGATCATGACCAGGGTGAGGTTGTGCGGGCGCATCGGATCATGTCTCCATCCGATCCGCTTCCCCAGGACGAGCGCCAACGCAAGACCCGCCGCACCAGCGTTGATGTGCACCGCGGTGCCGCCCGCGAAGTCGATCGCTTCGAGGTTGTTGGCGATCCAGCCACCGACGTGGGTGATCGCGCCAGCGTCGTCGGTGAGGCTGAAGTCGAACACCCAATGGGCGATCGGGAAGTAGACGACCGTGGCCCAGATGCCGGCGAAGATCAGCCACGTGCCGAATCTCGCGCGGTCGGCAATGGCGCCCGAGATCAGAGCGACCGTGATGATCGCAAAGACGGCCTGGAAGGCGACGAAAGCCATGGGTGGCAGGCTCGCGTCAGTGTCTTCCATCAACCCGTTGAGCCCGAGATATTGCATCGGGTTGCCCAACAGTCCGGCGCCGACGTCGTCGCCGAACGACATGGAGTAGCCGTAGAGCACCCAGAGGACGGAGATGAGCGCCAGAGCCCCGAAGCTCATCATCATCATGTTGAGGACGCTCTTGGCGCGGACCATGCCGCCGTAGAAGAGCGCCAGCCCTGGCGTCATGAGCAACACCAGCGCCGAGGAGGTCAGGATCCAGGCAGTGTTGCCTGTATCAAGTTCGAGTAAGGTCATGTCGCTTCTTTCGGTGAAAGAGACTGGACGTTGGTGGTAACCCAGCCGCGCCTGGATCCGGGGCGAGCGAGGTTATGAAGAACTCTGCTTGTTCTGTGTTGCACCAAAGCGGCCTGACGTTACGCGTGAGTGACAGTTGGCGGCCGAATGTGACGGCCAGGTTTCGCTGAAAATCGCTCCCGGTAGGGGACTGCGCCTCGTCGTCTCCGCTTGTCGGCTGCGTCAGCAGGCAATCCTCAGCGCGAAATTACGGCGCCTCACGCTGTCGTGGCCGCCTGGCGAGCCTGCCAGGCCGAGGCCACCATGTCGTCCAGGCTGTGCCTCATCTGCCAGTTCAGGTCGCGAGCAGCAAGATCCCCGCTGGCAACGATTCGAGCCGGATCGCCCGGACGAGGCGGGCGGATCTCGGGTGTGAAGCCGATGCCGGTGACCCGAGAGACGGCGTCCATGATCTCGCGGACGGAAACGCCGGTCCCGCTGCCGAGGTTGTAGACCGGTTCCAGTGATCGTCCTTGTTCGAGCGCTTGGGCGGCGGTGACATGGGAAGCAGCCAGGTCCGAGACGTGCACATAGTCGCGAACGCACGTTCCGTCGGGAGTCGGAAACCTATCGCCGTTGATGTGAGGGATCTGGCCGGCGACCAAGGCCTCGAGGACGAGAGGGAAGAGATTATGAGGGCTCGTGTCGTACAAGTCCGGAAAGCCTGAGCCCACCACGTTGAAGTAGCGCAGAGACGTGTGGCGCAACGGCTTTGGCTCCGACGCGGTTGCGCGGGCTTGATCGCGGAGCAGCCATTCACCGATCAGCTTCGACTCCCCGTACGGTGACTCGGGCCTGGTCGGGCTTTCTTCAGTGACCACGCTGGTGTCGGGCGTACCAAACACAGCAGCGCTGGATGAGAAGACGAATGCGTCCACGGCATGAGCGGCCATCGTCTCCAACAGGATGATCATGCCGGTGACGTTCTGGCTGTACGTGTGTAAGGGCCGGCTCACCGAAACTCCGGCGTATTTGAAGGCCGCCAGATGAACGACGCCAGTGATCGGCTGACTGCGGAAGACGCTGTCGAGCATCTCCCGGTCGAGGATGCTGCCCTCGTGGAAGCCCGCGCTCCCCGCGACGAAGTCTCGATGGCCGCTGGATAAGTCGTCGAGCACGACGACCTCGATGCCTTCCTCCACGAACGCCCGCACAACATGCGCGCCGATGTAACCCGCGCCGCCGGTAACCAACCACGCCATGCCAGGCCTCCTCCCGCTGGCTCAGCCTAGCCACGTCGGGCTACCTCGACCGGTTGCGCGGAATAGAAGCCGCTGCTAATATAAGTCAACAGTTATAACAGAAGGGAAGTAGCAGATGACTGAGCTCGTGCAAGCAGTCGGCGCCGTGGACCGGCGTGTCTATTCGACCGAGCGAGACGGTGTTGCGGTCAAGGTGGTGGAGGCTAGCCGGACCTATCGGGCCGAGATGGCAGATGTGTGGGATGCGTGCACGAGCGCAGAGCGGCTGCCGCGCTGGTTCCTGCCGATCTCTGGAGATCTTAGGCCAGGGGGTCGCTTCCAGTTCGAGGGAAACGCAGGCGGGGCGATCCAACGCTGTGAATCGCCGTCCCTGCTCGCGGTGACGTGGGAGTACGGCGGGGAGATCTCCTGGGTGGAGGTGCGACTTGGTGGCTCCCAGGAGGGCACGGTCCTGCAGCTGACACATACCGCGGCCGTGGATGCCGAGCGATGGAAAGAGTTCGGCCCCGGCGCAGTCGGTGTCGGCTGGGACACGGCCTTGTATGGGCTTGGACTCCATCTGGAAAGCGGTGAGTCGATCGATCCCGCGGAGGCGCAGGCCTGGATGACCTCGCCGGAAGGAATCGATTTCCTCACGGCAGCTAGCGGAGAGTGGGGCAAGGCGAGTGTGGCCGCCGGCGAGGCGCCCGAGGCTGCTGAGGCCGCGGCCGCACGAACAACCGCCGCCTACACGAACGCCGAGGGCTGACCCGGCAGCGATGGGCGCGTTCGAGGCGCTGGCCGATCCGGTGCGGAGGCGGATGGTGGAACTTCTGGCCCAAGGAGAACAGCCGGCCGGAGCGCTTGGCCGGGCGGTACAGCAGGAGTTCGGTATCTCGCAGCCGGGAGCTTCCCAGCATCTGCGTGTGCTTCGCGATCATGGCGTCGTGCACGTACGGGCAGAGGGGGCGCGCCGAATCTACGCCCTGA
This sequence comes from Propionibacteriaceae bacterium, assembly GCA_035641455.1. GTDB lineage: Bacteria > Actinomycetota > Actinomycetes > Propionibacteriales > Propionibacteriaceae > Microlunatus. Next base: position 3,611 of record DASQUD010000305.1, on the reverse strand, counting down.
ATGCTGGCGGCCTGACCGAGCTCGACCGCTGGCTCGATCAGTTCCGTCGGACATGGGACCAGCCGCTCGACGCGTTGGAGACCGAATTGGCACGTGGCCAGCGCGAGCGCCGCCGAGGTGGTCGGCAGACTCGTATTTCCAGAGCTCGTCCAGCCTGATTCATTTCGCGGCCAGTACCCGCAGGTCACTGATCGTCAAGGCGAGAGCTTGCTCAGTCGCCTTGACGGCATCGGCAAACAGGTGCTCGGCGGGGGGCGGATGCGGGTGGAGCATCCGCACTTCGATGTCGGTGCGCCTGCCGGAGGCGAGGGTCTTCCAGGTAGCGACGATCCGGCCGCCATACAGGACGATGGGCGCTAAGAGGCCATTGACTATCGCCCAGACCAACGGCAGCTGCTGTTCGGTAAGGAATCGGGCGCGATTCCTCCGGGCGTAGCCGACAAGCAGGCCGTCGAACTCCGGCAGCAACCGCAGCCCAGCATCCTGCTGGCCGTCCGTCGGTAGGTCGGCAAGATCGAGATAGTCCATGTCACCGGGTCCGGCCAGGTGCACGACTTCATCGCCGAGATCTCGTACGGCGGCATCCACAGCGCCCAGCGTCGTGCCGAGGAAGAAGGACAGGTCATCTCGAGTGGCGGGTCCGTACGAGCCGAGGTGTACCCGGACGAGTGCTCGGAGCGCCGTTGAGAACTCATAGGTCTCGAGCTCGGGCAGCACGCTGCGGGCACGCTGATGGTAGATGTCGGTTCGCTTCTCCCATCGATGGTCGCGCGGGCGGCGCAACAACCCGCTGTGCCCCCACAGCAGGCTCTCCGGCAACGTGTCCTGCACCGCAGCCGCACTTGCGGGCGACTCCCGTTCGACCAGCCACTCGCGGAGGTGAGCCACGATGTCCGCTCGTGCCCGCCACTCACCCGAGGTAAAGGCCTCCACTTCGGCGACGACATCCTCGGGAGCGAGACGGTCGAGTTTCAGATAGTTGCGTAGCTGGGCCGCTCGGCCACGCCGCGCTACGGCGTCGAGCCAGCCGAATTGCTCCCGCGTGCTGGTGTGGACCGTCCCGCGCAGGTTGCTGGTCTTGAGCAACCGGTGCTCTTCGAAGAGGCCGTTGATCGTCTCGTACGAGACTCCCGGCAACCGCGAGGACACGGTGAGGAACGGGGCTCGAGGCACCTGGGACTGGATCGGGCCGAGCCTGTTGAACAACTCCAGTACCGCCTCCGGCTGACGGCCATCGATCGACGGGAATTGCCGCTGGAGGGTGCGACGACGAAGCTCGTCCGCGGTGAGTCGGCGCATGGGCGCAACGCTACTGATGGCGGCTCAAGGCAGCAGCAGAGCATTAATCAGGGCTCACGCGGACGCGGTTGCGCTAGTCTGAACGCATGTATCGAGCTGCCCTCCTTACGTAGCCGCGTAGGTAGCACCTGCGCGGCAGCCCCTCGTGCCTGGACGGCGAGGGGTTTTTTCATGCCCGCCGGGAGTGGGCGTTGCAACGGATAGCGAAGGGGATCACACGGGATGACCGACCAGATAGAGCGGACGGAGGTCGCCGAGCCCGCAGGCGAGGGCAGCACTCGGTCGGCCCGCAGCTACGACGCTACGGCCGCTCAGGAGCGCTGGCAGGCGTTCTGGGAGGCGGACCGGACATTCCTGCCCAAGGATGACGGGTCGGCGGAACGACGCTACGTCCTGGACATGTTTCCCTACCCTTCCGGCGACCTGCATATGGGTCACGCTGAAGCCTTTGTGATGGGCGACGTCGTCGCCCGATACCTGCGGCTGAAGGGCTACGACGTCCTGCACCCCATTGGCTGGGACTCCTTCGGCCTGAACGCGGAGAATGCCGCCATTCAGCGCAATGCCCATCCGGCCGAGTGGACGTACGCCAACATCGAGACCCAGGCGACGTCCTTCCGGCGCTACGGCCTGAGCTTCGACTGGACGCGGCGGCTGCATACCTCCGATCCGGAGTACTACCGGTGGACTCAGTGGCTGTTCCTGCGCTTTCGCGAACGCGGGCTGGCCTACCGCAAGGCCAGCTACGTGAACTGGTGCCCGCGGGACCAAACCGTGCTGGCCAACGAGCAGGTGGTCGCCGGCATGTGCGAACGCTGTGGCGCGGTGGTCACCAAACGGCAGCTGACCCAATGGCACTTCAAGATCACCGACTACGCGCAACGGCTGCTGGACGACATGGACGAGCTGACCGGCGCGTGGCCGGAGCGCGTCCTGACGATGCAACGCAACTGGATCGGCCGCTCCGACGGCGCCTACGTCGAATTCGCGATCGAGAACCGGGATCAGCCGGTCAGCGTCTTCACCACCCGGCCGGACACCTTGTACGGGGCGACGTTCTTCGTCGTCGCCCCTGAGGCTTCACTGGCGGCGGAGATCGTTACCGATGATCGCCGCGCGGAATTCGAGGACTACCTGGAGAAGACCAAGCAGGAAACCGAGATCGAGCGCCAGTCGACGGAGCGTCCGAAGACCGGTGTGTTCCTGGGCGTGCACGCGATCAACCCGATCAACGGCGAGAAGATCCCGGTTTACGCGGCCGACTACGTGCTAGCCGAGTACGGCACCGGCGCGATCATGGCCGTACCGGCACATGATCAACGTGACCTGGACTTCGCGAGGGCGCACGACCTGCGGGTGCAAATGGTCATCGACACGGGCGAACCCAATCCGGCGGAATCCGGCATCGCCACCCTGGGCGACGGTACGTACGTCAACTCGCCTGTGCTGGACGGTCTGACCGACAAAGCCGCGGCCCTGGCCGTGATCATCGAGGAGTTGGAGGCCAGGGGAGTCGGCCACGGGGCCACCATCTTCCGCCTGCGCGACTGGCTGTTGAGCCGCCAGCGGTACTGGGGCGCTCCCATTCCGATCATCCACTGCGAGAAGTGCGGGGAGGTGCCTGTGCCCGATGATCAACTGCCGGTTGAACTGCCGTATCTGAAGGGCACGGATCTCGCCCCCAAGGGAACCTCGCCGCTGGCCTCGGCAGAAGACTGGGTGAATGTCGCCTGTCCACAGTGCGGGGGCTCGGCCAAGCGCGACACAGACACGATGGACACGTTCGTCGACTCGTCGTGGTACTTCTTCCGCTACTGCTCACCGGGCCGGGAGGATGTCCCATTCCACCCGGCGGACGTGCGGCGGTGGATGCCGGTCTTCCAATACGTGGGTGGGGTTGAGCACGCCATCTTGCACCTGCTGTACATGCGGTTCTTCACCAAGGTCTTGTACGACATGGGCATGGTCGACTTCCAAGAACCCATGCGCCGACTGATGAACCAGGGACAGGTGATCAACCAGGGCAAGGCGATGAGCAAGACGTTGGGCAACGGAGTCGACCTGGGTGCGCAGATCGACCAGTTCGGGGTGGACGCGATCCGCCTGACGGTAGTCTTCGCCGGACCGCCGGAGGAGGACATCGACTGGGCGGACCTGTCGCCCTCGGGTTCGCTGAAGTTCCTGCAGCGGGCCTATCGGCTGGCCGCCGACGTTCGCAGTGAACCGGGCGCCGACCCGGATCGCGGAGATGTGACTCTGCGACGGGAGACGCATCGGCTGCTGTACGACATCGAGCAGAGCATCGAGGGTCA
>DASQUD010000304.1:0-16174 GCA_035641455.1 Propionibacteriaceae bacterium | reverse complement strand
ACGCCGCCGATCCGGAGCTGGCGCGGCGCCTTCGGGCTGGGGAGGACGTCCGCCGATCGCCGACGGGGGAGAGTCCCTCGGAGGTTGCCGAGCGAATGGCGGAGGCGCTCACCGAGATCGCCGAGGCGGCACAGGACCGCTCCACGGTAGTTGTGGCCACCCACGGGCTCGCGGGCCGCGTGGGAGCCTGCCGCTTCGTCAGGCTCCCGTTCGAGACATGGCGGCTGATGGGTGGGCTGTCCAACTGTGCGTGGGTCAGCATCGACCGGCACCGCTCCGGGGCCTACTGGCGGATCGAGGCCTACAACGCCCTGGCTACTCATGAGGGACTCGAAGCGATTTCCTGACTCTCGCGCCGCCGCGCTAGTATCTCGTGGTCTCCGCGGCGGCTGATGACGACGGAAAGCTGCCGGAGAAACATCAAGGGGCTTTGGCGCAGTTGGTAGCGCGCTTCCATGGCATGGAAGAGGTCAGGGGTTCGAGTCCCCTAAGCTCCACCCAGTAAATAAGCTAGTCAGAGGGCAGATTGGGCTGCTGCGCCTTTGAGCTGGAAGCCCAGTCAGACTGACCGTGGGAGCCAAGTTTGGCATGCTGGCCCATCGAAGATGGTGTCCACTTTGCCTTGCAGTCTTGGTCGTACGTGGCGCAGTCGATTGCGGTAGATGAGCTCGGTCACCAGCGTGTTGGCTTGGCCGACCAGGTGGGAGATGTCGTTGATCGGCAGACCACCCGAGTTGGATAGCGCGACACGAAACTGTGCCGTAGTTCCGGTCAGGAACTTCTGAGTGTCCTTGCGTCGATCAACGTCCTCGACGCTACGGCGCACGCCCCGGGAAACAGAACCTGTCACTACATGGATTAGTGCGTTCCCCGGGCGCTTGCGAGGACTCCCCGCGTCCTGGCTCGTCTGCTGATCGAGATCCAGTGACGGGAGCCGAGTCTCCACCGGGTCTGCGTCGGAAGCGCGCCGATCAGGTCTCGCCTGGCCGGACGAGCCGGGACTCGTAGGCGATTACGATCAACTGTGCGCGGTCGCGCGCGTCGAGCTTGGTCAGAATGCGGGCGATGTGGGTTTTGACGGTGGCGGGGCTGATGTAGAGCTGGCCAGCGATCTCGGTGTTGGACAGTCCTTTGGCGACCAGGGCAAGGACATCGCGTTCCCGGTCGGTGAGGATGTCGAGGCGTGACCGGTCGGGCGGCGGTGTCTCGGTTGGCCGCTGGATGAACGCTTCGATCAGGTGCCGGGTGATGCCGGGGGACAGCAGCGCTTCGCCGGCTGCAACGAGACGTACGCCGGCCAGCAGATCGTTCGGTGGGGTGTCCTTCAAGAGGAACCCGCTGGCCCCCGCCTGCAGGGCCGCATACACGTATTCGTCCAGATCGAAGGTGGTCAAGATGAGGATGCGTACGTCGGCGCACCGTTCGTCGGCCAGGATGCGACGGCTGGCTTCGAGCCCATCCATGACGGGCATCCGGATGTCCATCAACACGACATCGGGTTGGGTCCGTTCGACGAGGTCGATGGCCTCCGCCCCATTGGCTGCGCTGCCGACGACTTCCAGGTCGGGGGCCGATTCGAGCACCATCTCGAACCCTGCGCGTACGAGGGCCTGGTCGTCGACTACCGCGACGCGGATCATCGCGCCGCGACTGGGGGTGCGATCGGCAGCTCGACCGTGAGCCGGAATCCGCCGCCGGGTATGGGTTCGGCCTCAACAGTGCCGTTGAACAGTGCGGCCCGTTCGCGGATCCCCGTGAGGCCGTGACCCGAGCCCGGCGTGGCCGGCGCGGAGTCGCGCGGCCGACCGTCGTCGCGGATCTCGATGCGCAGTTCGGTGGGTGACCGCCGAACGTCCAGGTGCGCGACTGGTCCGCCGTGGCGCAGCACGTTTGTGAGGCCTTCCTGGATGATCCGGTACGCGGAGATGTCGAGCGCGGGCGGAAGGTCTCCAGTGTGGTCGATGTCGCTCACCTCGAGCCGTAGGCCGGCCGAGCGGAACTGGGACAGCAGCCGGTCGACATCGCGAAGCCCTTCGGTGGGGGTCGTTCGGGCGTGCTCGGTCGCGTCGTCCTCGGCTCGGAGCACGCCGAGCATTCGGCGGAGCTCGACCAGCCCTTCCCGGGCGGTGACCTCGATGCTGCCGAGTGCGGCGCGGGCCGCCTCAGGCCGCTCGTCGATGACGTGGTGCACCGCCCCGGCCTGGACGGCGATGACGCTCATCGAGTGGGCGACGACGTCGTGGAGATCGCGAGCGATCCGAAGGCGCTCGGCGCTGATCGCCCGGCGGGCCTCCTCCGCCTGCTGCTGGACGAGGCGGCGGGCCTCTTCCCCCTGCTGCTGAGCCTGGCGGCGGGCCTCGTCGAGCTCGTGCCGGCGCCGGGCACGCCGGGCCCTCAAGTTCTCCCCGGCCAGCCAGGCCACCGTCGCGGTGAGGATCGTGCCGATCCAGGACGACGCCGTCGCCACACCCGCTGGCTGCAGCAGGAGCGCGACAATCAGTCCGGCCACGCCGCCGAGGTAGACCATCAGCGCCCGGCGGTGGCCGACATGTAGGGCCACCGCGAACACCAGCGCGAATGTGGCATACCCCGGGTATGCGCTGTAGTGGCCCAGGGCGTACGCAATCAGGGCCACGTTCGAGACCACCATCGCAAGCACTGGGAACCGGCGATGAACGGCGAACGGGCCGGCGAGCAGGCCCGCCCACAGGTAGGCGGCCGCCGTTGAGGCCGATTGGCCGGCTGTGAGCGGCCGGGTCGCGAGGTCGACCGCCATGGCAGTCCACAGCAGTGCCGCCCCGGTGGCGTCCAGCACCGGTTCGCGGACAGCGGCCCAGCGACTGCGCGCCGGGTGGTCGCCGATGGTCAGCTGCGGACGCCGCATAGGGCACAACCTAGCCACCAGAGTGCGATGTTGGCGTCGGCCGCAAGGCGTACGCCGGACGGGTTAAGCGGTCCTTCGGGATTCAGCTGGGTGGCCGACGACAGGGACAGGGTGTCGCGACGAAGGTGAAGCCATGAACATTCCACCTGCTGTCCCGGCCACCTCTGAGCTGAGCACTGACCCCGTCCCTCACGGGTGGTTCCAGCGGACCGCGATCACGCATCCCATCCTCCTGCTGCTCGGTGCGGCCACCGCCTTCGTGTGGCTCACCCAGATGGGATCGGCATTGGCCGGTCTCGACCTGATGCCCGCCAAGCTGGCGGAGCTCCTACTCCTGGTCGGCCTGGCCGTGGCGATCACCTCGGCGACCGACCGACGTCCGGGTGTACGACAGCTGTTCGCGGGGCTGCTCCACTGGCGGCTGGGCTGGCGGTACCTGCTACTGGTCGCCGCCATGCCGGTACTGACCGGTGGCGTGGCGCTGGCAACCGGAACCCTGCACAGCCCGGCCAGAGGTTGGGTCTCCGTCGGCTTGACCTACCTGCTCTTCCTCGCCATCGTGGCGGTCACCGCCAATCTGTGGGAGGAGACGGTGTGGGGCGGGTTCGTGCAGGGCCGGCTGATGGCCCGGCACGGGCTCCTGGTCGGCTCGCTGCTGACCGCTGTCCCGGTCTTCCTGATCCACCTCCCGCTGGCGTTCGAGAGCAGCGGCTGGCAGGGCACTACGTGGCGGGACGCCTTCATCACCTGGGGCTTACTGCTGGTCGCGGCGCCGTTCCAGCGCTACCTGATCGGCACCCTGCTCATTGACACCGGCGGCAGTACGCTGGCCGCCGGTCTGATGCATGCCTCGATCAACGCGGCCGGCACAATGGTGATCGTCCCCGGCGGCTGGCAGTTTGTGCCGGCCCTGATCCTGCTCACGCTCGGAGTGGCCGCGTATCGGAGCTGGCGCGGGCGATCGGCCACCGAAGGCTACGCCCCGGCGATCACGCCGGCTTCCGAGGCCGCCGAGCGTACGGCTCTCGGGGTGACGCCGTGACCGCCGTGCTTTCGGTGCCGGTTGGGGCGGTCCGGTCGCCCCACGGGGCCGCAACGACGGTTCTGCTGCACCTGGCTCCGGGCGCCGTCGGGCTGCTGGCGTTCGTCGGGCTGCTTCCGCTGGCCGGCGCACTCGGTCTACCCTCTGTAGCTGCGTTGGCCGGGGTGGGACTGTTCGTCGTGCCCGCGGTTCAGCTCGGGATTCTCGAGGTGCACCGCCGCCGGCGGCCCTTCGACCCTGCTGTTGCCTTGGGCGTACGCCTGCCGCTGCCGCGGGTGCTCGGTTGGGCGGTCCTGGAAATCGTGCTGGCGGGCGCCATGTTCATGCTGACGGCACCGCTGACACGGCTGATCCAGACCCGGCTATTCGGGTGGTGGCCAGACGCGTGGACCATCCGGCTCGGTACCGATGGGCTGTACAGCGACGAGGCCCTTTTGATCACCGCCGCGCTGCTTTTGCTCGGCACCGTGCTTGTCGCACCGGTGGTGGAGGAGCTGTACTTCCGCGGATTCCTGCTGCCGCGGATGCCTCAGCGGCTCGGCGCCTGGCGGGTCCCGGCTCACGTCGCCTTATTCGCGGGATACCACTTGTACTCACCCTGGCTGACGCCCACGCGGGTCATCGCGATTCTGCCGCTGGCGTACGTCGCCCTGCGCACTCAAGACGTACGAATCGGCATGGTGGCCCATGTCGTGCTCAACGCCACCGACCTGGCCGCGATCCTCCTGTTCATCGGAACGCGCTGACGACGGTCTGAGTCCTCGTGTTCGGCCATGCGAGCTGATTCAGCCGCGGAATCCAGACAGGCTTGACGGCGACTGCGGAGCGGTGTGGGCGGCGGCCGCCTTGGGCCACTACAACACTGACAAGCTGGCTGGGATTGTCACGCCCGAGATCAGTGACCAGACCGAGGTCTGGATGGACTGGGTGGTCAATGAGGACGGTGTCGCCGCTAATCAGACGATGGTGCCGTTTGTGCCCGACCCCGGCCTGACCGGGAACGCTCCATCGTAATCCACAAGCTCGCCACCAATCCCGCCGACGGCAGCGCCGGAGGCCGTCAGGCCTGCATGCCGCTGGTCTTCCCCTCATAGGTCTGCCAGTCGCGGCGTCTGCGGGCTATACGCCGCTCGGGGCACGGGTCGTTCGACCAGTCCGGCCTTTCGTTGACTGTCTATGATCGCGCGAGTGAAGTCTGGTTGGAAGGTCCTGTTCGGCCTGCTGTCGGCGTTCCCGCTTCTTTGGGTTACCGCGCTCCCGGCGGCGGCTCACGATAGTTTGCTCTCGTCTGATCCGCCGGACAAAGCCACCGTCGCGCGCACCCCGAGTGTGGTGGTCTTGACCTTGGATGAGCCGCCATTCGCGCTGGGAGCACAGGTCGTGGTAACGGGACCGAGCGGGCAGGTCCAAACTGGCAACGCGCAGATCGTCGACAACACCCTTCGCCAGGACTTGCAACCCGGCGCGCCTGCTGGTGTTTACCAAGTCGTCTGGCGCGTCTCCTCCGACGACGGGCATCCTGTCACCGGGAGTCTCAGCTTTACCTCTCAAGCGGCCTCCGCTGGCGAGCCGTCCTCCGCCGGCAGCCAGCCGCCGGCCGATACGACCCAGGCGGTGAAGCATCATCACTCCCATTCCGGCGGGCCGATTCCCTGGCTGATTGCCGGAGTGATAGCCCTCGGCGCGATTGGTTACTCGCTGCTCTGGCAGCCGCTTCGGTTACGACGCCGCGACCGGAGCAGCGCATGACCCACCTGCCGACCTCGTGGCTTCGGGCTCCTGTTATTGCCGTCGTCGTTCTCTCCCAATGGCCAAAAGATAGACGTCAAGCGCGGCCAGACTATCGCTCTGAAGATTGTTCGCGATCAGGCTGACGAAATCCATGCCCATAGTGCTGGCGCCGGTCAGGAGATCGAGGTTCAGGCTGGAAGCCAACCCACGCTGAGTTTGTTGCCAAAGACATTGGCCGCGCCTTCGCACGCAGCCGCGAAGCTAGCAGCGAGGGCTGAGCCGGGGGCCACACCGGCGGCCCGTCAACCGATGGTTGGCCCAACTTGGGCCCAACGCGTTCCATTACCGGAGCACGTGCGTGATAGTCACACACGATCTGCACCCTCAGCTCACGCCGCCGAGGTGCACCAGCGGTAGGTTCGCCAATCTGGGGGTCGAGGGGTCGCAGGTTCAAATTCTTTCAGCCGAGATCAGTGGAGTGCTCTCACGCCCACATGCTGCTCGACCGATGAGTTCGGCGGCGCGGGGGAGTCTCATTGCCATGCCTTCATACAACCTGGTTATCGCCCTGCCCACCGCCGACCGCGCCAGCGCCTACGCATTCGCCCAGGCGCTGGGCCTCGAGACCCCGGGCGAGCTAGCCGAGGACGGTGTACCCGAACCGCTGCGGGTGCAGCTCAACGAGCACGCCTGTGTGATGTATGTCCCGACCGGTGGGTTCGGCTGGATCACTGACGGCCGCGCAACCACGGAGCCAGGGACCTCGGAGTGCCTGCTCAGCCTGCAGATGGACACCACCACCGAGGTCGACAACCTGGTCGGGCGCATCGATGCGGCCGGCGGTCGGGTGGCGTCAGGTCCCGAGCGGAAGGCCTGGGGCTATACCGGAACGTTCACTGACCCTGACGGTCACCTTTGGGAAGCCATTGTCTCGACGATCTGAGCCGGCAGTCGGATCAGGTGCGGTCGTGCTGTTAGGCCTTCGCAACGAGAAGGTCGGGTGTCAAATCCCCTCAGCTCCACCTTGGCCAGCCAGGCCGCGCCCCGTCCTGGGTCTACCCCTCGTCTCAATGACTACGCGACTCGTCGTCGGTGACAGCCGCGGATGCGTCACCGGGCCGTCACCCGGAGGCAAGCTGGAGCGGCAGTACCGGCTGGCCTGTAAGGCCGCGGTGAAGGACAGGGGTGCCCGGTGTGCTCCGTGTGTGGCCGCGGCTGGTCGCCCTCTGCGCTCGTGATGCATCCGCTGCAACGGTTCGGACGCTGGCGTACGAACGCCTGCCCGAGGGTGGAATACGCGGACGATACTGGCTGGGTGCGTGCCGTGACCCGATCTGCCTACGGGGGTCCGAGCGTCCTGACCGTGGCGGAGATCGCGACGCCGACACCGGCTGCCCACGAGATCCTCGTCCAGGTGCATGCCACCACGGTCAACCGGACCGACTGCGCCATCCTGCAGGCCAAGCCCTTCGTGATGCGATTCGGGACCGGGCTACTCCGCCCGAAGTCGCCAGTCCCGGGGACCGATTTCGCCGGTGAGGTCGTCCATACGGGGTCCGGCGTCACCGACTACGCGGCCGGCGATCGGGTCTGGGGCTTCAACGACAACGGGCTGGCGTCCCAGGCGCAGTTCCTGACCATCGCCGAGGACGCAGCCATCGCCAAGATCCCACCCGGGATCGACTACGCCCAGGCCGCCGCGAGCGCGGAGGCGGCACACTATGCCCTCAACGCCTTGAAGCGGGTGAGATACGTCCCCGGCCAGCGGGTCTGTGTGTACGGCGCCACCGGCGCCATCGGATCAGCCGCGGTCCAGCTTTTCGCGGACCAGGGAAGCGACGTCACCGCCTTCTGCCGTGGCCAGCACGCCGACCTCGTGCGGGGCCTCGGCGCCCGCACCGTCGTCGACTACTCGACCCAGGACCTCGCGACCTACCCGGACCGATTCGACCTGGTCTTCGACGCGGTCGGCAAAACCACATTTGCCGCGAGCAAGCCGCTACTCGGAGACAGCGGACGGTACGTCTCGAGCGAGCTCGGGCCGCACGGCCAGAACCTGTACCTCCCACTCACCACGCGGCTTCGCCCCGGCCCCACGGTGCACTTCCCGCTCCCGACGAATCGCCACCTCAGCATCCGCCACATGGCTCGCCTGCTGGCCGACGGTCGGTTCCAACCCTTGATCGACCGGCACTTCCCGCTGGACGACGTTCGCTCCGCCTACGAATACGTCCTCACCGGACAGAAACTCGGCAACGTCATCCTCGACGTCCCATAGCACTGGCACGGCGCCTTGCGACGTACGACTACGACTCAGTCGTACTGTTCACCGACCTGGCGGTGGTGATGCGCACCCGTGACAGTTCGGTGTCGGTCGACCGTTCGACTTTGCTACTTTTTGCGGACGTGACCAGGTGGGCCGCGGTGCGGGCATGAAGGCGGTCGTCTACGACCGGTACGGGTCTCCCGGTGTGCTGCGGGTCGAGGAGGTCCCGCTCCCCTCACCCGCCGCCGGTCAGGTGCGGGTGAAGATCGCCGCGACCTCAGTCAATCTCAGCGACTGGGAGTGTCTACGCGGATCGCCCGCGTACGCGCGGATCGGTGGGCTGCGGTTCCCGGCTTGCCGGACGCTCGGTTCAGACATCGCCGGCTGGGTCGACGATGTCGGGGACGGGGTGACCGGGTTCCGACCCGGAGACGAGGTGTACGGCGACAACCTGAGGCTGAAGGGTGGTTTCGCGGAGTACACCGTCGCACCGGAATCCGCACTCGCCCACAAGCCGGGCCAGCTGACTTTCGTTGAGGCGTCGACCATCCCGCAGGCGGGCGCGATCGCCCTGCAGGGCACGGCGAGGGCCTTGACTGGTCGCCGGGTGCTGATCAACGGCGCCGGCGGAGGGTCGGGATCCTTCGCGATTCAGCTCGCGAAGCGGCTGGGTGCTCACGTGACCGGTGTTGACAACGCCTCCAAGCTGGACTTCATGCAGTCGGTCGGGGCGGATCGGGTGATCGACTATCGCCGAGACGACTTCACCCGGACCTCCCAGCCGTACGACCTGATCCTGGACCTGGCCGCGCACGGGTCCGTGTTTGCCTACCGGCGTGCGCTGGCATCCGGCGGCACGTATCGATGCGTGGGTGGGTCGGTGTCCACGCTGCTGCGCGTGCTGGCCGTCGGCCGACTGGTCGGGCGGGTCAGCGGCCGCGACATCGGGGTCCTTGCCGTCAAGGAGGGGCCGGGCCATTTCGAGCGGCTGGCCGCCCTCTGCGTGACCGGCGACGTCAGGATCCGCATCGACCGCACGTTCGCCCTCGATGAGGTTCCCGCCGCGCTTGCTCACGTGGGTGAGGGACGCGCATCCGGCAAAGTGGTCGCCGTCCTCTCCTGATGCATTCTGAATCCGTCCGAGCCTGCAGGCGCGCAAAAAGTAACCGCGCGGCGTCGTTGCATCGGGAGCACGCCGGTCAGGTGATGAGCCGGCCGTGATTGATCACGTTCTGCGAGGTCGCGTGCAGCGTGTACGGGTTCAGTCAAGCTCACGGCACAGCACCAGAGATAGACCTGATTCAGCCCTCTAGCTATCCGATGGTTATCGCTCAGGGGACCCCAACAGATAGCAGACAACTACAACGAATGTCAGTGAGGAGTTCGAGAGGACGTGGCGAGAAGGTGTTTAGGCTCATCCCGTGATCACGCGCGCCGAACTCGACGCCGCCTTGCGAATCGTGCGGCCGCATGTGCCGGTGACGCCGGCGTACCGCTGGCCGCTGCTGGAGAAAGTCACCGGCACACTCACCTGGGTCAAGCACGAGAACGCCACTCCGACCGGCGCCTTCAAGGTGCGCGGCGGATTGGTCTACGTAGCGCGGCTGCTCGACGCCGAACGCCCGGTGCGGGGCATGATCACGGCCACGCGCGGCAACCACGGCCAGTCGCTGGCCTACGCCGGACGTGCGCACGGCATACCGGTCACGATCGCCGTCCCGGAAGGCAACAGCCCGGACAAGAACGCCGCGATGGAGGGATTCGGCGCCAAGTTGATCGTGCATGGGCGCGACTTCCAGGAGGCGCGTGAGCATGCGATTCGGCTCGCCGAGGAGCACGGCCTGCATCTGGTGCCGTCGTTCCATCATGACCTCATCGCCGGCGTCGCGACTTACGCCGCCGAGCTGTACGAGCAAGCTCCCGACCTCGACGTGGTCTACGTGCCCGTCGGCCAGGGCTCCGGGCTCTGCGCCAACATCGCTGTCCGCGACCTGCTCGGCCGCCGCACCGAGGTTGTCGCTGTCGGGGCCGAGGGTGCCCCAGCATACGCACTCTCTTTCCAGGCCCGGCGCCCGGTCACAACGCCGGCAGCCGACACCTTCGTCGACGGCGTCGCCACCCGGGTACCCGACCAGGGCGCCGTCGAGGCGATGGTCCGCGGAGCAGCCCGGTTCGTCCAGGTCAGCGACCAAGCGACCGAGCAGGCGATGCGCTGCCTGTGGCAGACCACGCACCAGATGCCCGAGCCGGCCGGCGCCATCGCGCTCGCGGGCCTGCTTGCGGACACTGCACGCCCCGACGGTGCCGTGGCCGCAACGATCATGACCGGCGGCAACTGCGACTGGGAGCTCCTCCAGCGCGTGTCTCAGTTGTAGCGTTCGAACTGGGTAGCGACGGCGGTTCGGAGTGGGACATCACACTTCTTCGACAGAGTTCGGCCGGCTTACGTCGCCAGGACTGTTGACTTGAGGGGCCGGTTCAGGATCTTGGCCATCCGCGCAACCTCTCCTTCGAGGGCTTCCCGCTGGGGCGGCCCCGGTGGCTTGAACCAGGCAGTGACAAGTTGATCGTCGGTAAGCGACCACGTGGCGGATACGACTCCACCGACGATCAGGACGTTTGCCCCACGGCTGATCAGCGTTCGCTTGTAAGGCGGCACGACGTGGGCGTCGACTGTGCCTGGGCCGAGAACCCATTGGTCATATCCGGGCAGGAGTCGCACGGAGTCTGTCGCCGGTGTCGCGGCCAATTCGTCGAGATCCTCACGGAGGAGGTGCACGGACTCCTCGTCGACGTCCACAAGTGCGAGGCGTTCGCCGAGACCCGCGATCCAGGACTGGATCCGCTTGCGGCCCGCGCCCAGGCCCTCGCCGAGCCAGTACTGAACATGATGGTGTGTCGCTGGCCCGTACGTCCGAAAGTAGGCCTCTACCGCCCGCAATCCAGCCTCGTCGAGGTCGGGTAGGCCCGTCCAGCGGGAGTTACCGTCCAGGCGCTGGAAGGTCGCACGTCCGTCCCGCGACGGGCCGAAGCTCATGTCTCCCAGCCAGGCGAGCGGCTTCAGCAACGTGCCCGCCCCATCAGCGAAGGCGAAGCCCAAATGCCGGAACTTCGGCCGAGCGGTGACGGCCGCCCCAAGTTCCTCCCGGGTCATCGGTCCGCCGGCAAGCGCATCTCGGGCAGCCTCCCGAAACAGTGGCCAGTCAGACGGTGCCAGGCCATAGAAGGTCTCCCAGCTGGGCAGCTCCCACATCCGGCTGGCGGCGCGCAAGGCCAGGTAGATGCCACCATCCTCGGGTGTCATCAGGTGGGTGGCACCGCGGAACGCGAACGTCTTGATGATCCGGCCTTCGGCCAGAGCACGACTAACCTCGCCCGATCGGGACCGTTCGCGCCTGGCTCGGACGGCAAGCTCAGCCGCGGCATCAAGCTGGGCCGGGATGGCGCCGAGGCGGCGCACGACGCCTGCGACGGATTCGGTGCCCACCGGGTCAAGCAACTGCCGCCGCATGCGCCAGGCGAGGGCCTGTGACCAAGTGAGCGCCATCGTCGCAGGCTAACCCGGCACCGCTATTCCGAAGGGTCTTGTAGGGCCCGGGATGGAAGACGGTGGTGGCGATGCATTGGAAGCATTGCGTGGGCGCCGTCATTTCAACGGCGAACTGAGATGGCGACGCGCTCAAGGCCTGAGGTGACCGGTTATGCGTCGGACTTCGCCTGGATAGCGTCGAGGTCGCGTACGGCGTAGCGGTGGTGCTCCCACTCCTCCTGCAGGATCACGTGCAGGCAAGAGAGGGTGGTCTCCTGGTAGTCGGGGGCCCACGGGTTCTTGCGCGTCGCGGCTAGCTCGTCCGCTGTAACTGTGGCGAGGAAGTCCCGCACCATCGCGACGCGACCTGCACGGATCTCCAGCACTTCGGCGTACGACGGTGTCACCGTCGTGAAGATCGACATGTCCAAGCCCTCGTCCTCGGCGCCGGCGAACGTTTGACCAATCGGGTGGAATGGCCGTTCGATCTCCAGGATCGAACGGCCCAGCCAGGCGTCCGTGGCCAGGATCAGGTGCCGCAGCGTCTCTGCGAACGACCACTCGCCGCCCACCGAAGCGTCGACCGTGCCAGCAGGCATCGCGGCGACGCGCTCGAGCGTGGCCGCCCACGTGCGCTCGAGCGCGTCCCAAGCCGCGCGCAGGCCGTCCGGATCTCCGGCGCGCCGGTCGGCGCGGCCGGGAAAGCGGCGGTTGAGTTCGGCCTCGACGAGTGGGATCACGTCGACGCCGTTGACGCGAAAGAAGCTGTCGCCGTCGAAGAGCCACGGTGCGTCGATGTCCGCCCCCTGCATCTCGACACCGCGCATCACGACGCCGGAGAGGTCAGCCCCGACGAACCGCGCGCCACGCAGATCCGCGTCGACGAACTCCGCTCCTTGCAGTTCGTCGGACTTGGTGAACGTTGCCATGACTTCTCCTGGTCGAGCGCCCCCAGCGAGGCTGACGATGCGCACACCGTAATGCTTCGCAGGCGAGCAGGAAGTCAGTCCTCCAGACGCGCCCTGTGTTTGTCGGTGAGCTCGCGCATTGATTCCAGCTGACGCAGCATCAGCTCCAGGTCCGAGGTCCGCAGTCGCGCCAGTAGCCGCTGGCCCTCCATGGCCAACGGCCCGTAGAGCTGCCAGGTCAGCGCCTGCCCCTGCTCGGTCATCTGCACGAGCACCTGCCGCCGATCGGTGTCGTCGCTTACGCGCTCGACGAGGCCCTTTGCAACCAGCCGGTCGATGAGTGCGGTTGTCGCCGCTGGCCGCAGACCCGTTGCCTTACTGAGCTGTCCTGCGGTCTTGGGTCCGTCAGCGAGCCAGTCGAGGCACCGCACATCTGACGGGCCGAGCCCGAGGCGCCGTCCAACGGTGTCGTCGAAGGCCTGAGTGCTGCGCTGATAGCGCTGCACAGCCAGCCCTAACGCCTCGACCAGTTCTTGACGGCTCCCAACCATGTGCTAACCTTTCGAAAATCGAAAAATACGATATTCGTAAGGAAGGATATCAAGATGAAGGCACTTGTGGTGGGAGGCGGCATCGCTGGACCGGCGGCGGCGCTGGCCATGGCCAAGGTCGGCATCGAGCCGCTGGTCCTCGAACGTCGGCCGGTTGTGGATCTCGAGGCCGGGTCGTGGTTCACCGTGGCGCCCAACGGGCTTGACGCTCTTCAGGCGATCGACGCCCTCGGGGCGGCGCAGGAAGGCGGAGTCCCGTCGCGCGCGAATGTCATGTACGGCGCGAGCGGGCGCCGACTTGGCAAGGTGAGCCTCGGGCGTCCGCTCGAAAACGGCCTTGTCGGGTTGACCATGAAACGCTCCTGGCTGGCGGCCAGGCTGGAACGGGAGGCCGAGCGCCGGGGGATCGTCGTACGACGTGGGGCTGAAGTTGCCGACGTGACCGATGCCGGCGACCACGTCGAAGCCACCTTGACCGACGGCAACGTACTCACGGCAGAACTGCTCGTCGCGGCTGACGGCGTTCATTCACGGGTCCGTCAGGCCATCGATGCACACGCGCCTGCAGCCCGCTATATGGGCCTGACGAACTTCGGCGGGATAACGCGAAACACCCCGATCGCCGGCGACCTTGAGCCCGAGGCATGGCACTTCATCTTCGGAAGCCACGCCTTCTTCGGCGCACATCCCACGCCTGCCGGCGATGTGGTCTGGTTCGTCAACGTGCCCGAGCCGGAGATCACTCGTGAGCGGCGGCGTAACACGACCGATGAGGAATGGGCTCGTCGGCTACTCTCCCTGGTCCGGGATGACGCTGGTCCGGCCGCAGAGCTGGTCAGCACCGGCCGGCTCGAGCTGGTGGGCGACAACACTTACGACCTTGGCCACGTGCCGACATGGTCCCGTGGTCGGATCGTGATCATCGGAGACGCCGCACACGCGCCGTCGCCGAGTTCTGGCCAGGGAGCGTCTATGGCCTTGGAGGACGCGGTGGTGCTCGCCCAGTCCCTGCGTGATCATGCCGACGTACCACCCGCGTTCGCCGCGTACGAAAGGGCGCGGCGGCAGCGAGTGGAAAAGATCGTGGCGGCCGGGGCGAGCAGCAGCAGTTCGAAGATCCCCGGGCCGATCGGGCGGCGGTTCCAGGAGCTGATGATGCGGCTTGTATTCCACTACCTGATCACCGACCGCAGCACTGCCTGGATCAGTGATCACAGGATCCGGTGGCAGGACTCCGTGGGTGATCACCTGCCCGCCGAGGTCAAGCCCCGGTGAGGATGCCGCCGGCTCAGTTGCGGTACTTCCGTAGGTGCTGGAGCCGATTGGCGCGGCTCCAGGTGAGGACGGCGAGCGACGCAAGATGTGGCTGGCTGAGCCGGCTCAACCCCCGCTCTGAGCGTCGAGAAAGTCGAGGGTGACCGCCGCGAAGAGGGGCGAGACGGCGAGGTTGTAGTGGGTCAAGCCGGGCAGGATCGCGAGTGCGTGTCCGCCCCTGGGCCGGCCTTCGCCCATCCAGCCGCCGTCGCGGAGGCCGCCGTCGAGCAGTTTGAAAATTTCAATGTAGTGGCTCGGTGGTGCCATGTCGGCGTCGGCGGCGACGATCAGCGTGGGCACCTGCAAGCCTCGGACCTCCTCGCTGAAGTCGAAGTCCTTGCCCATCGACTCGCCCACCTTGTCCAGCAGGCGCCCGAAGTTTTCGGGATGCGGCGCAACCCGCTGGTACAGCTCGTACATCGGCGTGTCCTTCATGAAGGGAACCGCCGCCGCGTTTACCTGGGCTTGCTGGGCGAGCATCTCGGGCGGAATGGCGTCACGCCGAACGTGAGCCGAGGCGCTGACGAGCTTGCCCACCTTCTCCGGATACTTCACCGCAGTGAAGAAGGCAACGCCGCCGCCGAGCGAATAGCCGACGATGTCCGGTTTCTCCAGCCGGAGGTGGTCGATGAGCGCCGCGATGTCGTCGGCCATCAGCCGGATGTCAATCGGCCGGTCGATGTCCGCCGTGCGCCCGTGCCCTTGGAGGTCGACGAGGATGACCTGGTGGCGCTCCGCCAGCGCGGAGAGAGTCGGCCCAAACATCTCGCCGGATCCGAGCCCACCGTGCAGCAGGATCATGGGTCGCCCCGCTCCGTGGGTCTCGAAGTAGAGGTTGATGCCGTTGACCTCGGCGTACTCGCCGATGCCCTTCGTCTCGGTCGTCCAGTCGGTGGTCACGTGAATCTCCTGTCATCGTTTGTCGTTGTGATGCCATTGAGACCGGGCTCGCTCGCTGAACTCATCGGGCTTAGACCTCTGGTAGGCGCCGGAGACGACGGTGCGGGGACGGCTGATGCAGCGCCTGAAACTCTTCGACCATGGGTGACATCTGTTCTCCCATCTCGACTTGGGTGAGCAGGATGCCGATCGTGCCGTCGGGATCAACGAAGAAGTCGGTGCCCTGGCCGCCCGACCAGCCGTAGCGGCCGCGCTGTGATCCCTCGGTCCGCACCCCTAGGCCGAACCCCCAGCCCATGGCTTCCCAGAAGCCCGGGAAGAAGCTGTCCGGCGTCTTGTTTTCGCCGGGTACCTGGTCGCTGATCATCTGCCGCAGGTGGTCGGCCGAGATCACCGGCTCCCCTTCGACCTGGCCACCGTCAGCGAGCATGCGGGTGAAGCGGTGGAAGTCCCGTGCGGTGGATACGAGGTCCCCGTGACTCATGTCGAAGGAGGGCGGTCCTGCGTAGAAGCCACCGCCGGCTGGTTCAGTCTCGACCAAACCGTCGTCGCCGTGCCTGTAGGCCGCGGGTAACCGGTCGAGCTTCTCCTCCGGCACCCATAGGGCGGTGTCGGTCATCCCGAGCGGGCCGAACAGGTCTTTGGCCAGGTGCTCGCCAAGCGGTCCACCGGTCAGCCGAGCGATGAGGATGCCGAGCAGGCCGAACGAGTGGTGGTAGCGCCAACCCTCTCCCGGTTGGAAAGCGAGCGGGAGCTCGGCCAGGCGAGTGAGCCAACTCTCGGCACTCAGGGTCGGACGCTCCGGACCGGCTTCGGTGCCATTGTCGGCCATCGCCTGCTGCAGGGGAGAACTGACGAGCGCCATGCCATAGCCGGAGGCATTGGTCAGCAGATGACGAAGGGTGATGGCCCGGTGGGCCGGTACGGTGTCGTCGAGCGCCGCTGTGGGGCTGGAGAGCACGCGCCGGTTCGCGAGTTCGGGCAGCCACTCTTCGACACTTTGGTCGAGCTCGAGTCGGCCGGCCTCCACGAGGCGCAGGGCAGCGACC
>DASQUD010000303.1:0-2525 GCA_035641455.1 Propionibacteriaceae bacterium | reverse complement strand
AAACGACCGGCTCGCTTTGCTCCGCCTTGGATGGGCCCATCGCGGACCGGAGCCGTCTCGGGCGATCTTGTGTCGTGTAGCACGCGCATGACAACTCCCTTCAGTCTGAGACTCGACAGCCACTTGCTGCGCCCGGCGAGCGGCTCCCAACAAGCGTGCTGCTTGATCGGCGCGAACAGCCAAACATGAGCCCTCTTCGGCCACGATCCGCTTCCGGCCGTGGACCAAGGCGGGTCGGAAGGCCCCGGCCGTTGGGACCATAGGCACGGCCGGGCTGACCATCGTTTCTGGGTCTCGTCAGCGTCTGCTGGATGGCTGGATGAGACCGGCAAGGCGATTCCGCCGCGCATCGGGATCACCGGATCTCGGCAGATCCGGTGATCCCACGATCGGCGGCATTTGAGGAGGTGGGTGTCCTGCAACTTGGCTGGATAGAAGACGCCCGTCGCTTGCACTCGCCGCCGGGTATCGCAGGTGGTGGCTGTTCGGGACGGGCCCGTCAGTCCAGTCCGTCGGGCGAGGCTTCGCGGTCCACAGTCTTTAGGGCAGCGTTTTCGGCCCGGTCCTTGATGCCGAGCAGCATGCGGCGCATCATCGCGAAGTCTCCGAACTCCATGAGCACTAGCCCGAGGAGTGCGAGCGCGGGCTTGTGCCAGTCACGCTCGGCATGCACCCGGGTCACGAGGCGAGTCCGCCCGCCGGGCAGCTCGTGCAACGCCCAGACCCATGTGCTGTCGGGTTTGCGCCACAGCAGCCAGCGGTTGACCTGGAAGGCCTCGACCTTGAATGCAGTGGTCTGTGATGGCGTGGGGGACATCGACACCCATTGCCCGACTTCCAGACGTTGCAGTTCCGGTATGAGTTCGCGGGCACTGGGATGGGCGAAGTTGTCGAGCAGATCGTTGCTATAGAACCCGGCCCGCAGACAGCCCACTTGCACCAGCCAGGGCCACACTGCCTCCGCCGGCGCGTTCACGGTGATGGCTCTGGTGGTCTGGTACTGCGCCTCGGGCAGCATGTCATCTCCGGGAAGACGGGCGGCGACCTCGGCCGGAGTGGCACCCCAACGCAGGTGCCATCTGCGGTACAGGGGCGCGGAGAGCAGCAGCGGCAGGTCGGCTGCCACCGTGCGTAGTTCGTGCACGAACTCGCCCTTGGTAGGCCTCAGGGTGCTCGGGGCGAGGGTTGTCTTCATGACGGATCCCTTCCTTGCCCACCCGCGGAGGTGGGGGTGTGTGACCCAACCGCAGGCGTCACCGCGGCTCCGCTGGCGGCTGGTGGACCTCCAGCACACGATGCGATCTGTGCGATCGGCAGAGGCGGCGGTCCCGTCCGAGTGGGCCGTTGGGCCGGAAAGCCACAAAGCGGGCAAGGTCCTGACCGCTCCGCTGCGGCGTCAACCACGTTCGTCGGGAGCAATGCAGGTCCAAGCCCCACCATTTCCTTCACGAAGCCGCGTCGTGCCGGCCGCCAGGGAGGCACCGACCTCGTCGAGATCCCGGGCAGCCCCATGTCCTACCTCACCGACCCCGGAACAGTGGCCGATCGCTTGCGCCCACTACTGCACGGTTTCAGCTGAGCACGGATCCCACCGGCACGAACGTCGTGCCCGGCGTCATGAACGCGCGAGCAGCGGCAGAAGCGGAAGGTCGATCAAGGCCAGCAACGTCGTGGGGCGGCACGCGCTTGTGGAAGATCGCCGACTACTTCACGAACGTTCCGGTGATCTCGCGGCCCGATTCAAGATCGAGTACTACCTCGTAGCAAGACCAGGAATGCGCGCGAACCCGCTGCCCATCCGGGCGGACCTCGGTCCAGACATCGTGTGGCGCACCGCCTGGTGGTAGGGCGGTCCAAGCCATCGAACGTCGTTTCGCACCCGCCCAATGCTCACGGCGTAGCCGAAACCGTCGGCGGTCGGCTCAAGATCCAGGACGTCGTCGGAGTCGGGGTTCGGCACCTGCGACAACATGAAGGCATCGTTCCAGGGTGCGGCCGAGAGCGGCCAAGAGATCCATTCGAGACTGCTGTCGGTCAGCTGCTGGCTTGTTCGTCACGCAGGTTCGGCCTCGGCGACGCGTTCGCGCTGGCCCACCCCGGCGGGGCCGTAAGGGTAGTCGTCGACGATCGGTGTGCTGACCTGGTCGAGCAGTGCGGTTTCCGCGGCGGACAGATGCAGGCCCGCCGCGCCCAGATTCTCGTGCAGCTGCGCCACCGTGCGAGCGCCGATGACGACCGAGGTGACCGCCGGGCGATCCAGCACCCAGGCCAGGGCGGCCTGTGCCATCGAGACGTCGCGCGCGTCGGCCACGGCTCGGACGGCGTCGATCACGCGCCAGGTGCGCTCCTCGGCGTTGCGGGGCGCGTAGGCCTCCATGCCGCGTTCGGGATTCTCGCCCAGCCGGGTCGTTCCGGTCGGGCTGGTATCGCGACGGTACTTGCCGGTGAGCCAGCCGCCGGCCAGCGGAGACCACGCCAGGATGCCGATGCCCTCGCTGACGCAGACGTCGCGCAGCTCGAACTCG
>DASQUD010000302.1:0-2495 GCA_035641455.1 Propionibacteriaceae bacterium | reverse complement strand
AAGCTGGACGGGGCAGCCCAGGTCCCCCATTGGGTTGTACACCTTGGTGGCCAGGACGATCTCGTCCCGCGACCCGGGACGCGCCGCGAACCAGTTGGTGCCCACGTGTTCTCCGCGGTGCACCGAGGGCCGCATTGATGTTCGCGATGACCAGCGCGGTGGGTGGCGGGGACTGCGACATGAGCAGGTCCAGTGCGGACCGCCCTGGTCTGGTCGGTAGCCCCGGGCGGTCACCCAGGAACGGCTCGCCACCCGGCTGAAGGTCCTCAGAACGCCCGAGCAAGAGCATGTAACCCCAGCCGAGTAGCCTCCTCTTCCACTCCCAACATCAGCTCGGTGAGAAACGCTTTGGGGAGATCCGGGGCAATCAGCGCGATGACGTCGGTTCGGGAGACCTTGAGCGCGCGGCCGGCGAAGTTTGGCCTGTCGTGTCGATGAAGCTGACCCCGGTGGGCACCGCGAGGCCGAGCCCAGTGGCGAGCACGAGCCGCGTCAGCGGTAGTGCACGTCAAAAATTGCACCCTCCTAGAGGCCCAGGAAGCCGTTATCGCCTCTTGGTGCACAATCGATTGCGCACACGTATAGTAGGCGGTTGCTTGCCATTGGCTGAACCCGGCTCGGATCCCGCCGAACTTCCTCCGTAGAAGGACTGACTATGGCGAAAATCGTCGACGTGGACGTCAAGGATGTACGTTTTCCTACGTCATTGACCGCCGACGGTTCAGATGCCATGAACAGGGACGTCGACTACTCGGCGGCTTACGTGGTCCTGCGGACCGACGATCCCGAGCTGTGCGGATATGGCCTGACATTCACCGTCGGCCGCGGTAACGACCTGTGCGTCACGGCTGCGTGGGAGCGGGCCCAGGCCCTGCTGGGGGCGGACGTCGGAGTCGTGTGCGACGACCTCGGCGGAACCTACCGGATGCTCCAGTCGGACACTCAGCTGCGTTGGCTAGGTCCCGAGAAGGGAGTGGTTCATCTCGCACTCGCAGCGGTGATGAACGCGGTCTGGGACATGGCGGCACGACGTGCGGGGAAGCCGCTCTGGCAGTTGGTCGCGGACATGTCTGCAGAGGAGATCGTCGACGCTGCCGACCTCAGCTACGTAGCCGATGTGCTGACCCGCGTTGAGGCGATCGAGATGATCAGCGCTCGCGAAGCGACCAGGCAAGACCGGCTGGAGAGGCTGCGGCAGTCTGGTTATCCGTGCTACACGACGTCGGCAGGATGGCTCGGCTACTCCGACGACAAGTTGCGGCGGCTGTGCCAAGAGGTGATCAACGAGGGCTATACCCATGTGAAGCTCAAGGTGGGTGCCAGCCGAGAGGATGACCTTCGACGCTGCGGAATCGCGCGCGAGGTGATCGGTGATGATCTCAGTCTGATGATCGACGCCAACCAGGTGTGGGACGTTCCCACCGCCATCGACTGGATCAACGACCTGGCCAGGTTCAACCCGCTGTGGATCGAGGAACCCACCAGCCCCGACGATGTGCTGGGCCATGCCGCTATCCGGAGGGCCGTTGCCCCCGTGAAGGTGGCTACTGGAGAGCACGGGATGAACCGGGTGCTGTTCAAGCAGATGTTTCAGGCGGAGGCGTTGGACTTCTGTCAGATCGACTCGTGTCGGCTAGGCAGCGTCAACGAGATCCTCACTGTGTTGCTGATGGCGGCGAAGTACCGCATCCCAGTGTGTCCGCACGCCGGCGGAGTTGGGCTGTGCGAGCTCGTGCAGCATCTGTCGATCATCGACTACCTCGTCGTGTCCGGTGAGCTGGACGGCCGGGTTGCGGAGTACGTCGACCATCTGCACGAGCATTTCGTCGACCCGTGCACCGTCAAGAACGGGGCGTATCAACTGCCGTCGCAACCCGGCTACAGCGCTGAGATGTACTCCACGTCGATCGCTGCCTACTCGTATCCATCGGGGACCTATTGGCGGGACTCGTTGCCGGGCCAGACACCGGCGAGTTCCGCGCCGGGCCCATCGCTGAAGGCCGGCGCCTGAAGCACAGCCTCAGCTCATCAGCATCTGACCATCCGCTCAGAGCACTGCAGATTGGACCACGATGCACACCCGAACCATCAAGGGCACCGCTGCCAGTCTTACCGAGCTCGGCTTCGGGGCGGCCGTCATCGGCAACCTCTACCGAGCGACCTCGGACCAGGACGCTCAGGAGGCGGTGGACGCCGCCTGGGGCGTCGGGATCCGATACTTCGACACCGCTCCTCACTATGGGCTGGGCCTTTCGGAGCGACGCCTGGGCGGGGCGCTCGCCGGCCGCCCCCGGGATGAGTTCGTCTTGTCGTCCAAGATAGGTCGGCTTCTTGTCCCCAAGGAGCATCCGACCGGCCAGGATGATGAAGGCTTCGCCGTGCCAGACGACCTGCGTAGAGAACGCGACTACAGCCGGGACGGAGTACTGCGCTCGATCGAGGCCAGCCTGGAGCGGGTGGGGCTCGACCGGCTTGATGTGGTCTACGTGCATGAC
>DASQUD010000301.1:0-10423 GCA_035641455.1 Propionibacteriaceae bacterium | reverse complement strand
AGGCCGATCGCTCGGGCACGCGCTCTCGTCATCACAGTGGGTCCGGCGTAACTGGTCACGAGGAAATCGTGATGACCCACAGCGATTCGCGGAAGCCCCGCTTTTGAGACTGTGGATGGAACGGTCCCTGCATTTGCGCGCTGTGGATAACTCGCGGCTCAGGGAAACGGGCAGACTCATCTATGTCGGTGGCCTTGTGCGGAAAGATGGGGCCGGCACGGATCGGATACGGGGCGCTGAGCATCTGCGACCTTGTGCGGAAAGACAAGACCGTATGGGCAGGAAAGCCGCACATCTGCGGCCTTGTGCGGAAAGACGCGAGCAAGGACGGCCGGGTCCGGCCGTGGCGCGCAGGGGCACGGGTAGAGGAAGGGTTCCGGGTACGGGTCCGGCCGCGGCGCGCAGGGGCACGGGCAGAGGAAGGTCCGGGTACGGGCCCGGCGGCGGCGCAGCAGGGACAGAGGTCCGAACAGACTGGGCAGGTGCGGCACAGGGCCGAGCCAAGATGTCCGAACTGGATCCGCGTCTCGGTCGTGGCGCCACCGGCCAGGACTACGACGTCCAGGCCCGCCAAAGACTCGCGTACTCGCTACGGGCGGCGACCAGTTCTTCGTGGCTGCCCAACTCGGCGATCCGGCCGTCGATGACGACCGCAATCCGGTCGGCGTCATGCGCGGTATGCAGGCGGTGGGCGATCGCGACGACGGTACGACCCTCGAGCAGGGCAGCCATCGACCCTTCCAGGTGCCGGGCGGTCCGAGGGTCGATCAGCGAGGTTGCTTCGTCGAGGACCAAGGTGTGGGGGTCAGCTACCACCAGCCGGGCCAGGGCTATCTGCTGCGCCTGCGCCGGGGTCAGGGCCATGTTGCCGGAGCCCAATTTGGTGTTCAGCCGTTGCGGTAGCCGCTCCACCCAATCCCAAGCGTCGACCGTACGCAGCGCCTCGACGACGCGCTCGTCCGGCGAATCCTCGCGGGCCAGAATGATGTTGTCCCGCACAGTGCCGGCGAAGACGTGATGCTCCTGGGTGACGAGCGCAACCTCGGTGCGCAAGACCTCCAGTGGCAACTTGATCGCTTCCACACCGCCGACCCTCACTGACCCGGTGCGCGGGCCGTTTACCCCGGACAGCAGGCGACCCAGCGTCGACTTGCCGGATCCGCTCGGTCCGACGATCGCCAGTCGCTCGCCCGGACGCAGATCGAGATCGACGCCGTGCAGCACGTCGCGCCCTTCACGGTAGGCGAAGCGGACCTCCTTGGCCGACACCCTCGTGTTCGCCGGCAGCTTGTCGCCCGGTTCCCGATCTTGCGGCACGGCAGCGATGCCCAGCAGCCGCGTGGTCGAGGCAATGCCGATCTGCAGCCGATCAAGATTGCGAACTAGCCGCTCCAACGGCTCGATGAGCGCCTGCAAATACAGCGTGGCGGCGGTGATCTGGCCGAGCGTGACCCAGCCGTTCACATAGGCCCAACCACCGACCAACAGCAAGATCACCAGCGGAGTGTCGTAAGCCAGCCCGAGCAGGCTGAACAAGATGTTCCGGAGCGCCATCGTGTACCGCTCGGCTTGACTCGTCACAGCTATGTCGCCGTCACCCCGCTCGATCCGCTTGGCTTGCAACCCGAGCGCTTCGATGGTCCGGGCGCCCTCGACCGTCTCGGTGAGTGTGGAATTGATCTCCGAGTAGGTCCCACCTTCGGTGATGTATCCCTTCGGCGCCCGCGCGATGTAGCGCCACGCTCCGACGACCACCAGCGGCGTCGTGAGCAGCAGCGGCACGGAGAGCAGCACGGAGTTGAGCAGCATCGCCACGATGGTCAGCAGAGCGGTCATGCCGGCAATCACGGCCTCGGGCAAGCCGTAGCGCACGCTCTCGCTCATGGTGCCGACATCGCGCGTCACGCGGGTGACCAGGTCACCGGAACTGGCGCTCTCCACCTTCCCGAGCGGCAGGCGCAGGACCGTACGTACGACGTACTCGCGTGCCTCAGCCAGTAGAGCCTGGCCGAAAACGACCGACGCCATCAGGGCGAAGAACGTGGCTGCGGCTTGGACGATCACGACTCCGGCCACGGCCAGGGTGAGGCCGTTCAGTCTGGCGGCGAGCGTGGCGGGTTCGGCGGCCTCGTCGACCAGAGAGCCCAGAATCCGCGGTACCGCCAGCCCGGCCAGTGCCGCCAGCGCGTGCAGGATCAGCAGGGTGGCCACCAACAACCGCCGCCGGCTCAACATCCCGCCGACAAAGCTGGCCACAGCCGTCCGCTCCGCCACCGGGAGTCCACGTTCGGGGCGGCGGGAAGCGGCGAAGAACTCCGTCGCCCGGCGTTCGCGAAGCAGATGACGTCGTCGCCACTCGGCCAGCCGCTGGCCTACAGATCCGGCGCCCGAGGGGTGCAGCTGGTCAGGGATTCTTGGGTTGGCCGCACTGGGTCGCCACGTTTCCGCCGATCCCGGAAGCCCAATCTCCTGGAGCTCAGACATCGACGTTCTCCAGGTTCCGCGACACTACGCCGCGATATTCGGAACTGGTTTCCAGCAGCGAGTGGTGGGTACCGACCTCGACGATCTTGCCGTCCTTGAGCAGCGCCACCTCGTCGGCGTAGTGCAACAACAACGGCGAGGCAGAGATGACGATCGTGGTCCGCCCAGCCCGGTGAGCAGCCAGCCGGCTGGCGATCAAGGCTTCGGTGTGCGCGTCCACGGCCGACGTGGGCTCGACCAGGATCAAGATCTCTGGATCAACCGCAAGGGCCCGGGCCAGGACCAGCCGCTGCCGCTGGCCGCCGGAGAGTCCTCTGGCCCGCTCCTCGAGCACGCCCTGCCAGCCGCCAGGCAGCGCCTCGAAAACATCCTCAGCGGCCGCGATGTGCAGCGCCGTTTCGGCCTCCGCCAAGCTGAGCCGGCCGTGTGGATCGATCACCTCCTGCAGCGTGCCGGCGAACAGCTGGCTCTTGGTGTCAACGACCAAGATCAGGTCGCGGACCTCGGCCAGCACGGCATCGGCAAGATCAACGGAGCCGAGGCTCACTCCGGAGCTGCGCTCGGCCAGCTCCTTGGCCTTGAGGGCGAGCTCCGCCCGGGCTTGCTGGCGGCGCTCTCTAGTGCGGCGAGCCGTGCGGCCCTTGACGCCGTCATCGATGTCCAGGCTTGGCGGCTCGGACTCCTCCGGCAGGTAACGGCCCAGGCGGTCAGCCAGCGCGGCCGCTTCGTCGGGCACCCCAGATACCACCATGGTCAATCGACCTGGCTGGCCGACGAAACCGGACGCCGCATCCCGAATCGGGGCACCGGTCGGTAACTGCAGGGAGGGCTGCGGGGTCGACCAGGGCGGCTGTTGGCCAAGGGCTGCGATGGTCTTTCGGGCAGCGACCACCGCGCGCACCCACTTCTGCGCCAGTTCGAAGAACGTCTGGATCGGCCAGATCATGAAGACCGCGTAGCCGAAGAAGCTGATCAGTTCACCGATGCTGAGGCGACCGGCGACCACCTCGCGAGCGCCAAGCCAGGTGAGCGTGACCAGGAACAGCCCGGAGAACAGCACACTGGCTGCATCCGTCGCCGCCTGCCACCGACCCGCTGCAACTCCCGCGGCCCGCGTCCGCTGCGACTGGTCTACATAGTTCCGCGCGAACGTACGCTCGCCGCCGATTCCGCGCAGGATGCGCAGCCCGGCGACGATGTCGGTGGCCAGCGACGTGAGCTCAGACGACCGTGTTCGCTCCGTCTGCTGTCGACGCTCCAATGGCCGTAGCAGCGGCATCGCCAAGACCACGAGGAGTGGAGCGGCGAGCAGAACTACCAGACCAAGCCACGGGGAGGTAGAGAGCACCAGACCCGCGATCACGAGATAGCTCACCAGTGCTCCGACGGCCCGGGTCCCGATCTCTGTCAGCGCGCCTAGATGGTCGGTGTCGTTGGAAGAGACACTGAGGACCTCGCCAGTCGGCACCCGTTGGGGCAGGACGTGGCCCAGTTGCGTGGCCTTCCGGGTCACCAACATCATCACGCTGAACATGGTGATCAGCCAGGTGCGGACGATCAGCGTGTGCCGAGTGACTCCCGCCGCAACACCGGCAAGAGCGAGGGCCAGGAGCACCATGCTGAGCCAGAACACCGTCGACAGGTCGCGCTGGGTGATGCCCTCATCGATCACTTTGCCGATCACATATGGACCAACCGAGCCGGGCAACCATTCGAAGGCGCCAACCACAGAGCTGACGATCAAGAGCCCCGCCTGTTGCTCCATCAGCCAGGCGATGAAGCGGCCGGGGCTGCGGGTGTCGGGATCCCGAAAGCGCTCACGCCGTCTTGGAGGCGCGCTCAAGTCGTCGCCGGCAGCCTGCCCAGAGGGGGCTGCGGGCGTACGGAATTCCGGGACGACCGGCGGGAAGTCTTGCATGACCGAACCACTGTATGGCGGGGTTCGGACAGGGCTCCAAAGGTTTTCCAGGGCTGTGGGCCCAGCCGTTCGGGGTCGGCACTCAGCCTAAGATCGATATCGTGACCAGTGATCAGGGAGGCGCGAACGAGGCGCCCGAGCAGCAGATGCAGGGCGTCGCCGGAGCGACCCCCGACGGTCGGGGATACGTGGTGACCCCTCAGGCGATGGCAGTCGAGGGCCCTCCCCAACCCGAGGTCCAGGACGCGTCCGGCAAGTCGGTGACCGACATGGTGGAGCAGCCGGCCAAGGTGATGCGGATCGGCAACATGATCCGGCAGCTGCTGGAGGAGGTGAAGTCCGCACCTCTGGACGAGGCGAGTCGCCAGCGGCTGCGGAGGATCCACACCGCGTCCATCAAGGAACTAGAAGACGGGCTGGCCCCCGAGCTCATCGAGGAGCTGGAGCGGATCACGCTGCCGTTCACAGACGAAGGGACGCCGACCGATGCCGAGCTGCGGATCGCGCAGGCGCAGCTCGTCGGCTGGCTGGAGGGACTGTTCCACGGCATCCAGACCGCCCTGTTCGCCCAACAGATGGCGGCTCGCGCCCAGCTCGAGCAGATGCGGCGAGCGTTACCGCCGGGATCGATGCCCGGGACGGCGGCTCAGCCCGAGATGCCGAACCGGGACCGCAGCAGCGGAATGTATCTGTAGCTACTCCGGTACAACCGCCATCGTCCCTCGGATGCCATCGATACGCGGTGGAGAGGAGAAGGGTGCCGAGAACCTCCTCGATCCCTCTTCCTGCCGAGTATGGGATAGCGGCGGAAACGCTTGCCTGGCCCGATGTACGTTCGCGGCTTGAGCAGGCGACCCAATACTGGTTGGCGACCACCCGGCCCGACGGGCGACCTCATGCCGTGCCGGTCGACGGCCTCTGGGTTGATGACGTCTGGTACTTCGGCGGCTCGCCACAGGCCATCCACCAACGCAATCTGCGCACCAATCGCGAGATCGTCGTCCATCTGAGTGACCCCATGGAGGCCGTGATCGTGGAGGGTCTCGCCAGCTGGCGCGTGGTGGCGTCGTCCGAGGCGCGCCGTCTTGCGGCGGCATCAAAGGCTAAGTACGGCTACTCGCCGCCGCTCGATGTCTACACATCAGGGGTCTGGGCTCTGGAACCTCAGCGCGTCCTCGCCTGGACGAACTTCCCCCGAGACGCCACGCGCTTCGACTTCGACCTAGACCCGCGTACGGACAGTCGCGGCTGACGTCACCGACGATGGGTTGTTCCCCGCACCCAGCGACCATCAGCCGAACCAGTGCAGCAGCTCGGCCACCGGACCGCCGTCGACGAACGAATCCGCGACCACGTCGGCGGCCTGCTGCACTTCGTCCGGCGCATCGCCGATAGCCACTCCGCGCCCGGCCCAGCGCAGCATCTCGATGTCGTTCCGCCCGTCGCCGAACGCCAGCACATCGGCGGGGTTGACATCAAGATCGTCTGCCACGTCCTGCAGCGCGCTTGCCTTGTTCACCCCAAGCGGAGCAATATCCAGCCAGGCACTCCATCCGACGAAGTAGGTCACGCCCTGCAGACCCAGATGTCGAGCCAGTCTGGTGAAATCCTCGTCCGACCGGTTGGGGTCGCGCAGGATGATGCGGGTCACCGGCCGGGCGCTGAGCTGCTCGATGCTCTCGATGATCATCTCGCCGGTCAGATCCCCGCCGGGGAAGTGATCATTGAGACGGTAACCGCGTCCAATCTCCTCGACCGCGATCAGCGTTCCAGGGGCAAACTGCACCACTCTCTTGATCACTTCTCGTGGATCGAAGGTGACCGCCTTCCGGATGTGTTGGGGCGGGTAGGACACGACAACTGCACCGTTGGAGGCGACTGAGGGTCCGGGCGGGAGTCCCAGCTCGTCAAAGATGGGCCGGGTGCCGTGCCATGACCGCCCAGTAGCGAGGACCACCGGCACGTCGGCGTCCACCACCATGCCGACGGCCTTCCGGATAGCCTCGGGAAGGGCGCCGTCATGA
Organism: Propionibacteriaceae bacterium; assembly: GCA_035641455.1. Classification (GTDB taxonomy): domain Bacteria; phylum Actinomycetota; class Actinomycetes; order Propionibacteriales; family Propionibacteriaceae; genus Microlunatus. The sequence goes on along the minus strand of DASQUD010000301.1, from coordinate 3,997 downwards.
TCGACGACGGTGCCGTCGATGTCGAGAGCGACCAGGCGTGGCCGCCAGCTCGCGGTACGGAAACTCATCGGCGGCGCGGTCAGGCTCCCGGGCCGACCGGCCGCAGGTAGTCACGACCCCCAAGGTAGGGGCGCAGAACCTTGGGAATGCGGACACTTCCGTCCGCCTGCTGGTGGTTCTCCAAGATCATCACGATCGTCCGGGCCATGGCGCAGAGCGTCCCGTTCAACGTGGCGACGGGTCCCGGGCCGCCCGGAAATCGGGTTCGAATGTTGAGCCGTCGCGCCTGGAATTCGGTGCAGTTGGACGTTGAGGTGATCTCCCGATAGCGCTGCTGAGTCGGCAGCCAGCCGTAACAGTCATACTTCCTGGCCGCACTGAGACCAAGATCACCACTGGCCAGTTCGAGAACCTGGAAAGGGATCTCCAGGTCGGCGATGAACTCCTTCTCCCAGGCCAGAAGCTTCTGGTGCTCCGCATCGGCATCTTCTGGGGCGCAGAAGACGAACATTTCGACCTTGTCGAACCAGTGGACCCGGAAGATGCCCCTGGTGTCCTTGCCGTGGGAACCGGCCTCCCGCCGGTAGCTCGGGCTGTAACCGGCATAACGCAGTGGAAGGGCGGCCGGATCCAAGATCTCGTCCGCGTGATAGGCGGCCAGCGGAACCTCCGCCGTACCGACCAGATAAAGATCATCTTCGACGAGGTGATAGACGTCCTGAGCCGCCTGACCTAAGAATCCTGTCCCTTCCATCGCGTGCGGCTTGACCAGAGCCGGCGGCAGGATCGGCGTGAATCCGTTCCGCAGCGCCACGCTCATCGCGAAATTGATCAGCGCCAGTTCCAGTTCGGCGCCCTGGCCGGTCAGGTAGTAAAAGCGGCTGCCGGACACCTTGGCGCCCCGCTCGATGTCGATCGCACCGAGGAGCTGACCGAGTTCCACGTGATCTTTCGGGACGATCCCTTCAGCGTCGAAGTCCCGCGGCTGACCGTGCGTCTCCAGCAGCGCGTAGTCGTCCTCACCGCCCTGCGGCACGCCGTCAGCGACGAGATTGCCCACCAGCTTGAGCATCTGATCGAAGGCCGCTGCCACTTCGGCGCGCTCGCCGTCGGCCTTCTTCACCAGGTCGGCGAGCTCTTTCGTTCGCTCGAGCAGCGCTTGACGCTGCTCGCCACTGGCCTTCGCCACGTGCTTGCCGAGTTCTTTCTGCTCGGCCCGGAGCTCCTCGTAGCGGGCGATCGCGTTGCGGCGGGTCTCGTCCGCAGCGAGCAGGTCGTCGACAAGCGACACCGACTCACCCCGAGCGCGCTGCGATGCTCGGACGAGGCCGGGGTCGCTACGGAGAACCTTGACGTCGATCACCCAGTCAGCGTACCGAGCCGTCGCGCCGGTCGGCTTCGGATAAGTAGGCGCCGACTCGTGGCATCCAGTTGGCCGATTCTTCCGTCACTCCTCCAGCACTTGCCCGAACACGAGCCGCCGAGCGGACTGGCCGGAAACCCAGTAAGCGGGCCGTCCCATGGGATGATGGTCCACACCATGGTCCGCAGGCCACCGACTCGATCAACGATCGCCATCGTCATCGGGCTACTCGTGGCGTTCGTGGTGTGGACCTGGCTCACCTTCTCCTGGCCACCGCTGGTCGCCTTGGACCAGCGGTGGCTTGCCCCAACCATTGACATTGCCTCACCGACCGCCCAGCTCGTCAGCGCATGGGCGCTGCTGACCTGGCCGGGGTTGGTGTACGCCGCACTGGCGGGTCTGGCGCTGTGGGCGTACCGGCACCGGTTGCGCCAGCTCGCCATCGCCTTGATCTTGATCATCCCGCTGGCCTGGGGTGCCTCAGCGCTGCTGAAGGTCAGCCTGCAGCGGGAGCGGCCGGAACAGGGACTGGACCTGCTCACGTCGACCGGGTACGCCTATCCCTCTGGTCACACGACGGCCATCGTCGCGTCGACCATTGCCGCAGGCGCGACGTTCGCGGTGACCCGGCAGAACGCGCCGAGAAGGCTGCTGTGGGGATTGATCGGCGGCGTGCTGGTCGTCGCGGTCGGTGTCGACCGCTGGTTGAGTGGGGCGCATTACGTGTCGGACATCGTCGGCGGCGCGCTGCTGGGCGCGTTCGTCGCGTCGTTGTCACTGTTGGTGGCTGGAGTGAAGGTGCCGGTTCCGCATGAACTGGTCACCGACCTCGTACGCAAGGCTCCGCCGGCCGTCCCACGGGCGATGCAGAAGCGTTGCGCGGTGATCGTCAACCCGGCTCGGGTGACCGACTGGACGACATTCCGCCGTCATGTCGAGTACGAAGTGAAGACCCGCGGCTGGCAGCGCCCGCTGTGGCTGGAAACCAGCGAGGAAGATCCCGGCCGCGCCATGGCGCGGCAAGCTATCGAGGAGGGCGTTGATCTCGTGCTCGGCGCCGGTGGCGACGGCACTATCCGTGTCGTCTGCTCCGCCCTGGCCGGCACCGGCATCCCATTCGGCTTGATCCCCGCCGGAACCGGCAACCTGCTGGCCAAGAACCTCGGCATACCGCTCGACGAGGCGGCAGCTCTCAATGTCGCTTTTGACGGATTGGACAAACCAATCGACCTGGTCAAAGTCACCTTCGATGATCAAGCCAGCGATCATTTCGCGGTGATGGCGGGTATCGGGCTGGATGCGGTGATCATGCAGGGCACCAATGCGGACCTCAAGAAGGCGGTGGGATCAGCGGCGTACTTTCTCTCAGCCGCACAGAATGCCAAGCATCCGGCCCTGAACACGACCATCGAGATGGACGATGGCGCCCCCATGAAGCGTCGAGCGCATCTCATCGTGATCGGCAATGTCGGTTACCTCCAGGCCAACATCCAGCTGATTCCCGATGCCAAAGCGGACGACGGTCTGTTGGACGTGGTCATTGCCTCACCCCGCGGCATTCGCGACTGGGTGCGGCTCACCACGCGGGTGCTGATTCGGCAGCGGCGCCTTGATGATCAACTGGATCGGCTGACCGGCCAGCGGGTCAAGATCACCGTTGATCATCCCGACCAGTACCAGATGGACGGTGACACGGTCGGCGAATGCACCTCCCTGCTGGCCGAGGTGCAGCCCGGCGCCCTGCTGCTCCGAGTTCCTCGGCTGCGCCGCGAGATCACCGCTGGATCATCGGCCGTGACCGGTGACCCATCGACAAATGGCGCGTCACCGCCGGGAACGGTTGCGCCCTCTTCTCCGGACCTTGAGCCCCGTGAGCACACCGTGAGCCCGTAGGAACGGGCTCACGGTGTGTCGAAAGGGCTCAAAGTCGGGATGACGCTGGGCGGACAAGGGTGGGCAGGGAGCGAGCGATCGGCCAAGTGCACTGGGCGACCGCCCCCGGTTCAGCCCTGGAGGCGCTTGAGCCACTCGGCGGCGGCGGCGTAGTCAGCGTTGGAGGTTCCGCGTGGCACTCGAGGTTCGGTACGGTCCGCGCGCGGATAGCTGCCGAGGAAGACGACGTCGGCGCAGATCCGGTGGAGTCCCATCAGCGCCTCGGCCAGCCGCGCATCGGCGACATGGCCTTCGGCGTCGACTGAAAAACAGTAGTCGCCCAGGGTGCGCTTTGTCGGCCGGGACTCGATCCGGCAGAGGTTAACCCCTCGGCTGGCGAACTGCTCCAAGATCTCCAGCAGCGCGCCGGGATGATCTTCCCGCATGAACAGCACCATGGTGGTCTTGTCGGCGCCAGTAGGAGGACCGACCTTGCCAGGGCGGGAGACGAGGACGAAGCGGGTCACCGCATCCGGGTTGTCAGCGATCTCGGCGGCCAACGGCTCCAGTCCGAACTTCTCACCGGCGATCTTGGCGCAGATCGCGGCATCAAACCGCGAGTCCGGATTGGCCACCTCCGCTGCAGCACCCGCTGTCGACCCGGACTCCGTCACCAGCGCCTGCGGCAACTTGGCGGCGAGCCAATCCCGACATTGCGCGGCGGCATGCGGATGGGTCAGCACATTCCGGACCTCGTCCAAC
>DASQUD010000300.1:0-3197 GCA_035641455.1 Propionibacteriaceae bacterium | reverse complement strand
GAGCCGGCGTAATCCTGGATACCGGCCAAATCGATCTTGTCGACAGTGGCGTGGACCCCGAACCGGCTGCCGTTCCGGGCGGCGTCAGCCACTTCGGCCGCGTGCAACAGCGCCTTGGTCGGGATGCAGCCCCGATGAAGGCAGGTGCCGCCGACCTTGTCCTTCTCCACCATGGCGACCGACAGTCCGAGCTGGGCTGCCCGCAGAGCGCAGGCATAGCCGCCGCTCCCTGCTCCCAGGATCACCACGTCGTACGAAGCCGCCATGGCTGACATCCTGTCAGCTTCGGTGAGCGAGATACTTGGCCCATGAACTGGTTGAAGCGGACAGCCGGGCGGGCCAAGCGAAGTCGCCGCCGGGCCGGCGACAACCGCACGGTTGACGACGCGGTGACCCAGCATCTGACCCAGTTCGTGCAGAGCCGCCGCGGGGTCGAAGCGTTTGTGGAGCCGAAGACCTCCGTGACGCAAACCACGATCCTTTTGGTCGCCTTCGACGGCGAGTGGACCCGTCGGGTGGTGCCATCGCCGGAGTGGGCCCACGCTTTTGCCGAGTCGCTGCAGATCCCCGGTTACGACGCTGCGGTGGTGGGCTATCCCCAGCGCATGCGGGACTACAACACCCGCAACAAGAAGCACCCAGATCTTCGCTGACAGCGCCGCTTCAATTCTTTCTGGCTAAAGGCAATCCGCTCTTCCACCGGCTTCGAAACCCGATTAGGTGAGACGTCAACGCCTTGGGACGTGCCTGACGGACCCAGGTTTGGGGGGCGGCGTCTCGCCGACGCCGTGCTGGCAGAGGCATCGCGCGCATCGGATGGAGCAAGCAATGCCGGGGCACTGCCAGCACGGCGAGCCCGCTTTTGTGTTCGTTCGCGAATGGGGGTTGTCCCTGGCTAAGTAGCCAGGGACCGGGCCAGCGCGATAAGAGTGCGGACACCGGCGCCAGTACCGCCGGAGCTGACGTAGCCATATGGCGCGCCATCGTTGAAAGCCGGACCGGCGATGTCCAGGTGTGCCCAGGGCGTGCCGTCTGCGACGAATTCGCGTAGGAAAGCGGCGGCCAGTAGAGCACCCCCGGCTCGGTCCGTACCGGTTGACCTCAGATCCGCCACCTTGGAATCCAGCTTGCCGCGGGTCTCGGCCGGTATGGGCAGCGGCCAGACCTCTTCGCCGCCAGCTTCAGCTGCGGCGAGCACCCGATCTGCCGTTTCGTCGTCCGACGTCATGAGCCCTGCGGTACGGGAGCCGAGGGCCACGATGCACGCACCAGTCAACGTGGCGACGTCCACCACGAGGTCGGGCCGGTCTGCACCCGCACGGGCCAGAGCGTCGGCGAGCACGAGCCGTCCTTCGGCGTCGGTGTTTCCGTTCTCCACGGTTTTCCCGCCATAGATAGTCAGCACGTCGGAGGGCCGGTACGACGTGTCGGAAGGCAGGTTCTCGGCCAGCGACCCGTATGCGGTGACTTTGATCTTCAGGCCTAGGTCCGCGATTGCTCGGGTCGCCGCGAAAACCGCGGCGGCGCCGGCCATGTCGCATTTCATGGTGTACATGCCGTCGGCGGGCTTGATGTTCAGCCCGCCGGAATCGAAGGTGATGCCCTTGCCAACTAGCGCCAGATGGGCCTTCGCCCCTCGAGGCCGGTAACTCAGCCGGACCAACCGAGGAAGCCGCGATGACCCCCCACCCACAGCGAGGATTCCCCCGTAGCCGTCCCGGAGAAGCGCCTTCTCATCCAGCACCTCGATCGTCACCGGTGACGTCTTGACCAAGGTCCGGGCCTCGTCGGCGAACGACGCGGGATACAGCAGGTTCGGCGGGAGGTTCACCCACTCCCGCGCGGTGATTACTGCACGGGCCACGGTCAAGGCATCCTCGGCGATGCCTTTCTGAGTCCCGGCAGGCTCGACCACTGTAATGGCGCGGATCCCCGCATTGGGCGTGGAGCCGTTCGTATTCGAACTCAGGGTGGCATAGCGATAGCTGCCCAGCAGGGCGCCCTCCGCGACCGCGCGCACAGTCTCCTCGCCCTGACCAAGGCTGACGGCCACCGACAGATCCGCTTGCTCGGCCAGTTCGCCCGCCGCGCGAATGCCGTTGCCCGCGGCTTGCCGCAGCTCATCCAGCCGCTGCTCGCCTTTGCCGATCCCGACCACCACGAGGCGAGGTGCTTCACCGGCAGCCGGCAGCGTCCGCCGGCTGCCCACCTCGGGCTTGACGCCGATAGAACGAGCCAGATCGCCGACGCCGGCACCGAAGCGTTTCGTGTACGCCTGCTCCAGATCCTTCGGCACTCCAACGGATCCTTCGGACGAGAAACCGACCACCAGCACGTCCACGTCGCGCGGAACCGACCTGGCGATCGTCAGGGTCGGCAACGAGGGTGTCGGCATGACATTGCCACCTTTCATGAAGAATCGAGGGATTCAAAACGAGTCACAGGCTAGCTCCTGGCACGTTGACTCGGATCGTCGGTGCGGGCCGTGCGGTAGGTTCTGCGATCATGGAACTCGGCGAGCGCGACGCCGGCGTCGGCACTCCTGCTCCGGCGCTCAAGACCTCGCCGCTGCACCGCCGGCACATCGCGGCAGGAGCGAAGTTCGCCGCTTTCAGCGGCTGGTCGATGCCACTGGAGTACGCCGGGGCGGGAGTGCTGGCCGAGCACGCCGCCGTACGTAACGCTGTCGGCATCTTCGACGTCAGCCACCTCGGAAAGGCAACCGTCACCGGGTCGGGTGCCGCCGAGTGTCTCAACCGGTGCCTGACCAACGATCTGGGCAGGATTGAGCCCGGACAGGCGCAGTACACGCTGATCTGCAATGACGAGGGCGGGGTGGTGGACGACATGATCGCCTACCTCAGATCGCCCGACGAGGTCTTACTCATCCCTAACGCGGCCAACTGCGCCCGGGTGGTCGACCTTCTGACCGCCTCCGCTCCTGCGAGCGTCACTGTCTCGAACCAGCACGACCATTTCGCCATCCTGGCGGTCCAAGGCAGTGAATCCGACGAGGTGCTTTCGTCAGCCGGCTTCCCCGCCGGACACGACTACATGTCCTTTGTGGCCATCGAACGCGCCGGCCGATCGGTCACCGTCTGCCGCACGGGCTACACGGGTGAACGGGGCTACGAGCTGGTCATTCCAGCGGAGGCCGCCGTCGACGTGTGGGACCAGCTGACGGAGGCGGGCGCTCC
>DASQUD010000299.1:0-4072 GCA_035641455.1 Propionibacteriaceae bacterium | reverse complement strand
AGTTCCTCGGTCAACCGGCGAAAGGTGGGCGAGTCGGTGCTGGTGTCGCGCAGGGCGGTGAGCTTGTGCGCCACCAGGGGATGGTCAACGACGGTCAGTTCCACGCCAGCACCGTAGCGATCCAGTCAGCGACTTCGGTATCCCAGTCGTGCGCGATGCCGACTTCTGACACGATGGACGGGCGCATTTTGCGGGACACTCGCGAGGAGGGATGATGCCGGACTTCGATGACGACGAGTACGAGTCGTTCGACCTGGAAGACTCTGGCGACGACTCCGACGCCGAGGCCGATGCCGTCGACGATGGCACTGAGGATGATGATCTTGACGACGCGGCGCCGGACGAGATCGACTTCGTTGTGGCCGCCTACCGTGAGGACGGCCAGCCGATGGTGCAGGCCTTGGCGGCCGACCTGGCCAACGATCTGGAAGAGCTCATCATTCAGCTTCGCCGGCTGCCCGGCGATGCCGGTGCGATCGGTTTTGTGAGCCTGGTCGAGGAGGTCTTCGTGATCGCCCGGGTTCGCGGCCAGCACGTCCAACTGCTGCTCTCCGATGGCGCTGCGGCGACCGAGTGGCCCATCGCCCGCGATGTTGCCGACATGCTGGGGGAGGAGATCCCGGATCCCGAGGACGAAGAGGCCGAGCCGATGGGCGATCTAGGCATTCTTTCCGACCTCGGCGTCAGCGACTTCGATATGAGCACGCTCATCGACAACCTTGACCTCAGCAGTGACCAGATGTTGATCGAGATCGCAGACAAGATCAAAATCGGGCCACAGTTCCGCAAGGTGGCCGAATCGGCATTCCCCTGACCTGGCATGGCCAACCGGTGGGAGGCCGCAATGCGTGTCGCCCTGGATGAAGCCCAAGCAGCCGCCCAGCACAACGACGTACCAGTCGGCGCCGTCCTCCTCGACCCCTCCGACGCCATCGTGGCGGCTGCCGGGAATGAGCGGGAGCGTGCCCAAGATCCCACCGCGCACGCCGAACTGCTCGTCCTCCGCAGGGCCGCGCAAACCCTGGGCACCTGGCGCCTGACCGACCACACCCTTGTGGTCACCCTCGAGCCCTGCACGATGTGCGCCGGGGCTCTGGTGCTCGCGCGGGTCAGCCGGCTGATCTTCGGCGCCTACGACCCCAAGGCCGGAGCGGTTGCCTCGCTCTGGGACGTCGTACGCGATCCCCGGCTCAACCATCGCGTCGACGTACGCGGGGGCGTTCTTGAAGCCGACTGCGGCGCCCTCCTCCGGGACTTCTTCGCCACCCGCTGAGCGAATCCCGCCAGCCAGGGCGGTTTGAGGTCCGGATTGCCCTTCCGCCACGTCGCACCGCTAACCCGGACTCCGCACCATTCACAGACGGTGCGGAGTCCGGGTTAAGGGTGCGAAGTGGGTCGTGAGTCCCGTGGGTGAACCGATTCGCCGATGCGTCCGGCGGCAGGTAATCTCACCGGCGGTGGCGTGTCTGAGCGGCCTAAAGAGCGCGCCTCGAAAGCGCGTGAGGTGAAAGCCTCCGCGGGTTCAAATCCCGCCGCCACCGCCAAGGATGCCCCGGTTCGATTCGGACGGGGCATCGTCATTTCCGGGAGGATGTGCCCATGATCCACATCGACGCCATCCTGCTGGGGAGCGCCGTCGTGGTGATTGCCGCAATCATCGCAGCCCGGATCGGGGCTCGGGTCGGCCTGCCCTCGCTGCTCCTCTTCCTCGGCCTCGGCATGCTGCTCGGGGAGTCCGGCTTGGGCATCCAGTTCGAAGACGCTGATCTCGCCCAGGCGCTGGGGTTTGCGGCTCTCGTGGTGATCTTGGCCGAAGGCGGCCTGACGACCAGATGGAGCGACATCCGGCCGTCGGTGGGGGTGGCGAGCGTACTGGCCACCGTCGGTGTGGGAATCAGCGTCGGACTGATGACCTTGTTCTGTCATTACGTCCTTGGCCTCGACATCTGGATCGCGGTCCTTCTCGGCGCGGTGACCTCACCAACCGATGCCGCCGCAGTCTTCTCGGTACTGCGGAAGGTGCCCATCCCGCATCGACTGCGTGGAGCGCTGGAGGCAGAGTCCGGCCTGAATGATGCTCCCACAGTGCTCTTGGTGACGCTGGCCAGCTCGATCGCCATCGGTGAGGAAACGACCGGCGGCGTGCTCGGATTGATCGGGCTGATCGTGGTGGAACTGCTGGCTGGGCTAGCCATCGGCATCGGTCTTGGCTGGGTCGGCGTCTGGCTGCTGCGCAGAGTTGCGCTGCCCTCCTCCGGCCTGTACCCGCTGGCCGCGCTGGTGTGGGCCGTCTTCGCGTACAGCACTGCCGCCATGCTGCACACGAGCGGCTTCGCTGCGGTTTATGCCTGTGCGCTGATGCTCGGTAACGCTCAACTGCCCCACCGCGCGGCCACCCGATCATTTGTCGAGGGCATCGGCTGGATAGCCCAGATCGGACTCTTCGTCATGCTGGGGCTGCTGGCTTCGCCGGGCAGGGTGAGCCCGCAGGCCGTCCTGGTGGCCCTGGCTGGCGGCTTGTTCCTCACTTTCGTCGCGAGACCGCTATCGGTACTCCTTTGCGCGGCGGGTTTTCGCATTCCCCCACGCGAACAAGCGTTCCTCTCCTGGGCCGGGCTTCGCGGCGCGGTGCCGATTGTGCTGGCGACCATCCCCCTGTCGCAGGCGGTGGCAGGCGGGGAGTTCCTGTTCGACGTGGTCCTCGTCTTCGTCATCATCTTCACCTCCCTGCAGGCTCCCACCCTGCCGTTCGTTGCCCGCCGGCTCGGACTCCTTGACGAGGAGTCGGCTCGGGACGTGGAGGTCGAGGCGGCACCGCTGGACATGATTTCGGCGGATCTGTTGCAGGTGCGGGTGCCCGTCGACTCCCGGCTCGCCGGTGTCGAAGTCAGCGAGTTGCGACTCCCTCGACACACCGTGGTGTCGTTGATTATCCGGGACGAACGCCCGTTCTACCCCTCCCCGCGGGAGCGCATCAAGACCGGTGACGAGTTGTTGATCGTCACTCCGTCGGCGCAGCGTGAGGGCACCGAAGCACGTCTTCGGGAAGTTGGCCGTGGTGGCCGGCTTGCCCGCTGGCGCTCGCCAGACGAGCCGGCGCCCTGAGAGAAGATCAACCGCCGAGGGGCGCCGCGGTGGTCTTGGTTTGGGATGGCAGGCAGACGGTGCTGGCGTTCACCGTGTACGTCCGCTTGGCGTCCTTGTTGAACCCGCCATACTTGTTGCCGACCAAGACGTCCACGGTACGGTCCACCCGCTTGTCCCCCTTGACGACCGCGTCCTTGAAAAAGCCCTTAACCAGAAGCACCTCGGGGTTTTTCCCGTCAGCGCCCACGATCACTGTCTTCGATATCTTCTCGGCGGTATTTGTGGTGCGAATGACATTGAAACCTCGATCCCGCAACGCGCGTCCTACGTCACCGGCCAGGCCGCGCTTGTTTCCGCCGTTGTAAACCTTGACGGTTACCTGGCCGGATTTCAGTTGTCCTTTGTTGACGCTTTGATCAACGCAGGGTTGAGCCGGGACCGGCGGAATAGGCCGCAATACGTTGGTATATCCCCACCAGGCGGCATAACACAGCACGCCAAGCAAGAACAACAGGGTGATCGGGGTCCGCACGATGCGGAAGATCCGACCGATCACCGTTGATACTCCTCGCCGCTGCCCTCGGCGCAGCCTATCTCGCCCGAGCGCTACTTCAGATCAAGAACTCTCGCGTGCATCGTCTGCCGTTGCTGGAGGGCGGCGCGCAGCGCGCGATGCAGCCCGTCCTCCAAGTACAGCTCTCCGCGCCAGGAAACGACGTGCGCAAACAGGTCGCCGTAGAAGGTGGAATCCTCCTCGAGTAGCGCCTCGAGATCGAGAGTTCGCTTGGTTGTCACCAACTGATCAAGTCGCACCTGATGGGGGGCGATTGCCGCCCACTGCTTCTGCACATAGCCATGGTCCGGATACGGACGCTGGTCCCCGACGCGCTTGAAAATCACTGGATCACTCTAATCAGGTTTGGAACTCCTCGGCGAACACCTTCTCGTTACGATTTGGCATGCTTTTGCGGCTCGGCAACAACCC
>DASQUD010000298.1:0-2880 GCA_035641455.1 Propionibacteriaceae bacterium | reverse complement strand
GAAATACCGGTGGAGGAAGCATCGTCTGAGCTTCGCGCTTCTATGGCCGCAGGCGTGGCGGGCCTACCCTCGCTGGCTTCCTCAGCGGTGAAGCCGAAGGTACCGGAGAGTGGATGACCGTCGGCGGCGGTGACGCGCCAGGCGACGGTGTACTGACCGGCGGGGCTGCCACCCTGCACGTTCTGGCTCACCGTGGAGTCGGTTACCTCTGGCGCACCTACGTGCACCGGTCCCTGTGGTCCGGTGACCACGACTTGGGTGCCCATGGCTAGCACCGACTCGTCGAAGGTCAACACGATTGCCGCCGGGGCACGGCTGACCGTCTGCTGGTCGGCCGGCGTCGTGGAGATCAACTCGGTATGCGCGGCAGCGGGTCGGGACGCAACAATCAAGGCGACCATTGCGCCCAGGAAAACAAGTAAGATGCGCCGCGCGCGAGGTTCCGAGCGCCCGCGCCCGTACGGTAGGGGAGTCACGTCGCCGGACCGCTCCTGGTCCGTCGATGGAGATTGAGCACTACGGCGAGCACCTGCCAACGTTGGACCGCCCGTTGGAGCGGGGCCTCCTCATCGGCGACCATCCCGCTGGTTCAAGGCGGCCAACTGCCGGTTGTACTCACGCAGTTCCGCATCCCCGTCCCGGTTGGCGCGTCGGTCCAGACGACGCGCTTCTTGGGCGTCGCTGCGCACCCATCCCACCACAAGGGCGACACCTAGCAGAAACGAGGGAATGTCGCCAGCGGCCCACGCGATGGCTCCGCCGGTCTGTTGATCGGCGAGCAGGGCGGCATCGTCGGTCTGGCCGAGGGCGTGCCACCAATCCGGGGCGATCAAGGTCGCCGATGACATCAAAGAGATGCCGAAAAAGGCGTGGAAGCCAAGCGTCACCAGCAACAAGATCAGTCGGAAGGGGTACGGAGGCCGGCTCGGCCCTGGGTCGATTCCGATCAAGGACCAGATGAAGACGTAACCGATCAGGAGGAAGTGCGCGGTCATCAGCACGTGCCCCGGGTGGGTCAACATCGCGAGTTCGAAGAGGGGCGTGTAGTAGAAAACCACGAGGCTGACGATGAACATGGCGGTGGCCACCACCGGATGGCCGACGACGCGCAGGAATCGGGAATGCACCATCTCCAGCAACATCTCGCGCGGTCCGAAGCTCCCGTCCCGGCGGACCTGCAGGGCACGCATGGCTAGCGTCACGGGTGCACCCAGCACCAGGAGGAATGGAACGATCGCCATCAGACTCATGTGCTGAAGCATGTGAGCACTGAAGTGCACCCGCCCGTACACGCCTGGGCCACCGCTGGTGACAAAAGCCAGAGCGGCACATCCCGCCAACCACCACAACAGCCGGCCAATCGGCCAGCGGTCACCTCGACGTCTGAGCCGGAGCACACCGGCGACGTAGAGACCGGCCGCTCCCGCGGCGACGGTCAGCCAGAGCAGCTCCGGGTAGTAGACGGAGAAATACCGCCCAGGTGAGATCGGCGGCGGCGCCGGATAGCCCAGCAAGCTCGATACCGCGTCGGCGGGCGACGATCCGGGCGGAGGCTCGGACCTCGACAGTGCGACCGCCAGTCCGATGGTCGCTCCCATGATCGCCAGCTCTCCAGCGGCCAGCCGAACGAACCAGCGGCGCTCGGCGTCAAGACGACGCAACGTGATCCGGCGGTGCAGCCAGCCTGCCGCTCCCAGGAGGCTCAAGAAGACCACCTTGCCGATCACGAGTAGCCCGTACGCCGTGGCCAGGTTGGAGGGCGAATCGAGGCGCAACATCGCGTTGATCACGCCCGAGCCGGCCACGACGAGAAAGCAGCAGCCGGCGAGCGTCGAGTAACGGCCGGCCACCACGCTCAGCTGATCACCCAGCCGTCGGGCTACCAGAAGCACGGCAGCCAGGCCACCCAACCACAGGCACACCGCCACCAAGTGCATCGCCAGGCTGTCCACGGAGTTGGTATGGTCCTGCGCGCCGGAGGCATGGCCGCCCAGCGCCAACGGCAGCAAGGCGAGCAGCGACAACGCGGCAGCCCAGGCCACGGTCTCGATGCGTGACGCGAGAATCGTCAGGCACGCCACCAGCACAACCAGCAGCAGGCTGACTCCAAGAGCTCCGCCCAGCGGGATCTGCGTCAGGAAGGACAGCAAGATCGCGCCGTAGCCTGGCGATCCCACCGCCACCGCCGCCACGTTCGCGGCTTCGAACGCCAGCACGAACGCGGCCGATCCGGCCCAGACGATCGACGTGGTCGCCGCACAGTGCACAAGCCACTGACGACTCCCCGACAGCTGATCATCTCGGACTGACGACTCCGGTGCGACGAACCACGCCGCGAGCACCAGCAAGCCAACAGTCAAAGCGGCCGCAAGATCGTGCAAGGCCCGGCTGGCCGGCAGGCCGACTCGTACCACTATCCCGGGATCGAAGAGACCCTCGGCAGCCGGCGCGAGCCCACCGGTGACTCCGAGCACCACAAGGGCCACCACCATCGCGGCCAATGCGGCAGCCGCCAAGGCCAGTGGCGCCGACTCGGTTACGACCGCATGCGGGGGCCTCGAGGCAATCGCTGGGCCGACCGGGCCGGCAGCGATCTCGGAATCCCTGCCGCCCGTACGCACCCACACAGTCTAGGAAGAATGAGTGGTTCGAGCTCAGATGCAGTTGCCGCTGCCAGAGTCCGAGAACGGGGTAGTGGGATCGGCAATGTAGTCCCAGCTGTAACTGGTCGGGCTCAAGGTCAGCTTCATCACCCCGAAGATTCTGTTCTTGCGGACGACGCTGTTGGCTAGGACGGCGCCGAAACCTTGGGAGTCCCGGCCACCGGTGCCGACGGTGATCTGGCGGATGCCGGTGCTGGACGCCGAGCCCGAGGCAGTT
>DASQUD010000297.1:0-8489 GCA_035641455.1 Propionibacteriaceae bacterium | reverse complement strand
CGGGGGAGGAGCCGTACTTTCCCGCACCACAAGCTCCGGCTCGATCAAGCCGGCCTCCGGCGCAGGCAGACCACCAATGGCAGTCGTCAGCACCTCAATCGCCCGCCGGCCAACCGCAGCGAAGTCCTGTCGGACGGTTGTCAGTGGTGGAATCAGATACTGAGCTTCCGGGAGGTCGTCGAATCCGATGACACTGACGTCCTCAGGCACCTTCCGACCGGCTTCGTGGAGCGCTCGCAGTAGGCCGATCGCCATCTGATCATTGGCAGAGAAGACGGCCGTCACGTCGGTGTTGACGGCGATCTGCCGACCAGCGACGTAGCCGCGCGCCGCGCTCCAGTCTCCGACGATCGGCTCGATGGGGCGCAGGCCGGCAGCCACCATCTCGGCTCGCCATCCGTCCCGCCGCGCCCGCGCTTCACTCCAGTCAGCAGGTCCAGCAAGGTGGACGATCTCGCGATGGCCGAGCTCCAGGAGGTGCCGAGTTGCCAGTCGTGCACCCAGCACTTGATCGACTCCCACCGTCCACTCGGCTCGCGTGAGATCACCCTCGACCACCACTATCGGAGCGCTCACCCTCCGACTGCGGGCGAGGTCCAGCGCTTCATCCTGTCCCGCGATGATGATGATGCCTTCCACGCGCTGCCGCATCAGATGCTCAACCGAGTCATCGAGGGCTTGCCGCGTGAGCGTCGGTAGGGTGACCGAGCTTGCGAACAGTCCAGTTCTCTGGGCTGCATCCTCGATGGTGCGCTGAATACTGGTGGGCCCATGGGCAGAACCGGTGCTTATCACGCCAATTATCCCGCTACGGCCCTTGACCAGGGCTCGTGCGGCGGAGTTTGGTCGGTAGCCGAGCCGTTGAATGGCCAGCTCCACTCGCCTACGCGTCTGCGGGCGGATGCTGGGCGACCCGTTGATGACCCGGGAAACAGTCTGGTGGGACACGCCGGCAAGGCGGGCGACATCGGCCATGACCGGAGCACGGGGCGACTCGGAGTCGAGGTCGGTCATGACAGGCCGGGTCCTCGGACGGTGTTCCGCAACGGGGACGCAGATGCTGTTGGCGCGACCGGCCGCCGACTCTGTTGCGACGCTACCGTGGTGAAGGGCATGTCAGCATCCTTGCCATCATGGAGGGGTGCGGAAGGACGACGAAACTATCCCTCCTAGTCGTACCATGCCATGTTAGCGCGAACAACGTCCGTGACGCGTTTTCGTAGTTCGTTGACGTGGTAGCCCACTCTCGTGCATGATGCCCATGTTATCGCTCACCGTCTGGCCGATCGCTGAGATCCCGCCCGACCGCCCTGACGGCCACCGATTGCGAGTCGCTACGTTCTGGGCAGGGAAGGATCAGTTCATGGACCATCGCGGACCGTGTGGTCACGGCAGTCGGTACCGGGACCTGACGACTTCACCGGATGATCGGCAGAGTCCACATGGTCGGAGGCGTCCCACGTGAGCGGTGATCTTGACCAGCGGGATCGCCTAGGCCTGCACGGCCTTGCGTCGCGGTTGGACGACGACAGAGACGCTCAGCGCCGGACGCCCCGGCGGGGAGATTTGAATCAAGGAGGATTTCTTCGTGGGTAAGAGAAAGACGATTTTCGCCGGTCTGGCCGTCATGGTCACCCTTGTTCTAACCGTTACCGGTTGCGGCGGCGGTCGCGCCGGCGTCGAGGGCCAGGGTGAAGAGCCAGGAGACAACAAAGGAGCTCTGATCGGCGTCGCCATGCCGACGAAGACCTCTGAGCGATGGATCGATGACGGCGACAACGTCAAGGCCAAGCTTGAAGCTCTCGGATATCAGGTCGATGTGCAGTACGCCAACGACAAGGTGCCCGACCAGCAGCAGCAGCTGGAGTCGATGCTGAACAAGGGCGCCAAAGCTTTGATCATCGCCGCGATCGACGGCACGGCGTTGACCCAACAGCTGCAGGCGGCGGCCACTGACGGTGTGAAGGTGATCGCCTACGACCGGTTGATCAACGGCTCGCCGAACGTTGACTACTACGTGACGTTCGACAACCAGAAGGTGGGTGAGCAGCAGGGCAACTCGTTGCTGACGGGACTTGGCGTGCTCGACGCGAGCGGCAAGGACACCGGCAAGAAGGGCCCGTTCAACATCGAGCTGTTTGCCGGCAGCCCGGATGACAACAATGCCACGTTCTTCTGGAACGGCGCCATGACCGTGCTGCAGCCCTACATCGACAAGGGTGTGCTGAAGGTGCCGTCAGGTCAGACGGAGTTCACCCAGGCGGCTATTCAGCAGTGGCAGCTGAAGACGGCTCAGGACCGGATGGAGACGATCCTCAACGGCTTCTATGCCAAGGGCAACACCAAGCTCGACGGCGTTCTCTCGCCATATGACGGCCTCTCCCGCGGCATCCTGAATGCCACCAAGTCGGCCGGGATCGACAACCCGATCGTGACCGGACAGGATGCCGAAAAGCCGTCGGACAAGCTGATCCTCGAGGGTGTCCAGTACTCGACGATCTTCAAGGACACCCGCAAGCTCGGGAATACCGCCGCTGAGATGGTGGATGCGGTGCTGAACGGTCGCGAGCCGGAGGTTAACGACACCGAGACCTACAACAACAAGGTCAAGGTCGTACCGTCCTTTCTCCACGAGTCGGTGATCGTGACCAAGGACAACCTGATGAAGGAAGTCGTCGATACGGGCTACTACACCAAGGAGGAAGTCGAGAAGGGCGAGTAGCGCTTGGCGTGGGCGGCGGGTGACACCGCCGCCCTTCGCACCGCATTCCTGGACTCAACTCAAGGGAGAGAGCAATGGCGGAGCACATCCTCGAGATGCGCAATATCACCAAGACATTCCCGGGCGTCAAAGCGCTGCAACAGGTCAACTTGTCGGTGGAGCCTGGCGAGGTTCATGCGATCTGCGGCGAGAACGGCGCCGGGAAGTCCACCCTGATGAAGGTTCTCTCCGGCATCTACCCCCACGGGAGCTACGAGGGCGAGATCGTCTACGAAGGCAGGACGGCACAGTTCAACGGCATCCGTGACTCCGAGAAGGCCGGGATCGTCATCATCCACCAGGAACTGGCTCTCAGTCCCTTCCTGTCGATCGCGGAGAACATCTTCCTGGGCAACGAGCGGGCCAAGAACGGCATGATCGACTGGAACGCGACCAACCTCGAGGCGGCAAAGCTTCTGGCCAGAGTCGGGCTCAAAGAGAACCCGATCACCAAGATCGTGGACATCGGCGTAGGCAAGCAGCAGCTGGTCGAGATCGCCAAGGCGATGTCCAAGGACGTCAAGCTGCTGATCCTCGACGAGCCGACCGCAGCCCTGAACGACGAGGACTCCGCCCACCTGCTCGACCTCATCCGCGGCATGAGGGATCACGGCATCACCAGCATCATCATCAGCCACAAGCTGAACGAGATCCGGGCCATTGCCGACCACGTCACCATCATCCGCGACGGCCAGACGATCGAAACCCTGAACTTGCGCCGCGACGACGTCTCGGAGGACCGGATCATCCGCGGCATGGTCGGCCGGGACCTGGAGAGCCGGTATCCCGAGCGCGTCCACAACCCCGGCGTGGAGGTGTTGCGGGTCGAGGACTGGACCGTCCACCATCCGCTGGAGAACACCCGCATCGTGGTCGACCATGCCAACCTCTACGTGCGGGCCGGTGAGGTGGTCGGGCTGGCGGGGCTGATGGGCGCGGGCCGCACCGAGCTCGCCATGAGCATCTTCGGCCGCTCCTACGGGCACAACATCACCGGCAAGCTGTACCTACACGGCAAGCCGGCGCACGCCAGATCGGTGCGCCAGGCCATCGCTCAGGGGATCGCCTACGCGACCGAGGACCGCAAGACGTACGGGCTGAACCTGATCGACGACATCAAGCGCAACATCTCTGGTGCGGCGTTGAACAAGCTCTCCCGCTGGGGCTGGGTCGACGCCAACCACGAGCAGGTGATCGCCAACGACTACCGGCAGAGCATGCGGATCAAGGCACCGAACGTCGCCGTGATCACCGGCAAGCTCTCTGGTGGTAATCAGCAGAAGGTGGTGCTGTCGAAATGGATGTTCGCCAACCCCGACGTGCTGATCCTCGACGAACCCACACGCGGCATCGATGTGGGCGCCAAGTACGAGATCTACACGATCATCAACCGACTCGCCGCCGAGGGCAAGGCGATCCTGGTCATCTCCAGCGAGCTGCCGGAGCTGCTGGGCACCTGCGACCGCATCTATGCGATGTCAGCCGGCCGCATCACCGGAGAGGTGCCCGTCGCCGAAGCCAGCCAGGAAGTCCTGATGCAGTACATGACCAAGGAAAAGGAAGAGATCTATGACCGCTCCAGCCTCTGACGTCGTCGATCCACAGGCCCCGGTCGAGCCGCCCCGCAGTGAGGCGCGCGTCGGCGTAGCGGCGTTCCTGGTCAGCCGGCTCCGCCAGATCGGCCTGTTCATCGCGCTGATCGCCATCGTCATCTTGTTCCAGGTCTTGACCGGCGGCAACCTGCTGACCCCGCGCAACGTCACAAGCATCATCAACCAGAACGCCTACATCCTGATCCTGGCCATCGGCATGGTGATGATCATCATTGCTGGCCACATCGACCTGTCGGTCGGCTCGGTGGTGGCCTTCGTGGGCGCGATCAGTGGCATCTTCATCGTCAACTGGGGCTGGCCGTGGTGGTTGGGAATCCTGGCCGCTCTCGTCGTCGGCGGACTGATCGGGGCCTGGCAGGGGTTCTGGGTGGCCTACATCGGCATCCCCGCATTCATCGTGACCCTGGCGGGCATGCTGACCTTCCGCGGCCTGACTCAGATGGTGCTGAACAACGTGCCGATCACGCCGTTCCCGCCGCAGTACACCACCATCGCCTCCGGCTTCCTCCCCGACCTGGGCGGCGGCACCTCGTTCCTGGAACCACTGACCCTGGCGCTGGGCGTGATCGCGACGGTGGCGCTGGTTCTGCAGGAGGTACGGGAGCGCCGCAAGCGCGTGAAGCTGGGGCTCGAGGACGAGCCGAGGGCCTGGTTCGGCGTCCGGGTAGCCTTCACGATCGTCTTCCTGCTGGGCATCACTCTCGTCCTGGCGAGCTACCGAGGGACGCCCGTCATTCTGGTGGTCCTTGCGGCGCTGATCTTGATCTATAGCACTGTGATGGCGCGCAGCGTGTTCGGGCGCCACGTGTACGCCCGCGGCGGAAACCTGCTCGCGGCCCAGTTGTCCGGCGTGGACACCAAGAAGGTCGACTTCTGGCTTTTCGTCAACATGGGCGTCCTCGCCGGCATCGCCGGCATCGCGTTCACGGCGCGAAGCAACTCCGCGCTGCCCGGCGCCGGCACCGGATTCGAACTCGACGCGATCGCGGCATGCTTCATCGGCGGAGCGGCGGTCACGGGCGGCATCGGTACGGTAACCGGCGCCATGATCGGCGGTCTGATCATGGGCGTACTCAACAGCGGCATGTCCCTGCTCGGGCTCGGCAGCGAGGTCCAGTCCTTCATCAAGGGCTTCGTCCTGCTCCTCGCCGTCGCATTCGACATCTTCAACAAGCGTCGCGCAGCCTCGAAGTAACAGAGCGCCTACCGACGCGAGAAGCATCGGGTCCAGACGCCCTGACCACTTTCGACGCCGTTGTCAGGAGGACGATCATGACCATCACCGCCGACGTCGCCGACGTGATCAAGGCCATTCGGGCGGAGGTCGCCCGGCTGCACGCTGAGCTGCCCCACTACCAGCTCGTGGTGTGGACAGCCGGTAACGTCTCCGCCCGGGTACCCGGCCGCGACCTGCTGGTGATCAAGCCGTCCGGGGTCGGCTATGACGAGCTGAGCCCGGAGGCGATGGTGGTCACCGACCTCGACGGCCAGCTCGTCGACGGCGACCGTTTGCCCTCATCGGATACCGCCGCCCACGCCTACGTGTACAAGCACATGCCCCGGGTCGGCGGGGTGGTCCATACTCACTCGACGTACGCGACCGCCTGGGCCGCCCGGGGCGAGGCGATCCCGTGCGTGCTGACGATGATGGGCGACGAGTTCGGGGGTGAGATCCCGGTCGGCCCGTTCGCGCTGATCGGCGACGACTCGATCGGTCGGGGGATCGTCGAGACGCTTCGCGACCATCGCTCGCCCGCTGTGTTGATGCGGAACCACGGGCCGTTCACCATCGGCCCCACCGCCAAGGCTGCGGTCAAGGCGGCGGTGCTGTGCGAGGAGGTCGCACGGACCGTGCACATCTCCCGCCAGCTCGGGAAACCGCTCCCCATCGCAGAGTCAGACATCGACTCGCTGTACGCCCGCTATCAGAACGTCTACGGCCAGACTGGGAGCACATGATCATGACGTCCAACGCCACTTGTTGGTTCCTCACCGGGAGTCAGGGCCTCTACGGTCCGGAGACGCTCGCTCAGGTCGAGCAACAGTCACGGGCCATCGTCGAACAGCTCAACGATGCCGGCACCCTTCCGATGACGGTGACGTGGCAACCGGTGCTCACCGACTCCAGTGCCATCCACAAGATCATTCTGGCCGCCAATGCCGACCCGGACTGCATCGGCCTGATGGCCTGGATGCACACGTTCTCGCCGGCGAAGATGTGGATCACCGGTCTGGATGCGTTGAAGACGCCCTTCCTGCACCTGCACACGCAGGCCAACGTCTCGTTGCCCTGGGCCGAGATCGACATGGACTTCATGAACCTGAACCAGGCCGCTCACGGCGACCGCGAGTTCGGCTACATCCAGACCCGGCTCGGCGTTGCGCGGACCACCGTTGCCGGGCACGTCTCCGACCCGACCACGCAGGCCCGGATCGCCGGCTGGCAGCGGGCCGCGCGGGGCGTGGCCGCCGTCCGCAACCTGAAGCTGGCCCGGTTCGGGGACAACATGCGCAATGTCGCGGTCACCGAGGGCGACAAGGTCGAGGCCGAGCTGCGCTTCGGGGTCTCGGTGAACACGTACGGCGTCAACGACCTGGTCGAGCGGGTGGACGATGTTTCTGAGACCGACGTGGACGACCTCCTGGAGGAGTACGCCGATTCCTACGAGATCGTTCCTGAGCTGTCGGAGGGCGGTGACCGGCATGGGTCGCTGCGCTACGGCGCCAAGATCGAGGCAGGGCTGCGGTCGTTCCTGACCGAGGGTGGTTTCGGCGCGTTCACCACGAACTTCGAGGACCTCGGCGGTCTGCGCCAGCTGCCCGGGATGGCTGTCCAGCGGCTGATGGCTGAGGGCTACGGGTTTGGCGGTGAGGGCGACTGGAAGACCTCGGTCATGCTGCACACGATCAAGGCGATCGGGGCGGACCGCCCGGGCGGCACGTCGTTCATGGAGGACTACACCTACCACCTCGGGCCGGGCACACCGAAGATCCTCGGTGCCCACATGCTCGAGGTCTGCCCGAGCATCGCGGTCGAGAAGCCGCGGGTCGAGATCCACCCGCTCGGCATCGGCGACCGCGAGGACCCGGTCCGGTTGGTCTTCGATGCTGCTCCGGGCCCAGCGACGGTCCTGGGGATCTGCGACCTCGGTGACCGCTTCCGGCTGGTGCTGAACGAGGTCGAGGTCGTCGCCCCGGATGAGCCGCTGCCGAAGCTGCCCGTGGCCCGGGCGGTGTGGGAGCCGAAGCCGGACCTGGCGACCTCGGCCGAGTCGTGGATCACGGCGGGCGGGCCGCACCACACGGTCCTGTCCATGGCGGTCGACACCGACCAGCTCGTGGACTTCGCCAGCCTGCTCGGCGTGGAGCTGTTGATCATCGACGGGTCGACCAACCGACGGGACTTCGCCGATCGGATCCGCTGGAACCAGGCGTACTACCGCCTGGCCCAGGGCTTCTAGAAGCAGCGGGATGACCGACGAGATGGCGACGGACGTGCGCGAGGCCATCGACCAGGGCCGCACCGCTCTCGGGATCGAACTCGGATCGACCAGAATCAAGGCGGTGCTGGTGGGACCGGACCACGCGCCCCTCGCCGTCGGCAGCCACGACTGGTAGAACCAGTTCGTCGACCGGATCTGGACGTACTCGTTGGCTGCGGTCTGGGCCGGTCTATCACAGTGCTACGCCGCATTGGCCGAACAGGTCCGGCAACGCTATGACGTCGACCTGACCTCCGTGGGCGCGCTCGGCGTCTCGGCCATGATGCACGGCTATCTCGCTTTCGACGCCGACGGCCGGCTGCTGACGCCGTTCCGGACCTGGCGTAACACCAACACCGGGGAGGCCGCCGAGCGGCTGAGCGCCGAGTTCGGGCACAACATCCCGCATCGGTGGAGTGTCGCCCACCTGTATCAGGCCGTCTTGAACGGCGAGGACCATGTCGGCCAGATCGGGCATCTGACCACATTGGCCGGCTACGTCCACTGGCAGCTGACCGGAGAGAAGGTGCTCGGCATCGGTGACGCCAGCGGCATGGTCCCGATCGACATCGTTACCCCCGGCAGCTACGAGCCCGCCATGCTGAGACACTTCGATCAGCTGGCCGCCGAGGA
>DASQUD010000296.1:0-8338 GCA_035641455.1 Propionibacteriaceae bacterium | reverse complement strand
TCAGCCCTGGTGTCCCACCCCAAGGTGGCCGAGGCGGCCGTCGTGGGAGCAACGGATCCGATGACCGGGCAGGCGATCGTCGCCTTTGTGATCTTGCGCGGCGATGCCGGGGACGGCGGACCTGACGTGGTCAGCGAACTGCGCACGCATGTTGCCAAGGAGATCGGCTCGATCGCCAAGCCGCGCCAGATCATGGTGGTCCAGGAGCTACCCAAAACTCGCTCCGGAAAGATCATGCGCCGGCTGCTGCGCGACATCGCTGAGAACCGTGAGCTGGGGGATGTCACCACCCTGACCGACTCGTCGGTGATGAATCTGATCAAGGAGAACCTCGCCACCGCCAGTGCCAGCGAAGACTGACGGGTGAGCGGCCCTCAGCACGCACACCTTTCCGCACAATCCCCCAGATGCCGGCCCGCCCGGCTGAATCTGGTCAGGTCTTTCGGCACCAAGCCACACTTGTGGTGACCAACGGGCGTCGGATCGTCCTTTTTGAGACGACCGATCGCGATGCCACGACAATCGCCGACATCCTGCGGCAGGAAACCGTCGGCGGAGCGCTGATGCTCGGCGCAGCCGTCGTGGCGATCATTTGGGCAAACCTCGACGAGGCGTCGTACGAGGCACTGAGGCACCTCCAGATTGGGCCGCTGGACGCCGAACACTGGGCCGCCGACGGACTGCTGACAATATTCTTCTTCGTCGCAGGCCTGGAGCTGAAGCGCGAATTGACCGTTGGCTCGCTGTCGCGACCAGCCGAGGCGCTGGTGCCGATCGTCGCGGCGCTATGCGGCATGGCTGTGCCCGCACTGGTGTACCTGGCGATCAACCTTTCCGTCGCCGGCGGCGAGCCCGGTGGTTGGGCAATCCCCATGGCGACCGATATTGCCTTCGCGCTAGCCATTCTTGCGGTGGTCGCCCGTTCGCTGCCAACCAGCCTCCGCGCCTTCCTCTTGACCCTGGCCATCGTTGATGATCTTGGCGCCATCCTGGTGATCGCCCTCGTGTTCAGTGCAGACCTGGCCTTGGCCTGGCTTGTGGGGGCGGTGGCGTGTGCCGCGGTGTGGTGGTTGCTGCAGCGCCGACACATCTCCGGCTGGTACCTCTACATTCCGCTCGGGGCGGTCTGCTGGTGGTGCATGCATGAAAGCGGCGTTCACGCGACCATCGCCGGAGTCGGCCTAGGGCTGCTCACCCGCTCCTCGGCTACCGATCCGCACCACCCGGTGGAAGCGTGGGAACACTCGTGGCGCCCGATTTCGGCAGGGGTCGCGGTACCGATCTTCGCCTTGGTCTCCGCTGGGGTTGCCGTGTCCGCGCCGACCCTGTCCCAGCTCGTCACCGAGCCGCTGGCGCTAGGCGTGATCGCAGGACTGATCGTCGGCAAGACAGTCGGAGTGCTGGGCGGCGCCTATCTCACCGCGCGATTCACCCGGGCGGAGCTCGCTCCTGATCTTCGCTGGACTGAGGTCTTCTCCGTGGCGTTGCTGGGGGGCGTCGGCTTCACGGTGGCGCTGCTGATCTCCGACCTCGCCTTCGCTGATCAACCCGACTTGCAGGCTCAGGGTAAGGCTGCCGTGCTGTTTGGCTCACTTCTCGCTGGGCTCCTTGCTGCCATCTCGCTTCGCCGCCGTACCGCCTCGCGCGCTCGGGATGGCGTGTAGCTCCCCCGCGATGGGGATCGGTAGGCTCACCCGTGACGAGAGGAGCATGAATGGCTGAGCTGGCCGTCGGCGACATCATCAAGGGCATCACCGACGACGTGAAGCTGCTCGTACGTGATGAGGTGGAACTGGCGAAGTCTGAGCTGGCTCCCGCCGCCAAGAAGGCGGGCGTGGGTGCCGGGTTGTTCGGCGCGGCTGGCTACTTCGGGATCTCCGCGCTGAGCATCTTGTACTTCGCCGCGGCGTTCGGCCTCGTCGCTTTGGGGCTCAGTGAGTGGCTCGCGTTCTTGATCGTGGGTGTCGCGTTGCTGCTCATTGCCGCCGTCCTCGGCGGGATCGGCTTCATGATTGTCCGGAAGGTGAGGGGGCCGGAGCGTACGATCGCGCAGGCCAATCAGACCGTCGCCGAGGTCAAGGGGGCCGCGCAACAAGCGCTGGCCGCCGCGAATGCGCCCGAAATCGAGGGCGAGGTCGTCAACCGGCGGGCGCTGCGCTGAATTCACTTGCGAGCCAGTGCCGCATCACCCGGAAGGCGTTCGCATAGATCGTCAACACCGGGTTGACGCCTCCGTTGGTCACGTGCGTCGAGCCGTCAACGACGCGCAGGTTTGGATGACCCCAGACCCGCCCGTACGGATCGGTGACTGACGAGCCGGGATCGGTCCCCATCCGACAGGTGCCCGCCTGGTGCTGGCCGCTGCTCGGACCATGATCAGCTGGAGGCGGCGGCCAGGCCACCGTCGTCGTGGCCCCGCTCGCGCTCAGCCATTCCCCAGCCCGCTCGCCGAGGAACCGCTGCACTCGATGATCTTCTGGATGATTCGATCCGCTCAACCGCGCCACGGGAATGCCAAAGTTGTCCGTCACGACCGGATCCAGCCGCACGCGCGACTCGGCCGAGGTCATTTCGTGCACGGGGCCGACGACCCGCTGCATCCGAGAGATCAGATGCCGCATCCCGGCTTTCGCCGACGGACCGTGCAGCGGGAGCAGTCCGGCGTCGCGGAGGTAGCAGAAGGCGCCGATCGGTGTGGGAACGAATTCGTTGGCGATCATGCCGCCGCCGACGAGCCCGGTATTGAAGTGCCGGAAGTCGTTCGTCGCGATACTCGGACCCGGCCCGACATAGTCGTTGACTGGGTCGTCGAAGATCCCCAGCGCACCGCCGTAGAGGTGGCCTTGCAGATGGCGCCCTACCTGGTCGGTGTTGTTGCCGAGCCCGCTCGGCTCCGACTCACTGGTGCTGCAGAGCAGCAGCCGCGCTGACTCGATGGCGCCGGCGGCGATCACCACGTCGGCCGCGGTGACGAGTGACCGCCAGACACTTCCGCCGTTGTCACCACGTAACGCGACGCCGGTGACACGGCCTCCTTCGTCGGTGACGATCCGTTCCGTACGGGTGCCCAGCAGGACGTGCAGGCGGCCGGTCGCTGCCGCGCGCGCCAGCGTGGTGTTGTGAGAGCCGTTCTTGGCCTCGATCGGGCAGGTGAAGCCGATGCACTGGCGGCAGCGGGCACACGCCGATCGACCGCCGTACGGTACGGAGTTGATCGCCAGCGGCACCGGCAGAGTACGGATCCCCAACTGCTGGGCTCCCGCGGAGAGCCGCTGTGCCGGTGCCGTCAATGGCATTGCCGGCATCGGGAACGGCCGTGATCTTCGGGCCAGCCTGGAGTCGCCGACGGTGGAACCGCAGACGCCGATCTCCCACTCGGCCTGCGAGTAGAACGGCTCGAGATCGTCGTAGCTGATCGGCCAGTCGGCCAGCGCGCTGCCGTCCGGGACGCCGTACGTGCTGGCCATTCGGAAGTCTTCCGGGACCAACCGCCAGGCCTGCGCACCATAGATCCGGGTGCCGCCGCCGAGCGTGTAGGCGTTGCTGCCCCAGCGCGGGTCCGATGCGGGTAGGAGCACCGAGCGATCTTCAAGCTGAAGCACTCGCGGATTCTCCACCGAAGACACAAGGGTACGGTGATCAAGGCCGACGTCGGTCCGCGCGTTACGAAGATGATCTTGCGCCAGGAAGGTCCGGTCCGGATAGTCGCCGCGCTCGACGAGCAGCACGCTGCGGCCGTTCTCGGTCAAGGCACACGCCGCCACGCCACCACCCGCGCCGGAGCCGATCACGATCGCGTCGTAGCGTGGCAGAAGTTGATCACGGCGGATCACCGGGGTGCGGTCCAGCGGCGGCACATCGACCCTCGGCCACCCACCCTCGGGGTCCCGGCTCCAGCCCAGCATCGACCATGCTGTTGGCTCGGCGTAGAAGGCGTAGTTGGTCATCGAGGCGAACCAGACGTAGTCCGGATCGGCCGCGAGGCGCTCGAGCACGTCATACTGCTGTTCCTGATCAAGCTCCGGAAAAGAGCCACCGGCAGCAACATCAAGCAGATCCAGTACGGCGCCCACTCGCCCCCTCCACTCCGGCCGCTCGCCGGCGAGCATCGCCTCCCAGAAGCGCAAACACCCGGCCTGCGAGGCGGACGGGAAGCCGTCTGCCGGCACGATGGCGTCAACCGCACTGCGCATGCGTTCTTCGTGGCTGCCCTGATTCACCCCGCCATCGTGGCACTCACGCGCCTGGCAGCTCAGCCAGCCTCGTGATCGAGACGTGCCCTGAGGCTCTCGAGGGCGCATGCCCCGTTTGCCAAGCGCTACCGCAGTACTCTTCGCCACGTGACCGGCAGCTCGGTGGGCGTGCGCCGCACCTATTACGTGCTGACGGCCGGAAACACCCTGGCCGCATCGCTGATCTGGGGGATCAACACGATCTTTCTGCTCGACGCCGGCCTGACCAACCTGGAGGCCTTTGCCGCCAACGCCTTCTTCACCGCCGGAATGGTGATCTTCGAAATCCCGACCGGTATCGTCGCCGACACCTGGGGCCGCCGCACCTCCTTCCTCTGCGGAACGCTGACGCTGGCGCTCACAACCGCGCTTTACGTTCTGCTCTGGCAATGGCATTCGCCGTTCGTCTGGTGGGCCGTCGTATCCGCGCTGTTGGGGCTCGGATTCACCTTTTTCTCCGGTGCCACCGAGGCCTGGCTGGTCGATGCGCTGACCGCGACGAAGTTCGACGGTCTCCTGGAGTCGGTTCTGTCCCGAGGGCAGGTGATCTCGGGCATCGCGTTGCTTGTTGGGTCGGTGGGTGGTGGCTACCTGGCGCAGCTCACCAATCTCGGGGTGCCCTACGTCGTACGGGCTGCGATCCTGATCGTCGTCTTCTTCGTGGCTTTGCTGGTCATGCACGATCTCGGCTTCACGCCGCAGCGTGCCAACGGCCTGATGTCCGAGATCAAGCAGATCTTTCGGAGCTCCCTGGACAACGGACTTCGAGTGCCCCCGATCCGGGCAACAATGCTGTCCGCCGTCTTCACCGGCGGTGTGGGTATCTACGTCTTCTACGCCCTGCAGCCGTACCTCCTCCAGCTCTGGGGCGACCCGCGGGCGTACGGAATCGCCGGTCTGGTGGCGGCGATCGTGGCCGGTGCGCAGATCGTCGGCGGGTTGCTCGTTCCACGCGTCCGGAGCCTTTACCGGCGCCGGACCTCGGCGTTGCTTATCCTCCAGATGATCACCATCGCCATGCTTGTGCTCATCGGCCTGATCGCGAGCTTCTGGGTCGTCATTGCCCTGATCGTCGTATGGCAGCTCGCGGCCACCGCTAGCCTTCCTATCCGGCACGCGTATCTCAACGGCATGATCCCCTCCGAGCAACGGGCGACGATCTTGTCGTTCGACTCGCTGATGAGCAGTGCAGGTGGAGTAGTGATTCAGCCAGCCCTCGGCCGAACGGCCGACGTGTGGAACTACGCAGTCTCCTACCTGTTCTCTGCCGCGATCTCGGCGTGTGCCCTGCCGTTCCTCTTCCGTGCCCGGCAGCTGGCGGCACCGGCCGACACCGCCAGCTCACCAACTGCCCAGCCGCAGGCTCAGCCCAGCAAGTAGATCCGCGACTCCCATGGCTCCAGCCGCAGGGAGCCGGTGTCGCCGTGAGTGGACAAGAGCAACCGGGCCCGACCAAGATCGGGCAGGGAGTGGCCTGGCAGCTCGACCGGCGTGGAAGAACAGTTGGCTGCCACGACCAAGACCTGGTCGTCGACCGTGCGGGTGAACGCCCAGATCTGCTCGGAATCCGGCAGCAGCAGCTCGAATCGGCCCTCGACCACCACCCGGTGCTCATGCCGCAACTCGATCAGCCGACGGAAGTGGTGGAAGACCGAATTCGGATCGGCCATAGCCGCCTTCGCGTTGATCGTCACGTAATTCTGATTGACCGGCAACCACGGAATTCCCTCGGTAAACCCGGCATGCGAGCCGTCGTCCCACTGCATCGGCGTACGGGCATTGTCCCTACTCCTGACCGACAGCGAGTGCAGCACGGCCTCCGCTTCCATCCCCACGCTCAGGGCGTCGGCATGGTAGTTGACCGACTCGATGTCCTGGTACTCCTCGATCGATGTGAAGTAGGTGTTCGTCATGCCCAGCTCTTCGCCCTGATAGATGTAGGGCGTCCCTCTGTGCAAGTGCAATACGGTGCCCAGCGTTTTGGCTGAATTCACCCGGTGCTCGGGGCTGTCGTCGCCGAACCGCGACACGGCTCGAGGTTGATCATGATTGTCCAGGTACAACGAGTTCCAGCCGGCGTCGGCTAGACCGACCTGCCAATCGCGAAGGTTCTTCTTCAATCGGGACAGCTCCAGCGGATGCAGGTCCCACTTGCTGCCCTCCGGCAAGCGGTCAAGGCCAACGTGCTCGAAGGTGAAGACCATGTTGAGTCGGTTCTGGGCCGGATCGGTGATCGCGCGGGCGGTTTCGATGGTGGATCCGGGCATCTCGCCGACGGTCATGAGGTTGCGGGCCGAGAGGCCGACTGCGGCATTCATCTCGGTGAGGAACTCGTTCAGACGTGGGCCGTTGATGACGAACTGCTCAGCGGAGGCGTACTTCCTGCCGGGTGCCGGGCTGCCGTCTCGAAGTTCGGGTTGTTTGGAGATCATGTTGATCACGTCCATCCGGAAACCATCGATTCCGCGATCAACCCACCACCTCATCATCTCGTAGATGGCCTGGCGAACCTCAGGATTCTCCCAGTTCAGGTCCGGTTGCTTAGGCGAGAAGATGTGCAGGTAGTACTCCCCACTGTGCGGGTCGAAGGTCCAGGACGGGCCGGAGAAAAACGACGCCCAGTTGGTCGGTTCCGCGCCGGGGGTGCCCGGAGTGGCGCCCTTGCGGGGTGGCCGCCACCAGTACCAGTCCCGCTTCGGTGAGTTCGGATCCCGGGACTCGACGAACCACGGGTGTTCGTCGGAGGTGTGGTTGACCACAAGGTCCATCACGAGTTTGATCCCCCGCTCATGCAGGCCGGCGATCAGCTCGTCAAGATCATCCAGGGTGCCGAAGAGCGGGTCCACGTCGGTGTAGTCACTGATGTCGTACCCGTTGTCGTCCATCGGGGACGTATAGACCGGGGAGAGCCACACCACGTCCACGCCGAGTTCGGCCAGATAGTCGAGCCTGCTGATGATGCCCGGGATGTCGCCGGTTCCGTCACCGTTGCTGTCGGCGAAGGAGCGCGGATAGATCTGGTAGACGACCGCGGATTTCCACCAATGGTGTGGACGCCAGTCGGGGATGGGATCGGAAAGGTTTGAGCCGCGTTCCACCGTCACGGAGGGGATCCTGCCACAAGCTGCTCAAGCCGCTTTTGGAGTTCAGCGCATTCGGCTGTGACGTTGACCCGAGCCGCCTCGGTGAGCGCCCGCCCCTTGGTCGTACGGAAGATGTCGCCCTCAGCCAGCGGAGCCATGATCTCCAGCCGGCCGGCCACGAAAGCCGCTTCCGGAACTGCGGCGTACTCTGCGCGGATCGCCGCGGTGTAGGCCGCATACTCCTCGGGCGAGGCGGCCAGGATCTCCAGGTCTGCGTCGCACAGCAGCTCGCCCTCCGGGTCTCGGCTCCCTGGAGTGTGGGTGGCGGTGAGCCGCACGAGCCGCGCCACTTGAGTCAGATCCTCCTGCTCGAGTCCGGCTCGGCTCAACTCTCGGAGCGCCAGCCGGGCGGATGCTTCCTCGTTGGGCAGCTGACCGGCGGGAATCGCGTAGACGGCGTCATGGAACCAGGCCGCCAGCCGCACCAGGAAAAGATCGTGATCATCGGCCAGCTCGTCGACCGCTCGTAGGACTCGGGCGAGGTGATGCGCAGTGTGGTATCGGCGATGCGGCTCGGCATAGCGCGTCGCCAGTTCCAGACCCATCCGCTCCTGATGGGGAAGCGTCTCGTTCCAGCGAGCCATCAGTTCATCCCGCAGCGCCTCGGCGACCGGTTCAGTGGGCATCCGGCCCACCAAGATCACGGCGATCGGTCAGGTACCGCGTCGGAATTTCGACGATCCGAGTGCGATCCCAGGGTTGCTGCCAGCCAGCCAGGTCGAGGACGCCGTTGAGCAGATGGGCCGTCAGGCCCCAGATGAGATGACCGGCAACCTCGAATGCCGGGCCGGTGTAGCCGGAGGGATGGCGAACCTGGGCGCGGTGATCCGGGTCGACGAGGTCGCCGACCGCGACCATCCACACCGACGCAACCTCCTCGGCATCGGCGGCGCTCACCGGGCTGCGTCGCTGCCACCAGGCCACCACAGCCGTCACGTCGAAGCCGCTGACCGCAACGTGTAC
>DASQUD010000295.1:0-45595 GCA_035641455.1 Propionibacteriaceae bacterium | reverse complement strand
GAGCTGTAGCACCGGATCGTTGAGCGGGACGGTGGCAATTCCGTCGGACGTCGTGACGGCGTCCCCGCTGAGGGCAGTGCTCGGCGGAATCGCGCTGGTCACCGCCGGACGGAGCCACGCCGACGGTCCACTGAGCAAGGCCTTGACTAACACTGAGGCGATGTTGGCCTGGCTACGCAGGTCCGGAAGGTAGATGGCATCCGGGACCAGCCGGCCGTTGCCGACGAAATACAGCGAGTAAGGCGAGTAGAAGCGCGTGAACGACGATTCAGTTACCAGCAGGCCGGCAGGTGGGTTCCCGATCCGCCACTCGCCGTCCTCCTTGGTCAACTTAAAATCGTGACGCAGCCGGGTGTCTTTCGCCGTGTAGCTGCGATGGCCGTCGAGTTTGCCGATCAGCGGTGCATCCAAGATCACCTGGTCGCCGTTTGCGGTCGGTGAACCTTTGTAGATCGAGGCGCCGTCCTCGGGGCTCCACTTTTCCGCCGCCGCCCTGGTCAGGAACTGCTTGGCGACCGAGTAGTTCGGTTGATAGTTCGACGTTGCTCGCAAGTATCCTTCGACGATCTGACGCGGGTCATCCCCCAACGACGGCGCGGCCACCTCAACGTTCACACAGTTCTGGCACGTCTGCTGCTGCCCCTCGACCTTTTTGACTGGTCCGGCCGTCGGCACCGTGACGCAACTGGTCAACAACGCGATGAGGGCGCACAGTGTGACCACCAGAACCGCTCGCCGGCTCTCTGGCGCCCATCTCCGCGGTGTCATCGCCGCCCGCTCGCTGATTCGCTAGCGGCTGGACCAGTTGAGCCGGCGCCCGAGGTGACCGGGGTCGTCGAGGTGGCCGCTGATCCGAAGGTCGAGTCCCCGTTGGCAGGGCGGTGCACGATGGACCCGTCGCTCGCCACGATTTCGCTGCGTGTGCCGGCGATGGATGCCTCCGGGCTCGCCGGCGGCATGTTCCGGGCTTCCAGCCTTACGCCATCGGGGCCGACCAGATCGCGAGGAACCATGGGCAGCGGGGAAGCTTCCAGGATGCCGCCAGCCTTACGCGGCAGCGTGAGCCGGAACTGGGCTCCCATGCCCGGCCGTCCCCAAGCGGTCAGCCACCCACCGTGCAGATTGGCGTCCTCCATCGAGATCGCCAGCCCCAGTCCGGTTCCGCCGACCGTACGTGCGCGGGCGGGATCGCCCCGCCAGAAGCGATGGAAGACCTGCTTGGACTGAACGGCTTCAAAACCGACACCGTGGTCTCGCACCGCCACGGCAACGGCGGCGTCGTCGCTTTCCACGAAGATGTCGATCGGGCGACCCTCACCGTGTTCGATCGCATTGACCAGCAGGTTGCGGAGAATGCGCTCGATCCGCCTCGCGTCCACCTCAGCCTTGCACGGCTGCTTGCCGGCGTGGATCTGGATCTGGGTACCGGTCGTCTCCGCAAACCTCGCGTGGGCGTCGACAACCCGCCGCACCAGGTCTCGCAGATCGACCTCCTCCGTCGACAACACCGCCACTCCTGCGTCGAAGCGCGAGATCTCCAGCAGGTCGGTGAGCAGGGCTTCGAACCGGTCCAGTTCGGTCTGCAACAGTTCGGCCGACCGAGCCGTCACCGGATCAAACTCGTCGCGCGCCTCGTGCAGCACTTCCGCCGCCATCCGTACGGTGGTCAGCGGCGTACGAAGCTCATGCGAGACGTCGGAAACGAACTGCTGCTGAATGGCGGAAAGGTCTTCAAGCGTGTGGATCTGCTTCTGCAGCTCAGAGGCCATGTAGTTCATCGAGGCGGCCAGGCGGGCGAGGTCGTCCTGCCCTCGCACCTTCATCCGGTCATCGAGGTTGCCCGAGGCTAGGCTTTCGGCAGCTTGCCGAGCGGCCCGCACGGGCGTGACGACCTGGCGACTGACCAGCGCGGCGATGAAGGTCAGCAAGATCACGAGGATGGCGCCGGTAGTCAGCACCGCGGTCCGAAGGACATTGAGCGTGTCAACTTCTTGGGTCAGCGGAAAGATCAGATAGATCTGATAGCGGTCCGTCCCCGGCAAGGTGAGCGTCGAGCCTGCAGCCAGCCCCGCAACCGGCGGTCGGTCGTCGCGATAGTGCACCTCCGTGGGCGCGATCAGCAAGGCGTTGCCTTGCTGATCGACTTGCTCTCGAAGGTTCGCCGGAATGCTGGATGCGTCGGCTTGCCCCGCCGTGACGATCTGCCCGCGCGCCAGGATGATCGTCTCGAATTGCCCACCGGCGCTCGAGCGGTTGGCGAAGCTCGTGGCCAGATCCACCACGATCTTGTCGACGTCCACGCCGCCCGTCAGATCCGCGGCATCCAGCTGTTGCTGCGCCGTGCTGACGGCCTGCCGGGCGTCACTTTCCGCGGCCTCGCGCTTGCCGTCCAGCACGCCGCTGGTTGCCCGCTGCATGAGCAGGAATCCTCCGAGCACCAACACGAGCACTGACGCCACGAACACCGACGCGATCACCCGCAGTGGGAGCGACCGCCACCAGACGATGGCGGGCCATTTCCACCAGGGCGTGCGTGCGGGGGGAGGAATGGACATCAGGGCGATTTCAACGCATCAGAAGTGATTGACACTGCAGGAACGGGACATCTCCGCTAGGCCGAAGCGTCGGTTTCACCGGCCTTGTAGCCGATCCCGCGAACCGTCACAACGATCTCGGGATGCTCGGGATCGCGTTCGATCTTCGAGCGAAGCCGCTGCACGTGGACGTTCACCAGTCGAGTGTCGGCTGCGTGCCGGTATCCCCAGACCTGCTCGAGCAGCACCTCACGGCTGAAGACCTGCCAGGGCCGTCGGGCCAGCGCAAGTAGCAAGTCGAACTCGAGCGGGGTCAGCTGGATGGGGACACCGTCACGTTTCACCGAGTGGCCGTCCACACTGATCGACAGATCGCCAATCCGCAGGGTTTCGACGTCGCTTTCCTCCGACCCCGGCGACCGGCGCAAACGGGTGCGGATCCGCGCGACCAACTCCTTGGCCTTGAACGGCTTGGCAACGTAGTCATCGGCGCCCGCCTCCAGCCCTGAGACGACATCGATGGTGTCGCTCTTGGCCGTCAGCATGACGATGGGAACGCCGGATTCGGCTCGAATGTCACGGCACACGTCGACGCCGTCGCGGCCTGGGAGCATCAAGTCGAGCAGGACCAGGTCAGGCTTTGAATCGCGGTACGCTCCGAAGGCCTTGTCGCCGTGAGCGCACCAGATCGGCTCGAAGCCTTCGTTGCGAAGGACAATGGACAGCATTTCGGCTAGAGCCGCGTCGTCGTCGATGACAAGAATCCGACTCCGACTGCCGCTCTTGACCGCTTCGGTCATCTGCTCACGCCTCCGTGCCTTCCCAACCGCAAAGCTGAGTGTTTGTTGCCGTCATCCTATGTGGGACCCATCAGTTTTCCTGTGGATCTTCGACCCACGTGGAGAAGAACGCGAGTTCACCGCGCTGGCGA
The DNA here is from genome assembly GCA_035641455.1 of Propionibacteriaceae bacterium. Classification (GTDB taxonomy): domain Bacteria; phylum Actinomycetota; class Actinomycetes; order Propionibacteriales; family Propionibacteriaceae; genus Microlunatus. Next base: position 42,130 of record DASQUD010000295.1, on the reverse strand, counting down.
CGCAGGACGGTCCGCCACAGGGTCAGCGGGCTGGCGCTGAAGACGTCGGAGTAGTCGGCCTTCACCACGTGCCACATACCCTCCGCAATCTCTGACTGCAACTGTCCCGCGGCCCATCCCGAATAGCCGGCGAATATCCGCAGGTCTTCGTATGCACCAGTCACGATCTCGATCGGCGTATCCAGGTGAAGGAGCCCGATGGTGTCGAACAACGGGCGCCAGCCCGGTGGCTCCTCCTCCGATGACTTCACGCTGGCCAGGCAAATGGCGCCGTTCGGCGACACGGGGCCGCCGTGGAACAGCAGCTTGGGCTCCGAGACGGCCTCCGCCCAGTCGGGCAATACCGCGTCCAGCGGCAGTTGGGAGATCTCGTTGACGATCACTCCAAGAGCACCGTCAGCGTCGAAGTCCAAGACCAGCACGACACTTTGGTTGAAAACGCCGTCTGCGAGCAGCACGCTCGCCACCAGCAGGTCACCGGCGACCGGGCTCCGCCCGGTCATGCTTGCCCAGCTTCGACGTCGGCTGTCCAGCGGCGATCGACCAACGCGTACCCGAGCAAAGCCAGCGTGCACCCGGTCCAGTCCGCCAGCACGTCGTACGGATCACCAGCGCGCTCGCTGTAGAACCGGTGCTGGATCCACTCACTGAGAACTGCATGTCCGGCGAACAGAGCAGACGTGATCACAACGAATCGCGTGGCCGGCCGTCGGCCGAGAGCCCGACGACGGCTCGCGCCGGTGAGCAAGATCAACAACAGCGGCAGACCGAAGACTATGGCGTGCCCTAGCTTGTCGGCATCCGGCAGCCATGGCACAGCAGACGGCCCGGCCGGTCGATAGAGCGCCCACAGGTGCACACCCGTCGCCACGATGGACCCAATCAGCCACAGCAGCCATCTTGGCTCGCCGAGTCGAGTGCTCGGCTGGCGGTGTGCAGGCATCGCTCTCACACGTCGAAGACGGGAGGAACGGCGCTCACGCGGTGATCCTCTCACGCACGGAGCCCTCCAATTGATCGCTGAGGGCTCGCCTCGCGCAGCCGCTTCAGCTCACTTCTGCGGCCGCGGCAGCGGTCCGCGCCGCCCAGCCCGCGACGTCGCCACCGGCGAGCGCGACGGCCAGCAATTCCGGAAAGTTATCGGGCGTGCAGGCGAAGGCCGGCACACCGAGGTCGGCCAAGGCAGCCCCATGCTCGTGGTCGTACGCGGGTGCACCGGAGTCGGAAAGGGCGAGCAGCGCAACGACGCTAACCCCCGACCGCACCAGCTCGGCGATCCTGCGGAGCATCTCGCCTGGCGCGCCTCCCTCGATGAGGTCGGAGATCAGCACCAGAATCGTCTCGCTCGGCCGGCTGATCAGCTGCTGGCAGTAGGCGACGGCCCGGTTGATGTCGGTTCCGCCGCCCAGCTGGCAACCGAACAACACGCCGACGGGATCGGAAAGCCTGTCGGTCAGGTCGATGATCTCGGTGTCAAAGGCGACGAGGGAAGTCCTCACCGTCCGAATCGATGCCAACGTCGCGCCGAAGACCGCCGCGTACACCAATGACTCGGCCATCGACCCCGATTGGTCGACCGCGACGATGATGTCTTTGCCGAGTGATCGCGAGGCGCGGCCGTAGCCCACCAGTCGCTGCGGAATCACGGTGCGGAATTCGGGCACGTAGTGCTGGAGGTTTCGACCGATGGTGGCTGGCCAATCGACATCGGCAAGGCGCGGCCGGCGCGTCCGGCTCGCCCGGTTCACCGCACCGGTCACCGCGGCTCGGGTTCGAAGCGCGAGGCGTCGCTCGATGTCTTCAAGGACCTGACCGACAACAAGTCGCGCCGTGGCCTTGGTCGTCTCGGGCATAGCCGAATTCAAGCTGAGCAGCGTCGCGGCCAGATCCACGTTGGGCTCGACCGTGGACAGCAGCTCTGGCTCGAGCAACAGCGACGTAAGACCGAGACGCTCAATGGCGTCGCGCTGAAGCACCTGGACGACACTGGTCGGGAAGTAGCGGCGAATGTCGCCGAGCCAGCGGGCGACCTGTGGAGCAGACGCGCCAAGGCCACCAGTTCTCGCTGTGGGCTGATCGCTCGTTCCCGGCTCTGCGTCATAGACGGCAGCCAGGGCTTGATCCATGCCGCTCTCCGCTCCGCCCAACTCGACGCTCAGGGACTCGGCTGCCGGCTCCCCGAGCAGCAGCCGCCACCGTCGCCGAGCCTCGCTGCCCGCCGTTTCCGGCCGCTCAGCCATGGCCAGCTCTGAGGATCATCTGTACGGTCGCCAGCGCGGGTGCCGCCAGTTCTTCGTCGATGCCCGCGGCCTCTTCCTCGTCTCCCCGGCCAGCCGACTGCACACGCTCACCGATGGCCCGTCGCTCCGCGGAGCTGAACGTCGAGAACGTGCGCCGCACCAGCGGCAACAGATCGACGAATTCGCGTTCGGTGAGCTCTTCAACCCAGGCTTCCAGCAGCTTGCGGAGGTCATGGTCGTGGATGAGGAGCAGGGCACCGTCGGCGAAGAACCCGTCCACCCACGCAGCCCTGGCTCTGGCGTCCGCCCCATGCGACAGGGCCCGTTGCAGCCGAACGGCCACATCGTCCAGTTGCTCCGCGTCGTGCAAGAGTCGCACCATCCGCCCGACCAGCTGTCCGTGGACGTCGCGCCGATCGATGGTCGCCGCCAGCGTGTCGTGCCACAAGGCGAGCACGGTCGAACCCTCCGCCGTGCTGTCGCGCAGCAGTCCGACAGCGGTGGATACCTCGTCGATCCGCCGCCGCATCTGTGTCGCGCTGTCCTCGTCAAGCCCTGCCATCGCTCGCGGCAGACCAGCGCAGATGCGCCGCAGCAGCACGTCGCTGACCTGCTTCAGCGCCGTGGTGTCCGTCTCACGCACATCGCCGTAGCGCTGCGCCCGGGCCAGCGCCGGAAGGGCATCCATCAGGTGCACGACGTCCGCGTCCAGAGCCGCCTTGGCGGCGAGGGCAGCCAGGAGCTCCTGGAGAGCATCCGGAAGGTCGGCGAGCAGGCAACGTTCGACTGTGCGGGTCAGCGCAACCAGATCGCCGTCGGCCACCAGCGCCCGGACCCGGCCGCCTGCAGCCTCAGCCACCGTCGTTCCCCACACCGAAGCCTCGACCACCGCCACAGACAGCTCGGGCCGCCATTGGGCCCGCCACGTCTCGCGAAACGTGCCTTGGGCTTCGATGTCGCTCCGCGCGGGGCGCACCCAGTCGATCTCGAGCAACCGCAGCCGATGGAACAGTCTCGACCGATCTTGATCGTAGGGCTTGCGCAGATCAAGATCGAACATTCGGGCGGCCGCCTCCCGCCGCACCCGCAGGCGCCGGCACGTGCCGAGCAGATCGGCTTCGAGCGGAACCGTCGGTACCTGTGCATTCACAGTGCCCAGGGCCTGTCCGATGACCAGATGTTGGGTGATGAAGCGCACCGCCAACTCGTCGCCGTCACAGAGCACCGCCCGGGTTGCCTCAGTCACTTCCGTCAATCCGGCGAGTGGTCGGCCGCGCAGAACCGCAAGGGTCTCGGCGAGTCGAACCGCCTCGATCACCTGAGCGCTGGAGGCGACCAAATCTCGCGTACGCAGCGATCGCGCCACCTTGCTCAGCCACCGGGTGATGGGCTGGTCCGGCGCACTCCAGAGGTGGGCGTACCAGCCAGGCGAGGCAACTCCGGCACCGTAACCCGTGCTGGCGGCAAGGCGTTCGTGAGTCCACGGCACCCAGGTGATCGTGATCTTGCGCCGCCGACTGCCGCGCAGGATGGCGGCGTCGTGCTTAGCCGGCGGCAACGGCGGCTGAAGGACCGGTGCGTGCCACGCCCCGCAGACAACGGCAACACGGCGACGACCCCTCCTCAGGGCCGAGCGGATGATCTGGCGCATATGCGCCTCACGGCGCGCTTCGCTGAGCTCTTCAAGTGAGTCGCCGCTCGGGCCGACGTCAGCCCTCAACTCGGTCATCGCCTCGACCAATGCCGGGAAGGGTGAGGAGCCATCCCGCCGCGACTCGACCATGTCGTCCCACCACCGCTCGGGATCGTCGTAGCCCGCGGCCTGGGCGAGGGCGCGGAGCGGATCGGCGGCTTCCGCTCGTCTGCGGCGGCGGGTAACGACGACTGCTTCCTCGGGGTCGGCAGCCCGGTGATGATCAACGACGTCGCGGTCATCCCCATCGTGATCTTGGTCATCGAGAGCAGGCCGCGCGGCTGCCGGCTGAGGCGCCAATGAGATGGCAGCCGGCAGGTCGCAGAAGTGCGTCTCGACGCCGTGGCGACGGGCCCAGGTCATCGCCTGCCACTCTGGGGAGAAGGCGGCGAAGGGCCAGAACGCCGCAACGCTGGGCTTCTCGGGGGCGTAGGCGAGGAGCGCCATTGGCGGCGCCATCCCGTCCTCGAGGACCCAATCCAGTAGCCGGTCAGCGTCAGCGGGACCCTCGATCAGGACGGCATCCGGCTCGAACTCCGACAAGGCGACGAGCATCGACCGGGCGGATCCAGGTCCGTGGTGGCGGATCCCGTAAACCTCGACCTTAGGGCCGGAGTCCGGCGTCACGACACCTCGCGGCACGCCGTGTAGAACTCAGACCAGCCGGGTCGTTCCCGGACGACGACCTCGAGGTACTCGTTCCAAGCGACCCGATCGGCAACCGGGTCCTTGATCACTGCGCCGACAATGCCGCCCGCCACGTCGTCCGACGTCAGGCGGCCGCTACCGAAGTGGGCCGAGAGTGCCATTCCGCTCGTGATCACCGAGATCGCCTCCGCGGTCGACAAGGTGCCGGACGGCGATTTGATCTTGGTGCGTCCGTCCTCGGTGACGCCGGATCGCAACTCCCGGAAGATGGAGACCACCCGCCGGATCTCGTCCAATGCCTCCGGCACGGGTGGCAACTCCAGGGCCGTCGAAAGATCAGCCACCCGTGTGGCGACGATCCTGACCTCGTCCTCCTCGCTTGCGGGCAATGGGAGCACCACGGTGTTGAAGCGGCGCCGAAGCGCCGACGACAGCTCGTTGACCCCCTTGTCGCGATCGTTTGCGGTGGCAATCACGTTGAAGCCCTTCACCGCCTGGGTCTCGGTGCCCAGCTCGGGGATGGGCAGCATTTTCTCGGACAAAATCATGATCAGGGCGTCTTGGACGTCGGCGGGGATGCGGGTGAGCTCCTCGATGCGCACCAAGCAGCCGCGCTGCATGGCGGTCATCACCGGTGAAGGAACGATCGCCTTCTCACTTGGACCTTCAGCCAGCAAGCGAGCGTAGTTCCATCCGTACCGCATGGCTTCTTCGGCAGTGCCGGCCGTGCCCTGCACGAGCAGCGTGGAGTCGCCCGAAATGGCAGCGGCCAAATGTTCGGAGACCCAGGACTTGGCCGTGCCTGGAACGCCAAGGAGCAACAACGCCCGATCGGTGGCAAGGGTCGCCACCGCCACTTCGATCAGCCGCCGCGCGCCCACGTACTTCGGTCTGATCACGGTTCCGTCGGGCAACGGACCACCCATCAGATATCTGACCACCGCCCAAGGGGAGAGTCGCCAGTGGGGCGGTCTCGGTTGGTCGTCGGCCAGTTGGAGGGCAGCAAGTTCGTGGGCATACTCCTGCTCGGCATGCGGACGCAGCTGCTCGCTCGCCGCCCTCGGCTGCAGGCGCGGATCCGCGTCAAGCGACATCGGATACCTCCGTTCCCCCACGGGGCGTCGGGTGGAAGGGCCCGCGTGACGGCGAACACGGCCCTGAGCCGGTGGAAGGACCGAATGGATCATTGTCGGTTTGCGTGCCGAACACCGCATCGATCTCTTGGAGCATCGCCGCGGTGCGCTCCGACGTCGGCGCGGACGCCTCGTGGGCAAGGGTCTCGCCTTCGCCCAGTGCGGCGGTGATCTGCGCAGCCAGCCGACCCCAGGCAGGGTTCTGATGGAGAAACCAGATACCTCGCGAACTCATGGCTCGAGCGAGCAGGAGCCGGTTGTATGCGACCGTTCTCGTCGCGACCTCAGCAATCGGCTGCCAGTGTTCGGGCCAGATGCGGTGGCCACGGGCAACACAGGCGGCAAGCCAGTGATTGATCTGGCCCGGTTCGGGATGGTCCAGCAGGCGGCCGAGCAGCTCCTGCGCCGGAGCAGGTGCCCAATCACCGTCCATCGCTGGCGCCGTTGGCGGCTGCTCGGCGGTGGCGAGCGGAGAGCCCGCGCGGATTCGCGCTCGATGTTGGGCAGCAAGATCAAGCATTTGGGTGGCTGGGTCGTCGCTGGTGTCAACAACGGCCCAAGCTGGGATTAACGTACGGGGGACCGGACGGCGGTCAGTACCGAGCAGCGCCGTGGCTACGACGTCGCTCCACGTCGACCGGGGCATTACGCAGCCCGGCCTAGGACCGACGTGGTGAAAGGCAGACCGTGCTGGTCAGCCAGCACGCTGAGCGGTCTCAACTCCTGACCGTTCCACTCACCGAAGATGCGAAGCCGCTCGCCGCCTGAGCGCGCGAGCAGCGGCCACGGCTCGCCGTATGGTTCCAGAAGCCGGCAGACCGATCCGAACCTGTCGCGCAAGTGCCAAGGCTCGCCCGGCAGCCGGCCAGGAATGGGCGCCGCCTCGACGACCGCCGGCATCCGGGTCGCCCATGGGTCGGCCGCAAGCAGCTCGGCGAATCGATGCCGTACGTCAGCAAAGGAGTCCGACGCTGCTATGTGGTCCTTGGCGCTCAGCTGATCATCGTCTCCATCGTCACGTTCGCCGATCAACGCCCGATATTGCCCCGAGCCGGGATAGAAGTGCAGTCCCGACCCAAGCGCCTGTCCGGGCAGGACGGTCGCGTCGAGGTACCCGCCCGGTGGGGCGAAATTGAGCCACAGAGCCCAGCGCGACGTCGTACTGCCGTAGAGCCAGACCCGCCGCGTTTCGAGCCGGAACTCGACGGTGTCCACCATGCCGAGCGCAAGCCAACGGTCGTGAACCCCAGGACTGGCAAGAACCTGGCTCTTGCTGACGGGATAGCCGACCCGGGACCGTACGGTGGCGGCCAAGTCGGCCGGCAACGAGTCCAGCTCGCGATGAGCCCGTATCAGCAGATGCAGCGAAGCCAACTGGCTCAGCACCCGCTCGGGCCATCCGACCCCGCTCAGTTCTGCGGGGATGGATCGCAGCATGCTGGCGACGCCGGGAGCTTGGGCGTCAACCATGCGAGCTGCCATGTGATCGACATGGGAGTAACCGGCTCGCTCAAAGCCGGCCAGGCCACCGCGGACCTGGTCGCTGAGCCAACGATCAAGCTCCTCTAGGCCGGCACTGACCCGCTCGACCCGGGCCGTGGCTCTTTTGGCTGCGGCGGCGGGATCTGCCAGCTCCGCTGGCTCCTCACGCTTACCGACGGCCATGCCGACAGCGTAGTTTGCGCCTCTGACAAGCAGTCTTGTGCCGGTGATCAGCTCATACGTTGTGGCGGAGAAAGGCAGGGCTTCGGAAGCCGAGGATCGCCTCAACCATGTGCGCGGCGGCCACCGCCTGGGCGACATCGTGCATGCGAAGAATCCGTGCTCCACTCAGCGCGCAGGCAGTGGCGGCAGCAATGGTGGGCGCCAGCCGATCTGCCTTGGGCAAGCCAGTCGCCTCGCCGATGAAGTCCTTGTTCGAGACGGCTGCGAGCAGCGGCAGACCGATGTCCGCGATCTCAGTCAGCCGGCGGGTGAGTTCCAGAGAGTGCAGAGTGTTCTTGTTGAGGTCGTGCCCGGGATCGACGATGATCTTGTTCTCCGGCACGCCTGCGTCGATGGCGCGCCGCACCCGGCCGATCAGGAAGTTCTTGATCTCCGCACCGATATCGTCATAGTGCGGACGTGGAAAGCGCTGTCGTGGTTGCGCTCTGCTGTGGGTGATCACCACCGAAGCCTGGCCGCCGGCCACCACGGCAGCAAGATCAGGATCCTGCAGGCCCGTTGTGTCATTGATCACTGATGCGCCGGCCGCAATGCTGAGGGCTGCCACCTCGGGACGAAAGGTGTCGACGGAAATGACGATGTCGCTCGCGCCCGCGACCGCCGCGACCACCGGTACGACCCGGTCGATCTCCTCCGCCTCGTTGACCTCAGGTGTGTCGGGCGAGAAAGGAACGCCGCCGATGTCCACCCAGTCTGCTCCGGCTTGGTCTGCGGCCAGGGCAGCCGCAATGGCCTGATCAATTCCATACGTACGACCATCGTCGAAGAAGGAATCCGGCGTCCGGTTGACGATCCCCATGACCGTAATCTGCCGGGAGAAGTCGAACGTCCGCCGCCCGATCGTGCGGACCGGATCCGTCAGCGGTGGCAGGTACGTCACAGCGCCAGTCTTGCCGACGGTGCAGCAAGGACCAGTGATGAGATGATCGCGTGGGTTCGCAGATCGAAGACTTTCTGGAGCTCGTCCAGCAGCTGGAGGGCGTGGAGCGCCTCGACTCCACTCGGTACTCGACGTTCAAGATCCATGGCGACACGTTCGGATACCTCTGGCCCCGAACCCGCACCGTCGGACTGAAGCAACTTGTCGCCGAACAGCTAGCTCTGGTCGCTGAACGGCCAGAGGTTTTCGAGGTGCAGTTCACCGCGGGCCGGTTCGGCTGGGTGGTGGTTTACCTCAATGGGGTCGATCGGTCCGAGCTCGCGGAACTCACCTATGAGGCCTGGCGGCTGACCGCCCCGGCAGCCTTGATCGCCAGCCGCGGCGACGAGCTGCCGGTCTAGGAACGGAGGAACCGGAACGCACTCGCGCGAGCGAGAAACCGCTCGCGAGCGTCGCTAGATCGCACGGCGGTGCCTGGACGAGCGAGTCGAGCAGACACGCCTTTCGTCTGCGAGCGACTAAGGAAGACACCGCCCAAAGGGCGCGATCGCGCGAGCGAGACGATTGGTGGAGGTGGCGGGAATCGAACCCGCGTCCTCAGACGACGATCCAGGACTTCTCCGGGCGCAGCTGGTTGGTCGTTCTACTCGGCCCCTACGCTCTCACCAGCACGTCGTAGACAGGCCCAGTCTCAGTACATTTCCCCGCTAGCCCCTGGGACCATTGTTAGCAGGTAAGCCTCCTGGATGAGGCCAGGGTCCGGGACGGAGGCTCGCCCGGTCTGACCGTTCGATCACTGCTTAGGCAGCGAGAGCGAACTGAGTGCGCTTAGAGTTGGCACTTGTTGGTTTTCCAAGGAACATTTACGAGTTGACCTTGGATTCTCGGCCCGCTTCTCCTGGGTCTATCGACCCGAGTCGAAACCAATCACCCCCTGTGAAGTTGTGTACATCCCGCTCAGCTGGCCGCCGCCGGGATGCGTTCACTCTACCTGTCGAGGAACGTCTGCGCCTCTGCTTTGATTCCGGCGACTGGCCCGGCGGCGTCAGCCGTTCTCTACTTCTCCGATAGAACCTGAAGCGGAACAACCCGCCGTACGGGGTTCTTCCAGTTCTCGCCTTGCAGCGCCTTGGCGCCGCCGACGATGGTCAAGATCAGCCAGCCGAGACCCATGAATGGCATGAGCCAGCCGAAGATATCGAGTCCAGTGATCCCACCGAGCATGCCGACCACAACGAATGCGACCAGGGCGATCAACTGGAAGTTGAACGCCTTCGCCGCCTCGCGCCGTGAATATGTCCCTGGCGTCGACAGTGCATAGACCAGGGCGGGGCCGAAGAGCCACAGCAAGAAGGCCGAGAAGTGCGCAAAGGCGGCCATGCCTCGCCCGGCACGCTCCTTGTCCGCCGGACGCACCAGCGGCTGATAAGCCGGATGCAGCCCGAGCGCCCGTGATGGAGTGGCCACCTGAACCAGCCCGTAGAAAGCTTCGTTCAGTTCCTTGCGGGTGACCGCGGACAGCACTTGCCCTATCCGTTGGTCGAACTCGAGTTCGCTGATGCGGCCGTCGGCGTAGGCCTCCTTGAGCCAGGACTCAGCTCGGTCGCGTTGTTGGGGGGTGACGTGCATGTGCAGGCTGGGGTGCTCGTAGGCGGCGCTCATGTGACAAGCATGGTCAGGATCAGCTCCTCGCACCATCAGGCACTCCCCGGGGCGCACCCGGAGCTGTCAGGCCCCAGAGACGGACCCCATAGGTTGTCGTTATGACCGAGAAGCCAGAAGTCGACTTTCCCGAGGGCCCGCCGCCCACCGAACTCGACGTGACCGACCTCACCGTTGGCGACGGCCCCGAAGCACGTCAGGGCAGTCGAGTCCGGGTGCACTACGTGGGCGTTGCCTACAGCAGCGGTGAGGAGTTCGACGCCTCATATAACCGCGGCGAACCGCTGGAGTTCCAGCTCGGTGCGGGCAGGGTCATCGCCGGGTGGGATCAGGGTGTGGCCGGAATGCGGGTCGGTGGCCGACGCAAGTTGATCATCCCGCCTGATCTTGGCTACGGCGACCGCGGTGCGGGGGGTGGTGTCATAGCGCCCGGTGAGACGTTGATCTTCCTTGTTGATCTCGTGGGCGTTCGTTGACGACGTCGCGTGTAGACACGCTCGTTCCGCCACCCCTAAAGGCAGCACTACCAGCTGCCGCCGCCCCCGCCGCCGCCTCCGCCGCCGGAGAAGCCTCCCCCACCGAATGAGCTGCCGCCACCGAAGCCAGTGCCGCCGCTGCCGGCCGACGGGGCGGGAGTCGCTGCGCTGGTCAGGCTGCTGGTAATGAAGGCGGTGTTGAAGGCTGCCAGGTGGTAATTGCCGACGTACCAGTACGGCGTCACATCAGGCAGCCGGCCCATGGCCACCAGATCTGCGCACACCTTGGCCCAGCGGTCGGCGAGTTCGAAGGCGATTGCCCACGGCAGGTACTTCGAGAAGATGTCCTCCCCCTCCTCGAATCGCAGCTGGTCCGCCTCGGCAGTGGCCAGATAGGTTTTGAACCCTTCGACCTGATCGCATACGGCGCGGCCCTCGGCGGTCCGCTGTCCTCGCCGTAACTTGGCGCGGATCACCAGCACGGTGATGATCACCGGGAGCAGCGGCACGAAGATCCACAGCACCCAGGCGCCTAGCGTGAACGCCGCGATGACGGCGAAGACGATGCCGCCAAAGCCAATCCCGTGAGCCGCCGCCGACGACGGCACCTTCGTGAACCAGCCACGCGCCGCAACTTGATTGCGTACCGACGCTTGCATTTCCCGGTGCGCGTTGAGCAGGCTGCCTTGGCTGGACAGATCCCGAACCGCACCTGGCGGCTCGCCGTCGAAAAGCGCAGTCAGCAGCACCATCTCGTGCGGCGCCGTGGCTTGATCCGGGTCGACGAGGGTCACCCGGAAATCGTCGTCACCGTGACTCTCGACCCGCAGTGCTCCGCGCACCGCCAGGTCGATGATCGTCGCTGCGGTCTCCCGGCTATCGACCTGCCCGTCGAGCAGCAGGCCCGCCTCCGCGACGGGGATGCGCGGCGGCGAAAAGGCGACCGGGATCGGGAGGTCTGGATCGCTGGCGACAACTTCGGCGGTCTGACCCGGCAGGGGCACAGTCCCGGGCGCGAGTCCGGCATAACGCCGGTCGCGCCCGTTCTTGCGCCACCACAAGGCGCCGACGATCGGCGAACCAACCGCGATGCCCAGTCCAGCGGCGCCCGCGGCACCGATCAGCACCTTCTGGGAGCTGGTCAGTTTCGAACCGTCGGGTGCCAAGTGCGGCGCATTGTCCGCGACCAGGCCGGATTTGATCTTGACGCCGATGGTGACACCCTGACCTTCGGTAAGGTCACTCGCGCTGAATGTGGCTTTGCCTCCCGAGACGCTGCCTTGGCAAGTCTCGGTGCTCTGCGCAGCACCTGCGAAGCAGCTGACGTCTTGGGCGCCACCCGGAACCGCCGCGGTGATCTTGACTGATTTGATCGCCGCCTGCCAGTCCAGGCCCGTGGCATCCCAATAGAACTCGTCGTAGTCGTTGAACGTGCGCATGGCACCCGTGAGGTCGTAGCTGATGACGTACGTGGCCGTCGGAGCGGAAATCGTTTCGTTTGGATCGCCGATGCGTAGCCGCAACTGCTCCTCCCGGCCACCTTTCGCCTCGTCGGTGCGCGAACTGAACTGCGTTGCGACGTTGTCCGGACTTGTCACCGATATGTTCTCGACTTTGTACAACGCGTCTTGCGTCTCGTCGTAAGGCTCGCGGGTAACGAAGTAGCGCTCGATGCCATGCCGACCGGAACCCGAGCCGAATCGATAGACGATGGTTTCTTGGACCTTCACCACACCGCTGGGCGCGACGTCATAGTTGATGGTGAAGGAGTCGATCTGATCGCCGGTGGCCGCAGCCGCCGGCCGCGGCTGGGCGATCAGGACGCCAAGGACTGCTAGGGCACCGAGCAGCGAGGCGATGAGGATTCGTACCGGCCGGCTCAGAAAAACACCGGCAACCGCCACCCGCGCCATGGAGTCACGCACGGCGGTTTCGAGCCGCAAGAGCTCGCTCTGCTTCGCGCCTCGACTCGCGCGCCGCGATCGTCTGGCGTTTGTCGTACTGTCGCTTTCCGGTGGCCAGGGCGATCTCCACCTTGGCGAAACCGTCGGAGAAATAGAGCGCCAGTGGGACCAACGTCGTCCCGGCGGTCGACAACTCGCGTTCGATCTTGTCGATTTCGCGGCGATTGAGCAGAAGCTTCCGGGTACGGCGGGCCGAGTGATTCGTCCAGGTGCCGTGGCTGTATTCCGGGATGTGTGCGGCCCGCAGCCACACTTCTCCCTCGTCCACGGTGGCGTATGCATCGGTCAAGTTGGCCCGGCCCTCGCGCAGAGACTTGACCTCAGTTCCGCTGAGCACGATGCCGGCTTCGTACGTGTCGTGGATGTGGTAATCGTGCCTCGCTTTGCGGTTCTGGGCGACCAGCTTGCGGCCCTTCTCCTTCGCCATGACTCCATACTCCCTGCCAAAGAGGCCAGATCAGAGCCTAGGTGCCAAACCGCTGGTCAGAACCAGGTCATCGGGTTCGTGACACGGCCGTTGAGCCAAACCATCAAGTGAAGATGACAGCCGGTGGAGAAGCCGGTACTGCCGACGTAACCGATGAGCTGGCCCTTGCGGACATGCTGGCCAATGTGCACCACGTACCGGCTGGCATGGTTGTAACCAGTGGTCACGTACTTTCCGCTACGGAAGCCGTGGTCGATCATCAGCCGGTTTCCGTAGCCCGCGTTGTAGTACCGCTCCGCGACTCGACCGGAGTACGGGGCTCGGATCGGGGACCCGCAACCTGCCCCGAAGTCGGTGCCATCGTGCAACTTCCAGTAGCGCAGTACTGGATGAAAGCGCATCCCGAAGGCTGACGTAATAGGGCCTGACACCGGATACGAGAACCCGTGGCTGGCCGAGGCCATGGACGTTCGGTGGGTCGACTTCTTCGGTGCCGCCTTCTTCTGCGACGTTGAGGACTGGTTGTTCTTGGTGGTCGCCTTTTGACGTGTCTTGGCCGAGCCGCGGTGGGCCCGCTCACGCGCCTGCTCTTGCGCCTTGCGGGCGCGTTCCGCCGCCGCCGCTTTCCTGGCTGCAAGCTTGGCCGCTTTTTCCGCCGCCGCCTTGCGGGCGGCCGCGACCTTGGCCTCGGCGATCCGGATGGCAATGCGCTTCTCGACGGATGCGCGCTCGCTGGTCAGCTTGGCGTACTGAGCCTTGTCTTCTGCCACATCATCAGCCGCCGCCTCCTCGATCGCTCGCTGTTGGGAGAGCAGGCTTTGGACGTTGGCTTCCTCGTTTGCTGCTCGGGCCTCCAATGTCTGCTTCGTCCGCAGCGCGGCTGCGGCAGCCTTGCGGTCCGCTCGCACCTGCGCTGCCAACTCGGCCTTACGCGCCTTTGCCGCGTCGAGTTGCCGTTGGATGATGGTCAACCGATCGATCTCGGCCTGGGTGGAGTCGAACATGGTGGTCGACCACTGAAGCCGTGTCTGCAGATCGGCTGGCGAGCTGGTGTCAACCAGGACGGCAATCGGGAGCAGGTTGGATTGCTGCTGATACTGGTCGCGGATCACATCTCCGGCGATCGCTTCTTCCGCAGCAAGATTCTGCTGTCCGATGACTACTCGTGCCGAGGCCGTGGCTAGCTCGGCCTGCGCCTGCAAGAGCTGGGCCGCCATGCGCAGATCCTCTGAGCGAGCTATCGCTAGCTCACTTTGGGTCCGCGCGAGGCGGATGCGTGCCGACGTGAGCTGAGCTTGAGTGCGGTCGACGGCCTTGGCGGCGGCCGACAAAGCCTTGCTGGATTCGTTGAGATCGCCGCTGGTTTTCGCCAGCTGCTGCTTGACGCGATCGCGCGCATCAGTGAGATCGTCAGCCGCGGCGTACGGCGCGACCAAGGCCAGGCCTAGAACCGATATGACGATCGCAGTCAGCAGTGAAAGGCGCACTGATGGCAGGTGCGTCGCGTGGCCCGTGCGGAGCGCACTGACGTCGGTGGACGCAGGCGAAGCAGGAGTCCAACGACTCCCGCTGGGCCGAGCGAAGCGCATCGCCTCGCTGTCGTCCGGAACGTCCTTGCGGACGTAGGGAAGGTCCGGAAGCACAGCTATCCCCAATCACATCTTCGGTTGTACGACCGGCTGCCTGGTTCGAGCGCCAGCCTGAGTCCCCAGGATCGGGACTGGAAGTCAAGCCGGCGGCACGTCCTGCGCGTCCGTTCGTGATCAGCTCCGGAATGGTATGCAGAGTCCAGGAGAGGGTGGCAACCTCTGCTGACCGGAGTCGGTCAATTGACACGAAATCCGTGTCAACACTCAATGGAGACTCTAGAGAATTCACGCAACTGTAGTAAACATCGGTAATCTGGTGTTATCTCCTGTTACTGATGAGACAAACTGATCCCGACCACGAATCAGGGCTCGCTGCGCCCGACTGCAGAGGGGTAGCGGCGGCTAAACTCGCAGATAGCGACGGGTCGTGATCAAGGTCGGAATGATCGCCAAGATCAGACCCACGACTACCATGCCGAGCATCGCCAGGCCTACCTGTCGCCAGCCGATCCACGCCACGAATCGGATGGCCTCGCGGGCGCCGCGAATGATCCAGAAATAGACCCCCGCCGCCACCGAAGCACACGCGAGCGCGATACCACCCAAAGCGGAGACCACCGCTTCGAGTAAGAACGGCACCGTGATGTAGAAGTTGCTAGCGCCAACCAGCCTCATGATGCCGATCTCTCGCCGTCGAGCGAAGGTGGCTAGCCGAATGGTATTGCCGATCTGGAGTGCCGAGGCCAGCAGGAGCAGGGCCGAAGCGCCAACCGTCGCCCATTGCAGCAGGTTGAGAGCCGAGAAGACCGGGTCCAGTACCTGGTGCAGATCTTGCACCTTTTGGACGCCTTTGAGCCCCACCACCGAGCTAACGACGCCCTGGTACTGCTCCGGGTTCTTCAGCTTGACCCGGAACGACTCCTGCATCTGATCGGCGGTCAGTGAGTCCTGAATCGGGCTACCCTCATAGGCCCGCTGGAACTCGGCGTACGCTTCGGCTTTCGTCTCGAAATAGACTCCGTTCGCAGCGACCTCCGGATTGGCCTCGAGCGTCTGCCGGATCGCGTCCTTCTGCGCCTGCGTGACATCCTCTCCGGGTTCGCACTGATCCCCACGAGTGTCCTTCGTGCACAGAAAAATCGAAATCTCGATCTTGTCGTACCAGCGGCCCTTCATCAGGTCGACCTGCTGGTTGGCCAAGAGCCCGGCGCCGAACAGCGAGAGCGACACCCACATGGTCATGATCACCGCGAGGGTCATCGTCAGGTTCTGCCGCAACCCCGCGCGGGTCTCGGAGAGGATATGGCGGAAACGCATTCAGGTCCTTGCCTCGGAGATTGTCGAGCGGACTTGGTTACTGGTAGCCGTAGACGCCGCGGGTTTGATCACGAACGACAGATCCGTCGTCAAGTTCGATCACGCGCTTGCGCATCTGATCGACGATGGTGGAGTCGTGTGTGGCCATCAACACGGTGGTGTCCGCACGATTGATGCGGTCGAGAAGCTTCATGATTCCTACGCTGGTCGCTGGGTCAAGGTTTCCGGTCGGCTCGTCGGCGATGAGTATCATGGGCCGGTTCACGAACGCCCTGGCGATCGCCACGCGCTGCTGTTCTCCGCCGGACAGCTCTTCGGGAAGCCGTCGGCCCTTTCCCTCGAGTCCAACCAGCTCAAGCACCTCAGGCACGACCCGCTTGATGGTCGACGCGGGCTTGCCGATGACCTGCAGGGCGAAGGCGACGTTCTCCGTCACCGTCTTGTTGGGCAGCAAGCGGAAGTCCTGGAAGACCGTGCCGATCTGGCGCCGCATGGCCGGGATTTTCCAGGTAGCGAGCTTGTCCAGCTCCCGGCCCGCCACGAACACCTTCCCCTTGGTGGGCCGCTGCTCACGCAGGATCAACCGCAGAAACGTGGATTTTCCCGATCCCGACGCGCCGACGAGGAAGACGAACTCGCCCTTCTCGATCTCGACGTCGATCTCGGAAAGTGCCGCCCGGCGTTGCCCGTCGTAGGTCTTGGTCACGTGGTCAAAACGAATCACAGTTCAGCCCTGGCCGGATAGACGTCGGGGTCCAGACGCGTGCGCCAGCCCCACGGCCAGCGTCGAGTTTAGGTGAATTGGGGGGGTCGAGCGCCAATTCGACGCGCGGCGGCCTGCTGGATCTAGGTCGGCTTCTCACGTCCCGTCGCCGTGGCCCACCTTGCGCCAGCGGATTCCGGACTCGATGAAGCCGTCGATGTCGCCGTCGAAGACTGCATCAGGGTTGGACACTTCGTAATCGGTACGCAGGTCTTTCACCATCTGGTACGGGTGCAGCACGTAGGAACGCATCTGGGAGCCCCAGCTGTTGCCGCCATCACCCCGAAGGGCATTGAGCTCTGCCTCACGCTCAAGCCGGGCCCGTTCCAGCAGCCGCGACTGAAGCACGCGCATGGCGGCCACCTTGTTCTGCAGTTGGGACTTCTCGTTTTGACAGGAGACCACGATGCCGGTGGGCAGGTGCGTTATGCGGACCGCTGAATCGGTCGTATTCACGCTCTGCCCGCCAGGGCCGGACGAGCGGAAGACGTCGATCCGCAGATCGGATTCTGGAATGTCAATGTGATCCGCGGCTTCCGTCACGGGAAGCACCTCGACACCGGCGAACGAGGTCTGCCGTCGGCCTTGGTTGTCGAAGGGAGATATCCGTACCAGGCGGTGGGTGCCCTGCTCGACCGACAGGGTGCCGTAGGCGAACGGCGCTCGTACCTGGAATGTGGCGGACTTGATGCCCGCCTCCTCGGCGTAGGAGGTGTCGTACACCTCCGCTGGATAGTTGTGCCGTTCTGCCCAGCGGAGGTACATGCGCAGCAGCATTGCCGCAAAGTCCGCCGCATCGATGCCGCCGGCTTCGGATCGAATTGTCACCAGCGCGTCCCGCTCGTCGTACTCACCGGAGAGCAGCGTCCGTACCTCGAGCGCGTCGATCGCTGTACGCAGCGAGTTCAGTTCCGCGTCCGCCTCGGCCAGGCTGGCGGCATCCGCCTCGTCCTGGGCCAACTCAACCAACACCGCCAGATCGTCCAGCCGCGACCGCAATCCCTTGACGCGATCGACCTCGGCTTGAGCGACCGACAGCCGAGAGGTGACGCGCTGGGCGTTGTCCGAGTCGTCCCACAGGTCCGGTGCGGAAACCTGCTTCTCCAGTTCAGCGATTTCCTCGGCCTTTTTTGCGGGGTCGACAACCGCCTCGATTGAGGTCAGCGCCTTGTCAAGTTCCGCCAGCGCGGTCGAAAAATCTGGTCCAGCCACAAACGCCCACTCTACTGCGACAGACTTCCACGAAGATCGTCAACGTGTCGACCGCTGCTACCCGGTCGAAGACTTCAACATCTGTTGTAGAGATTGCGACGAGCGGCTCACTCGAGATGTTGAGCCTTCAGCTCTTCAACCTTGACAAAGGTGTCAGCGCCACCTGGCCGCCGGGGTGGCCAATCGCTCACCCAGATGACACTGAAGGCGACCATTGAGCACGCCAGAGCGACTACTGGGCCCAACGTCAATATCCACACGACGCCAAGACCGGCGAGGCAGAGTCCGACCAGGGCCACCGTGCCGCGCCACGACAAATTCGCACGCCACGCTCGCCACGCGCAATACCCCATCCACGGAAGCATGGCCAGGAGGATCGCCATCCACGCGAATCCGGTCATGCTGCCGCTGAATGCACCCGACACCAGCCGGATCATCGCGATCAGGCCCACGGCCCCGGTGGTCGCACCAATCGCAAGCCTCAGGATGCTGTTCGGCATACGTACTCCCGATCTGGTGCCGCCTTGGACGGCCATCATGGCAGCGGCTGGTCTGGGCGGCTGCGGCGCATGGTTGGAGAGGTTGTGCGTCGGCAGCATCGCTACGAATTGGGAAGCCGGCTGCCTCATCTGGGGTTTGGGCGTTGTTCAGCCTCCATACCCACCAGCCGGCCCTCGACGGCCTCAGGTCCACGTTGGCTAGGGGTGCCCGATCCTGGAGCCAGCCATAACTGGACGGACGAGCCTGGCACCACACCCCCGCTGGTAAGCGCCCTTACTGCTTGTTGTTTTTCTGCATCGCGGACTTTATGACTGCGCCTCGGTCCGTCGTGGCGCTGACCGGCGTGGTGTTGCTGAGGTTGTTGTCGTGCTCGAGGCTCCACCCGTTCCATTCGCGGAAGGCGTGGTAGACCCATGACCAACCATTGGCCTCATACATCTCAACTGCTTCGGTGAGCCAGAGCACGGCGTCGGCAGCCGGTGCGTTGCGGATCACGCTGAATTCGCCAATCAGGATGGGCACGTTGTACTTGAGCTGGAAGTCGCGGATGGGCTTGAGCTGGTTGATACGCGACGTCTTGTTGTAGCCGTTGTAGGGGTAACTTGCCGGGCAGGGCCAGCCCCGGAGACACTGGTGCGTAAACTCGTGGGGCCGGTAGTCGTGGGCGGTGTAAATGACCTTTCTGTCCGGCAGCGGAGTCAGGTTGACGTAGCCCTTGGCCTGGCCGTTGGGGCCCGGATCCCAGATGACCCAGATGTCCGGCGCGATGCCATGGATGTTTTGGGTCAGCTTGGTCGCCAGTGGCCGCCATTGAGCGGGGGCGGTGGATTGCCCGATGATCTCCGGCTCATTGAAGAGGTCGAAGCCCCAGATACCGGCACTGCGAGGCTTGAGTTTGGTGGCGATGCGGTTCCAGGCATCGACGAAGTAGGGCTCGAGGTCCGGCGAGTTCCAAAGATCGGTCGTGCGCTCACTGATGGGGTATGGGAAGGGCGCCTGGTGCATGTCGACGATTACTTTTAGGCCCACGGCGTTGGCCCGCGACACCGTGTCATCCAGCGTGGTCAGGATGGACGGCCAGGCCTGCTCGAGGGTCTTGCCTTGGGCGCTGGCCATTTCGCGGGGATACATTTGCAACCGGATGACGTTGGCGCCCCAGACGCTCTTCATATCAGAGAGCATGGTATTTGTGACCTGGCCGAGCTTGGCGGTCATGAAGCCGCGGACGATGGGCGCGTTTGAGCCGGCGACTGTGGTTGTCGGCGCAGCGGTGGTCGTTGCCGACGGTGCGGTGGTGGGCGTGGTTGTCGGCGCAGCGGTCGTCGTTGCCGACGGTGCGGTGGTGGGTGTGGTTGTTACGCCGTTGGCGACTGTGAAGTTCGCCCGACGGCTGGAAGTGGTGCCGTCCGACCACGTCAATACGACCTTGATGCCGTGCGATCCATCGGCGAGCTTCTTCGTGTCGTACGGAACGGCCGTGCCGTCAGCGGCGGTACCCGCGAAGTCAAATGGTGGCTCTGTGTCGGTTCGAACCGGTGTCCTCGTCCGCCACGAGCTGTCCAGATAAAAATCGACCTTGTTAAGGGTCTCCACGTCCCTCACAAAGACGTAGATCTGTCCCTTCACCGTCGAGCCATCGAGGCGCACCGCGTTTGACCGATCCGGATTCAAGCTGAGAGCCAGCCTTGACCTTGTCGAAGCCGAGGCGGAATCTATGCCGAGGCTGCTCAGTGCGAGGGCGATGCTGACCGCGAGGACCACAATTACCTTGCGATGGCGGCGCAGTGCCAACCGAGGCTCACCTGGAACCATGCCACATCCCCCGTGTCAGAAGACTGTTGTGCAAAGACTGTTTGGAATGCCCGACCCGTCGGCACCGTATTGCCGTAAACGGACGTGAAGGTGGTCCATGTGTTTGGCGGTCAGAACGATGCTCAACATAGCGCCGGGTCCGCCGAGCTCCGATTAGCCGTGCCGCGAAAAGCGCCATTCGTGCTGCCCCGCACCGGAACAAGTGGCTGCATCGCCGGACGCGGACAGGGTTGAGCCACGTGTAATCACTTCCCCCGAGCATTGTGACCAAAGCGTTATCTGCCGCTGCG
Source organism: Propionibacteriaceae bacterium (assembly GCA_035641455.1). GTDB lineage: Bacteria > Actinomycetota > Actinomycetes > Propionibacteriales > Propionibacteriaceae > Microlunatus. Next base: position 21,798 of record DASQUD010000295.1, on the reverse strand, counting down.
CAGTCTAGGGCAGATTGGTAACGGGTTGTCAACCGGCGCGATGCTTGCAGGTAGTTGAGCAGAAGACCACCACAACCAAGGCGGGCTTCGCAGGATGCCGCTGGCGGACTTCGCCCTTGGCGAGAATGCTCGCCTTGGACCTAAGGCGGGCCCAAGAAGCTAGGCCGCCCAGCACGCCTGGCGGACCTAAGGCCACGTGTTGACCGTGGGTGTCGGCTGAGCGGTCACCTCACTCCTCTTGCCCCCTCTCCCAGACGCTCCGCAACGGCACGGACGGGAACTGCGGCCTCTCACTCTCCAGCGCCTGCGGCACTGTGCGCCATCGCTCATGTTTGTCATCCGGCGCTGACATCCCGGTGGTGAGCAAGCTTCTCAGTCACGCGTCGATCGCGATCACCGGCGATGTTACGGCCACCCTCATCGGAACGGTGGGGTCGGACACCGTGAACGGTGCCGCTAACCTGATTGCACACATGGTGCACACACCCGAGGCGGTGTGCCCCTGATCGAGAACCCGAAGTCTACGGCTAACAGGCCTCCGACTAGGGCAGGTAGTCACTCGGGAGCATAGCTCAGTTGGTTAGAGCACTTGTCTTACAAACAAGGGGTCAGCAGTTCAAGTCTGCTTGCTCCCACCAGAGAAAATACCAAGCCAGCGCCCCGAATCGATTTCGTGCGCGGTTGGCACACACCAGTATTTCTATCTGTGACGCATCTTTTGTTTCACACAACGCTTTGCGAGGGTCGGCTCTCGACCAAATACATGACGAGTACTCCGACCAGCGCCTTGACAGCGCTACCGTTGACCTGGATGTGATGCGGGTCACAGGGCCACGACTGACCGGCACACCCGTCGGTCTGGCGGGGACCGCATCGCGGGCGCGCGGAGGTTGGAGATACATGGCGTTCATCCGACGCAACGTATGGGAGCTGGCTGGCGACTGGGCTGACGAGGTCCTCTGGTATGCCCGGGGGGTGGCCGCCATGAAGGTCCGGCCCTTGGCCACGCCAACGAGCTGGCGCTTCTATGCCGGGATGCACGGGTTCAACGCGTCGCGGTGGCAGGAGCTCGGCTACCTCTCTCCCACCGACCAGCCGCCGAGTCAGGCGCAGTTCAGTACGTTCTGGCGACAGTGCCAACACGGCAGCTGGTACTTCCTGCCATGGCACCGGGGCTACGTGTTGGCGTTGGAGGCGAACATCCGAGCCGAGGTGGTCGCGCTGAACGGCCCGGACGACTGGGCGCTGCCCTACTGGAACTACTTCGCGCCCGACCAGGCGGCGCTACCTCCGGCCTTCGCCTCGCCGGACTGGCCGGACGGCGTGGGCGACAACCCGCTGTTCGTCGAGCAGCGGTACGGCCCCAACGGCGACGGCGACGTGTTCGTGCCGACCAACCTGGTCAACCTCAACGCGTTGGGTGACCCAGACTTCACGGGGGTCTCCAGCGGAGGAAGCCCCGGGTTCGGTGGGGTCGACACGGGCTTCTCGCACAACGGCCCAGTGCACGGTGGGATCGAGACCCAGCCGCACGACTGGGTGCACGGCCTCGTGGGCGGCGAGGACGCGCAGCCACCGGAGACGGTCGGCGCCATGTCGGACCCGAGGACGGCGGGCCTCGACCCGATCTTCTGGCTGCACCACGCGAACATCGACAGGCTGTGGGCGAGCTGGGCCGCCGACCCCGCTCACCTCAACCCGTCCCAGCCGACGTGGCTCCAGGGCCCGGCCAGCGTCGGTGGGCGCGCGTTCTGCGCACCGATGCCGGACGGCACAACGTTCACGTACACCCCCGGCGGGATGATGAACCTCGAGGACCTCGGCTATGAGTACGACGACCTCACTCCGGCGGTCGCCCCGGTCCTCTTACTGCAGGACAGGTTCGACCGGCTCGGGTTCGAGGTCCCAGCCGAGCGGACGGCAGAAGAAGGTGTGGCCGTGCCAGAAGAGACCAACGTCGAGCTTGTCGGCGCCAACGATGAGACGGTGCCGGTGGTGGGCAGCGAGAGCCGGACCCGCGTCCGGCTCGATGCCCCCGCACGACAAAGGGTGGCAGACAGCCTTGCCCCGTCGTCCGCCGGTGATGTCGAGCGAGTGGCGGCACCCGACCGGGTGTTCCTCAATCTCGAGAACGTTCGCGGTCAGTCCGACGCGACCGCGTTCAGCGTGTACCTCGGCGTGGGCGACGAGGAGGACCCGGCTGAGCACCCCGAACGGCTGGCCGGCAGCATCGCGCCGTTCGGCGTTAGCCAGGCGAGCGACTTCGACGACGAGCACGCCGGGCAGGGTCTGACGTTCGTGCTCGAGATTACCGACGTCGTCGACCAGCTCCATCTCGAGGGCGAGTTCGACGTCGACAGTCTGCCGGTGCGGATCGTCCCGGTGCGTCCGATCAGAAGGAAGTCCGAGCTGAGCATCGGCCGCATCAGCATCTTCCGGCAGGGCCGCTGATCCGGATCCGGCGATGACGCCCGAAGCTCGCGAGCGTCGGCGGATCCGGAGGCCCGTCCTGGCCGTTACTGCCGTGGCGTGGGTAGTGACCCTGCTCGCGGACCCACTCCGGTCCGCGTCCGGGTCTGGGGCTGCGTCCGCGGCCGGGCAGGGTCCGGCTGCTGCGGCCCTCGAGGCGAGGCTGGCGCACACTGGTCACGCCCATCACGCGGTCGTGGACACCGGGCTGCCAGCGTCGCACCCGTCGACTGAGAACGTCGTCGGGCTCCTCATCGGCTGGGCACTGATGCTGACCGCGATGATGGCCCCGCTACTGATCCCGGCCTTGCGGCACGTCCGAGCGCGGAGCCTGCGGAGTCGTCGCTGGCGCGCAGTGAGCCTCGTGACGGTGGCACACGCAGCGGTCTGGACGGTCGGAGGCATCGTCCTCCTCGCCGTTGCGTCAGCGCTGCGGTCGGTCACTGGGCACGCGGACCTCGCGATGCTGCTCGGCCTCATTGCTGCCCTGACCTGGCAGCTGTCACCGCTCAAGCAGCACTGCCTCAACATGCACTGTGCGCATCCACCGATCTCGTCCTTCGGCAGCGCCGCCGACCGCGACGCACTTCGTTTCGGCAGCACGCACGCCGCGTGGTGCCTCGGGTCGTGTTGGGCGCTGATGCTCGTGTCGCTGCTCGCGCCGGCATGGCACGTGGCCGTCATGCTGGTCGTCTCGGTATGGATGTGGGTCGAGCCGCTCGACCGGCCGGAACGGCCAACCTGGCGGCTACGCCTCCCACTGCGTTTCCTGCGCATCGCTGGCGCGACGGTCCGATCCCTGGCCCTGCGCGTCCCGGGCGATCGTTCATCTACCGCAAGCTGAACCGATCGCACGACCTGTTGGCGAAGTGGGCGGTCCGCGGAGACGGTTCTGGCGTCTGCAGTCTTTGCTGGGTTCGTGAGCAATCCGGAACGGCATCGATCCCGAACTGGTGTTGAGAGTTCCGGTACTTCCGTCCGCACAAAGAGAGCATCAAGAAAGATGACAGTTCCCACCCGTAGTAGGCAGTTGAGCCGGTTGCTGGCCGGCCACGATGAAAAGGCCTACCGACTGCCGGCGCTGATCCTGCAGGTTCGAGCTGCGGCCGATCGGATTGCAGCGTTGCCGGTGGAGCCGCCTCCTGCGGCGGAGGAGGCCGTGTGGAGGAAGATTGCCGCCGGAGCCGTCGCCGCATTTCTCGCTGGCGAGTCAGAGTTGCCGGATCTAACGCCGATAGAAGAGGCGCGTGCTGCGCTCGCCCGGTGGGAGGCTTCGCAGAGAATGCGGAGCGAGGTCGCCGAGGAACTTGAGCGCACGCTGGCTGCGGTGATCGCCCATCAAAAGGATGTGATCATCACCCGCAGTTTGCAGCCTGCGCTCGCCGAGGTAGTCGGCCAGGTGGAGAAGGTCATCAGCGTCCTCCCGGATCACGTCAACTTTCGTGCGCCCTCGTTGACGGCTCCGGCTGTTCAGCGGCAGGCCTGGGTCAGTCTTGAGGAGTGCGCAACGCGCTATCGCGTGATCCGCACCGGATGGGATGCGCTCGGGGTGCCGGCCGGGTCCGATGAGACAGGCGAGTTTCGGGAGATGGCTAATCAAGATCAAGTGTGGCGGAGGTCAGGGCGTTGGAGCGGGGCCGCTGGTCGGCGCCCGCCATGGCCCGACGATCCGCCAGCCCGTCTCGCGTGGTTGGTAGCGCATAGGGCCGTCTTGATCGCTCCCACCGCGGCTGAGCGCCAAGCCATGTGGGTGGCGAAGTACGGCGACAGCATCTCGCAGCTTAAGAAGCCCCGGCACAACGTGGCGGCTTTCGGGGCGGCGCTGGGCGGCTGATCTTCGGCGCTATTTCGAGAAGGACCATCGCGAGACCATCTATGCCGGGCTCGACAGGAAGGCGCTTGCGGTACGCCGCCACACACCTCTCTCGTCATCGCGTCATGGGCGCCTATCTCGTTCGTCTTCGTTCTTGGAGCAGCCAATGGGGAGCCTCGATGCCAGCGATGGCGGGGGTTGCCAAGAGGGTGGTTCGATGCCGAGCGGCGACATAGCCCCTCGCAAGGAGCCGTGGTGGTCGCGGGGAAGTGCCCCCCTTCCCGTGGCCGCCGCGGTTGCTTCCGAAGCGGAAGCCCTTGGCAGGTTTACAAAGTAAACAACCGGGCGTAGTGTGAGTTTACAACGTAAACCGGGGGGCAACCGGCGCCAAACCGCCAAACGATTGGGAGGAGTTCCATGCCTATTAGCAAAGACCAGCTAAACGGTCTCGTCACGTCGAACGGCAACGTAGTCAACAATGATGGCCAGAAGATCGGTGCGATCGGCACCATCTATCTCGACGATAGGACTGGCGAGCCGGAATGGGTCACGGTGAAGACCGGGCTGTTCGGTGCCTCGCAGTCATTCGTACCCCTCAGGGGGGCCGATGTCGTGGGAAACGACATCGAGGTCGACTACGACAAGGATGTCGTCAAGGATGCGCCCCGCATCGACGCAGATGGCGATCTCACGCCCGAGGAAGAGCAGCGGCTGTACGACCACTATGGGCTGACAAGGAGGTCGGGCCGTGCCCGGTCATCGGGCTACACCGCTGGTGATGTCGACTACGACCGCGACCGTGACCGCGACACTGTCGGCTATGACACCTCTGGTCCGACAACCGACGACGCGATGACTCGGTCAGAGGAGCGACTCAAGGTCGGCACCCGTTCCCAGGAAGCTGGCCGGGCACGGCTGCGAAAGTATGTCGTAACGGAGAACGTCACGCAGACGGTACCGGTCAGCCGCGAGGAGGTCCGGGTGGAGCGTGAGCCGATCACCGATAAGAACGTGGGTGCCGCTCGCTCAGGACCGGACATCAGCGAGGAGGAGCATGAGGTGATCCTCCGCGAGGAGCGGCCCGTCGTGGAGAAGGAAGCGGTTCCGGTCGAGCGGGTCCGTCTTGGTACTGAGACGGTCACCGATCAGCAGACGGTTTCCGAAAAGGTCCGCAAGGAACAGATCGACACGGATATCAAAGACGGCCGTTCCAACCGGTGACCTCATTGTCGAAGCGGCGAAGCTCAATTCAGCAGTAAGAGGAAACGGCTTCCGGATTTATCAGCCGGGGGCCGTTTCCTTTTTGGCGCAGGCCCTCACCCTAAAGAAGGTGTGGCTCCCTCAGCGCTGTGACGTGGCGTCAGACGAAGAGCGGCTCCAGGCCGAAGGCTTTGTCCAGCTCGTCCATCGCCTCGTCCGAGGGGCGCTCGGAGAAGCGCTCGACCGCATCGAGCACCTTGGGCAGGATGTGAATGTCGCCAACGGTGTTCAAAAAGAAACCATCACGACCAAGGACCCAGCTGACCGCAAGATCGATGGCCGCCTGGTCGGTGAGCGGTTCGTACCAGGTGTTGGCAGTCTGCTGCCGCTCGGCCCAGGGCGCCCGAGTGATGGCCTTGATCGTTTGGATGGCCACGCCGCGCTGCTCGCAGACCTCGACAAGGGCCTCGAAATCCTCCATGTAGGCGGTGTTTCGCGACATCGGGTAGTTGTAGGGCAGCAGTACCGAGTCGAACGGGTATTCGCCCAGTGATCGCAGATGTTGGGCCGCGACAGTGATGCCGTGGCCCGTCACTCCGATGAAGCGAACAAGGCCCTCATCCTTCGCGCGCACGACGGCCTCCAGCACACCGCCGGGAGCGAAGGCTGTTTGCCAGTCCGACTCGTCGACGAGGTTGTGCAGTTGAATCAGATCGACGTTATCGGTACGAAGCCGCTCGAGCGACCGCGAGATTTCTGCGTACGCGTCGTCACGCTTCCGTTCTCCGGTCTTGGTCGCTAGGAAGAAGTCGGACCTGTGCGTCTCCATCCACGGCCCGATCCTGAGCTCTGCATCGCCGTAGCTTGCGGCCGTGTCGATGTGGTTGACGCCGTGTTGGCGGAGCAGCTCCATCGTGTCATCCGCTTCGGCCTGCGTGACGTTACCGAGGGCCGCGGCCCCGAAGAGGGCGCGGGTGCTGTTGTGTCCGGTACGTCCGAACTCCAGAACAGGGATCATGGCAGCCATTGTGCCTCCAGTGGGTCAGGCCCGGCGTTCGGCCAACAGAACGGGGATCAGGCGCTCCGTGCGCTTCTGATAATCCGCATACGGCGGGTACGCCGCAACTGCGCGCTGCCACCAGATCTCTCGTTCCTCGCCCTCGAGCTCGCGTGCGTGGGCATCGAATCGGTCTGCTCCGTCTTGGACCATCAAAGCATCGGGATCCGCCTTGAGGTTGTAATACCAGTTGGGATGCTCAGGGGCGCCACCTTGCGAGGCCACCAGAGCGTACGCGCTGTCATGCTCAACCCGCATCAGAGGAATCTTCCTGATCTTGCCGCTCTTGCGGCCGCGCATCGTGAAGACCACCACCGGCAGGCCGGTGTCGCGCAGCGTGTTTCCTTCCCGCCCATCCGTGGCTTCGTAGCGTTCGACCTGGTCTCGAACCCAAGACTGCGGACTCGGCTCGTACTCACCTGTCAGCGGCATGATTTCCTCCTCAGTGCTCAGGCCGCCAGCGTGCGAATCACGTCAGCCAACTGTCGAGCTTCTCCGATCTCGCTAACCACCTGCCAGGTGATCATGCCGGAATCGTCGAGAACGAACGAGCCGCGCACCGCACAGCCTCGGTCTTCGTCGAACACCCCGTACCGTCTAGCGACTACCCCGTGCGGCCAATGATCACTCAGCAGATCGAAGTTCAGCCCTTCATGCTCGGCGAAGGCCCGCAGCGTGAACATCGCGTCGCAGGAGACAGCAAGAACCCGAGCTCCCACCGACGACAACTCGTCGGCATGATCACGGACCTCCGCCAACTCGCCACGGCAGATCCCAGAGAAAGCCCATGGATAGAAGATGATCACTATTGGACTGCCACGCAGTGCGGAAAGCCTGACCGACTCCCCATGCTGATTCCGGGCGGTGAAGTCGGGCGCCGGCGAGCCGTTCGCCGGCACGCTCACCGGCGAGAACCCCGGGGCCGCACCAGCCGGGTGGCTGCCCAGTCGGCCGACACCGAGGCGCTGTTGGTCAACGCCAGGCCCGCCGTCACTGCTGCCTCAGCAAGATCAGCCGCGTCGACGTAACCGTCGCGACCAACCTTTGGCGTCATCAGCCAGATGTATCCCGTGTCGCTCAAATCGGTCAGCGCATCGACTAGCCCGTCAACCAGATCACCATCGCCGTCTCGCCACCACAGCAGCACGACGTCAACCGCTTCTACCGCTTCCTCGATCAACTCACCGTCGATCGAGTCCTCGATCATGGCTCGTACGTCGTCGTCGACGTCGGAGTCCCAGCCGAGCTCTTGGATCACCATGCCAGAAGCGAGCGAGAGCTTATTGCCCGCGGGAGCCTTCAGCTCCTCCGGTCCCGCCGTCGAACTCACCTCCACCGCATTTGCACTTACGACTTGTTGGGGAAAGCCTGCCAGAGCCTCCAGCCGAGCGGAACCCCAAGCGGCCCGAACTCGCGCCGCGTTCGCCGATCACCCCTGAAGCGCCGCCTTGGTCTCAGCAACGGACTGCCGGTTGCCGGCTATCTGCCAGACATTGCCCCCAACAGGCAGTGTCTCAGCAACCCCACCGGCGCCGATCACCAGGGCCGCTCCTGGATACCAATCCCACGGGCTGAGGTTCGCCTGCAGGAACACGCCGAGCCGTCCGCTCGCCACCCCCGCGAGGTCGACCGATGCGGAACCGAGCATCCGCAAGGTGGCGGCAGCACTTACCGCGGCAAGCCACGGGTCGACCCGCTGGTGATCCTTGACATATCGAGGGTGGAGGTAGGTGGCAATCGAGACGGCGGCCAAGGGTTGATCGAGCAGTTCTGGAACGGGCTCGCCGTCCAGGGTGGTGGGCTGAGCCGGACCTCCCACCCACAACTCATCCGAACCTGGGTAGTAGACCGCTCCGGCGACCGGCCCGGCCTCGTCGACCAGGCCGATCGCCGAGCACCAGTACGGGACCCGGGACAAGAAGTTGTAGGTGCCGTCGACTGGGTCGATGTACCAGGTTCGGCGCCCTCCTGGGCGCTTGGCGCCCTCTTCGCCGACCACCGCGTCATCGGGTCTAACGTCACCGAGCCGGTCGGCCACCAGCCTCTCAGCAGCCTCGTCAGCGCCCGACACGACATCGGAGATCGACGTCTTGTACCGCGTTTCCAGACCCCCGGCCAGCATGTCGGCCGCCAGCGTTCCGGCAGACCGCACAAGATCAGCGGCCAGGTCGTAGTCGTTCACCGATGCAGGTTAGCGTCCATCCTTGTCGCACCACGCCAACAAGCGGTCCAGGGGCCAGGTGTTGATCACCCGATCAGGGTCAAGACCGAGCGCTTCGGCGCGCTCGCAGCCATAGGCCACAAATTCCAGCTGGCCTGGCGCATGGGCATCGGTATCGATTGAGAAAAGGCAGCCCATCTCGATCGCCATGCTCAGCAGCCGAGTCGGAGGATCCCGGCGTTCCGGGCGTGAGTTGATCTCTACCGCAACGTCGAAGGTCCGGCAGGCCTCGAAAACTACCTCCGGGTCGAATACAGACTGGGGACGCAGGCCCCGCTCCCCTTCGATCAGCCGCCCCGTGCAGTGTCCGAGCACATTGGTCCGCGGGTTCGAGATACCGCCAACCATGCGGTGCGTCATCGTTTCCGAATCGGATCGGAGCTTGGAATGCACACTCGACACCACGACGTCCAACTCGCCGAGCAGGTGGTCCTGCTGATCAAGGCCGCCATCTTCGAGGATGTCGACCTCGATCCCTCGCAGGATCCGAAAAGGGGCCATCACCTCGTTGAGGCGGTCGATGAGTTCCATCTGCGTACGGAGGCGCTCCGCGGTGAGCCCACGGGCCACTGTCAGCCGCGGCGAGTGGTCCGTGAGCGCACAGTATTCGTGCCCCAGCTGACGCGCGGTTAGCATCATCTCCTCCGGCGGACTGCCCCCATCGGACCAGTTCGAATGGCAGTGCAGATCTCCTCGAAGCGCGGCCCGCATGCCATCGCCACCCTCGACGAGCGGCCGCTTCTCGTCACGCAGCTTCTGGAGATATTCCGGCACTTGACCGGCCATGGCCTGGCTGATCACCACTGCTGTCTTGGGACCGACCCCCTGCACCTTGCCCCAGGTGCGCTGCTCTTGGTGCGCTTGACGCTCTTCCTCACCGAGCCCTGAAATGACATCGGCCGCGCCACGATAGGCACGGACGCGATACGTGTCGGCTCGCGAGCGCTCCAGCAGAAAGCCGATTTCGCGCAAGGCTTCGACCGGATTCATGGCGCCGACACCGACATCATCTGGCCCGCCGAGGACGGGGCTTGAGCTGCACGGTCGGCATGGCCGGAGCCTCCATCACCTTCTCAGTGCGGTCGACGACGGGCGGAAACCTCGCCTCCCTGCGCTCCCAGGCGTCCCGGAAGGCGACGATCTCGTCATGGCCACGGCCGACGAAGTTCCACCACATGACGATTTCCTCGGTAAACGGTTCGCCGCCCAACAGAATGACGCGACCGCCACGGTCGCTGGACAGACCGATGGAGCGACGCTGAGACCCGAGATAGAGAAGTTGATCAACTCCGACGCGGGTGGATTCGACCGTCACATCGCCCTGAACCACGAAGACTCCATACTCGAATGCCTCGTCTACCCCGAGCCGGACTGGAACACCCGGCGCCACTGTCAGGTCGGCGCCGACCAGCGGCGTGTGGCCTCCCGCCGGAGAACGCACCCCGCCGAGTTCGCCGATCAGCACCGTACCGGTCAACCCTGGAACAGCCAGGACGGGCAGTTCGACATGACTATCGAAGCGAGGGCTCGAATCTCGATCAGAGTCGGGTAGCGCAACCCACAGCTGCACTCCGTGGAGGGTCGGCGGTTTGCTCGCCAGGGACATCTCACTGTGCACGATGCCGCCGCCGGCCGTCATGATGTGCAACTGCTGCGGGCGGACCATCACCTGTGAGCCGAGGCTGTCACGATGCTCGATCTCTCCCTCCAACAGCCAGCTCACCGTCTGCAAGCCGGTGTGTGGATGCGCCCACACCTGCATGCCCTGTGAGTCGCGGACGCTCTCGGGCCCGTAATGATCAAGAAAGCACCAGGCGCCGATCATCCGGATCTGGGCATCCGGCAAGGCGCGCGCCACCTCCGTGGTCTTGCCGAGGTAGACCCGTCGCGCCGCCAGCAGCAGCTCTTCGGGTTCGGGACGGGCAACCGATCCACAGACGATCTCCTGTGGCCGAAGATCAAGATCACTCACTCAGGAACCATCCTTCCCGCTGGCGCGCAGCCAAACCAGGAACGCCTAAAGTGTCAGCCTATGGCGGCGAGCACGCGAGGGATCACCAAGTCCCTGCTCCCCTCCGCTAGGAGCCGGGCCTCCATCGGGAAGCGACTCTCCTCTGTCACGGGGGCGATGACCACGGCCACCATCGCTGAGATGGAGTCGCGGCATCAGTGGTTCCAGCGGCTCGACGCTGAACATCGTTCCCAGATCACGCTGGTAGCCCAGGCAGGTATCGACGGCTTCGTCAAGTGGTTCGCCGACCCTGATCCGCGCGGTCCGACCACGTCGGAGGTCTTCAGCTCCGCACCCCGAGAGCTGACCCGCAAGATCTCCCTGCACCAGACTGTCGAACTCGTTCGCACCACCATCGACGTGGTGGAAGCCGAGATCGACGAACTCATGCCGAAAGGCGACCGGCCGGTTCTGCACGCGGCGATTGTTCAGTACAGCCGAGAGGTCGCCTTCGCCGCCGCTGAGATCTACGCCCGCGCGGCAGAGCTTCGCGGTGCCTGGGATGCGCGTCTGGAAGCGCTCGTGGTCGACGCGGTGCTGCGTGGGGAGACCGACGAGACGGTTCTCTCTCGCGCGTCGACCCTCGGCTGGCGCTCGGCGGCACCAGTCGTGGTCGTGGTCGGCTCCGCCCCCGAACTGGAACCGGCCCTGGCCCTGGAAGCCATTCGTCACGCGTCAGTCATTCGCGGCGCCGATATGTTAGGTGCCGTCCAGGGTGATCGCATGATCATCGTCCTGGGGAGTAGCGCCTTCACCTCCGCCGATTTGGCGGCGGAAGTGGTACGGACCTTCGCCGGCGACTTCGGCCCCGGACCGATCGTCGTCGGACCACCGGTCGAGCACCTCATGGAGGCCGCATCGAGCACCCGTGAGGCGTTGTCAGGTTTCCGTGCCGCGGTCGGCTGGCCGGAGGCACCACGCCCGGTCACGGCAGAGGATCTGCTGCCCGAACGTGCCTTGGCCGGCGACGGCCATGCGCGTCGAGAGCTGGCCCGTGACCTTTACGACCCGCTTCTTGCCTCAGGCGGCGGCCTGCTGGAGACCCTGGTCACCTTCTTCGACCAGGGTTCCTCGATCGAAGCCGCGTCCCGGGCGCTATTCGTCCACGCCAACACGGTGCGCTATCGGCTCCGCCGAATCCACGAGGTAAGCGGATACAGCCCGACCGACCCACGCGACGCGTACGCTCTCCGCCTCGCCCTCACGCTGGGCCGGCTGCTCAGACGCACTCCCGCCGACGCCGCCCCGGAAAGCTAACGCTGCGACCCTATGACCCGCCTGTCACGTGCACCACAGCGACTTTGAGCCTCGTCGGTGTCCCTTGAGCCCCTGGCACAGGGCTCGAAGACTGCCTATCGGGCTCAAAGTGCAGAGGTAACGGGTGTTCCGGCTTTGTAGGAGGTGAACAATAGGACGTCCGAAGATTCGTGACGTCCCCGAACGGCATCGCCCACCAGATTCCGAAACGATTGAGGGGTGCTGGCGATCGTGGCACCCGGCCAGGGTGCGCAAACACCCGGATTTTTGCGCCCGTGGCTGACCGAATCCACATTCGCGGATCGGCTCAGGTGGCTGTCCGCGGTGTCGAACCTCGATCTACGCCACTACGGCACCGACGCCGACGCCGATACCATTCGTGACACCGCGATCGCCCAACCACTGCTGGTGGCCTCTGGCCTGCTAGCAGCCCTTGAACTATTTCCGCACCCCGCGGACGCCTATCCACTGATCGGTGTGGCGGCCGGGCACTCTGTCGGCGAGATCACGGCCGCCGCGGGAGTCGGGGTGCTGTCGGCTGAACAGGCCATGGTCTTCGTCAGAGAACGCGGCCGGTCCATGGCCGAGGCCAGCGCCGCAACACCCACCTCGATGACCGCCGTGGTCGGCGGCAACGCCGACGAGGTGCTGGAGGCCCTCGCCGCCTACGACTTGACAGCCGCGAATCACAACGGGTCCGGACAAATCGTGGCGGCCGGCACCAAGGAACAGCTCGCCGCGTTTGCCGCGCAGCCACCCGCCCGGGCTCGGCTAGTGGAGCTAAGTGTGGCCGGTGCGTTTCACACCGTGCACATGGAGCCGGCGGTTGCCGAGCTTGCCGCCCTGGCCCGGGCAATCACGACCCACGATCCGCGTACGCGGCTGCTGTCCAACGCCGATGGCCAAGTCGTGCATTCCGGTCGCGAGGTTCTCAAGCGCCTTGTTGCTCAGGTCGCCTCTCCGGTCCGCTGGGATCTCTGCATGGCGGCGATGGCGGATCTGGGCGTCACCGGGCTGCTGGAGATGCCGCCGGCCGGAACCCTCACCGGCATCGCCAAACGCAATCTCAAGGGCGTCGACCTCTTCGCTCTCAACACCCCCGACCAGCTGCCAGAGGCGATGGACTTCGTCCGAAAGCACGGCGGGCCGGCGCTGGCCTCGCCGATCTCTGGCAACCCCACGTGGCGGCTCGTCGTCTCGCCAGGCAAGGGGCAATTCACCCGGACCGACGACATCGTGACCGACAGCGTCCTGCCCAACCGCAGCACAGTCGGCACGGTGAAGAATCTCCGCGACGAGATTCCGGTGACCGCGCCGCACGGCGGCATTGTGGTCGAGTGGCTGGTGGAGAACGGCGACCCGGTTGCTCCAGGCCAACCGCTCCTGCGCCTGTATCCCAACGTCGAAACGTCTGAGGCCACGGAGGTCACCCGATGAATCTCGCTGTCAGCACAGGGGCACCCTTCTCTGCGATTCTCGGTGTCGGCGGGTACCGGCCGCGCCGGGTCGTCGACAACGCCGAAATCTGCACCTACATCGACTCATCCGATGAGTGGATCCGCACCCGCTCCGGAATCATCGAGCGGCGCTGGGCAGCCGAGGACGAGACCGTCCAGATGATGTCAGTGAGCGCCGCTCGCCGTGCGATGGAGCGCGCCGGAGTCGAGCCACCCCAGATCGACACGGTGATCGTCTCGACCGTCACGCACCTCTACCAGACGCCAGCCGTCGCGACCACGATCGCCAGCGAGCTGGGCGCCACCGGTGCCGCCGCCTTCGACATATCCGCTGCCTGCGCGGGGTTCTGTTACGCCACGGCGATGGCCGACTCATTCGTCCGCACTGGCGCCTCGAAATACGTCTTGATCATCGGTGTGGAACGGCTCAGCGACATGACCAACAAACATGATCGCTCGACCGCCTTCCTCTTCGCTGACGGCGCAGGGGCGGCCGTGATCGGGCCCAGCGACCAGCCCGGCATCGGCCCGGTGGTCTGGGGTTCGGACGGCGAGCAGGCCCCACTCATCCAGCAGACGGAACCCTGGGACCGGGTCCTCGACAAGGCCGACGCCTCCGGTCGGCACTGGCCCACACTCCGGATGGACGGCAACCCGGTCTTCAAATGGGCCGCCTACACCATGTCCAAGACCGCGGCCGAGGCGCTCGATGCGGCCGGGGTCAGTCCCGATGATCTCGATGTCTTCGTGCCGCATCAGGCGAATATGCGAATCACCGACGCCATGTTCCGCGCACTCAAGCTGCCCGAGAAGGTCGTGGTCGGTCGCGACATCGCCTACCAGGGCAACACCTCGGCGGCGTCCATTCCACTCGCCATCGAGACGCTGCTCGATTCAGGCGAGGCCAAGTCCGGTCAGACCTGCTTGATCATCGGCTTTGGGGCCGGCCTGGTCTACGCCGGTCAGGTGATCGTCCTTCCCTAAGCTCTTCGCGCAATCTGATCCCGTTCATCCCTGAAGGAGTCCTGCTCATGCCCACCACCGAAGAAGTCCGGACCGACCTCGCCGAGATCGTCAATGAGGTTGCCGGCGTACCGGCCGACGACGTCCAGCTCGACAAGTCGTTCACCGACGACCTCGATGTCGACTCGCTGTCTATGGTCGAGATCATCTACGCGGCCGAGGAGAAGTTCGGCGTCAGCATCCCGGACGAAGAGGCCAAGAATCTCAAGACGGTGGGCGACGCGGTCGCCTACATCGAGCGCGCAGCGTCGTAGATCGCGAAGGGCCGGGAGCTGTCGATCATGGCCGAGCTCCGTACGGCTCCCCCGCCCCAATCTCCACGTAGCACCGCATCCCGCAAGGAGTGCTCAGAATGTCACGAATCCCGGTAGTCGTTACTGGTATTGGGGCCACCACACCGCTGGGGAGCAATGCGCCCAGCACCTGGGAGGCCCTGCTGGCCGGCAAGTCCGGCGTCCGGAGGATTGACGCCGAATGGGCTGACGACATACCAGTCAAGATCGCGGCCCAGATCGCGGTCGACCCGTCGGACGTCCTCGACCGAGTGGAAGCCCGCCGGCTCGACCGCTCCGCACAGCTAGGGCTGATCGCGGCAATGGAGGCCTGGCAGGACGCCGGCTATGGGCTGAAGGAGGACAACCCGGTGGATCGGGAACGCCTCGGCGTCGCCATAGCCACTGGTATTGGAGGCCTGCACACCCTGCTCGCCAACTGGGACATTCAGAAGGAAAAGGGCGCCCGGCGGGTCAGCCCGCTGGCGATCCCCATGCTGATGGCCAATGCCACGGCGGCCAATGTAAGCCTCCGGTTAGGTGCGCAAGCCGGAGTTCACACACCCGTCTCCGCATGCGCGTCCAGCAACGAGTCGATCGCTTTGGGCCTCGACATGATTCGGCTCGATCGGGCCGACGTCGTGGTCGTCGGCGGAACCGAGGGCGTCATTCACCCCCTGCCGATCGCGTGCTTCGCCCAGATGCAGGCGATGAGCCGCCGCAATGACGAACCCGAACGGGCCTCCCGCCCGTGGGACGTCGATCGGGACGGCTTCGTGCTAGCCGAGGGAGCCGCGATGTTCGTCATCGAGACCCTCGAGCATGCTCAAGCTCGCGGCGCCAAGATCTACGGCGAGCTCGCCGGCGCCGGCATCACCGCCGACGCACATGACATGGTCCAGCCCAATCCGACGGGCCACACGCAGGCGCTCGCCATGACCCGGGCGCTTCGCGAAGGACAACTCGATCCAGCAGACATCGTCCACGTCAACGCCCACGCCACGTCAACGCCGCAAGGCGACATCACTGAAGCGAGTTCCATCCGCCAAGCCCTCGGGGAAAACACCGAAGCAATCGTCAATGGCACCAAGTCGATGACGGGGCACCTGCTCGGCGGTGCCGGCGCGCTGGAGTCTCTGGCGACCCTGCTGGCATTGCGACATCGCAAGGTGCCGCCGACCATCAACCTCGACAACTGCGAACCCGATCTGGGCATCGACATCGCCACCAAGGTGCGCGATCTTCCCGCCGGGGACGTAGCTGGCATCAACAACTCGTTCGGCTTCGGTGGCCACAACGTCGCGGTCGCTTTCACCAACGCCTACGCCACGGAGATCGACAAATGACGACTACAGCACCACCACCTCCGGCTAACCCGGCCGCTGGGCCAATGCCTTCCCCAGCCAGTGCGCAGGTGAAAAAAGAGAAGCTGCCGCGCGAGCTTGATCCCCGCAACCCCAATTTCCGGCTCCAGGCGCTGCTGGATGAGGGCTCAGTGGAGTTGATCACCCCGGATGACGACTCCGGCATGCTGGCAGCCGTCGGAACCATCAACGGCAGCGGCGTGGTCGCCTTCTGCTCCGACGCCACGGTCATGGGCGGGGCGATGGGCGTGCACGGCTGCGAGGTCGTCGTTCAGGCCTACGAGCGGGCGCTCAACGATCAGGTTCCTATTCTCGGGATCTGGCACTCCGGTGGCGCCAGGCTGGCTGAGGGCGTGCTGTCCTTGGATGCGGTCGGGCAGATCTTCCACGCCATGACGAAGGCCTCCGGGAAGGTTCCGCAGATCTCCATCGTGCTGGGCTTCGCTGCCGGTGGCGCGGCCTACGGGCCGGCGCTCACCGACGTGGTGATCCTGGCCCCCGAAGGCCGGATCTTCGTCACCGGACCCGACGTCGTCCGCTCGGTCACCGGCGAGGACGTCGACATGTTGCGGCTCGGCGGCCCTGACACACACGGGCGCCGCTCGGGGGTCGTGCACATCGTCGCGGACGACGAATCCCACGCCATCGAGCAGGGCAGATCACTGGCCACCCTCCTGGCCAGCCAGGGCACCACCCAACGACACGTGGCCGATGCCGACCTGGCGTCGCTGTTGCCGGAGTCGCCCAGGCGCGCCTACGACGTGCACCCGTTGATCAAGGGCCTGCTCGACGAAGAGTCGATGATCGAGCTGCACGCCCGCTGGGCGCCGAACATCACCATTGCGCTCGGCCGGCTGGGCGGTCGTACCGTCGGGGTGATCGCCAACAACCCGCTGCGGCTGGGCGGGTGCCTGGATTCCCTTAGTGCGGAAAAAGCGGCCCGCTTCGTTCGGATGTGCGATGCCTTCGGCGTCCCGCTGATCGTGCTGGTCGACGTGCCGGGCTACCTGCCGGGTGTCGGCCAGGAGTGGGACGGGGTGGTGCGCCGGGGGGCCAAGCTACTGCATGCCTTCGGCGAAGCGGTCGTCCCCCGCGTGACGCTGGTGACGCGGAAAGCGTACGGCGGCGCGTACATCGCCATGAACGCCCGTTCACTGGGTGCGACCAGGGTCTTCGCCTGGCCGGGCGCCGAGGTGGCGGTGATGGGCCCGATCGCCGCTGTCCGGATCTTGCACCGCCGCAAGCTGGCTGAGGTTGCCGACGATCTTCGACCGCAGGTCGAAGCTGAGCTAGCCGCCGAACACGAGCGCATCGCCGGCGGTGTGCAGAAGGCGGTGGAGATCGGCGTCGTAGACGAGATCGTCATCCCGTCCGGCACCCGCTCGTCTTTGGCCGGCGCGATCCGAGACGCAGACACTGGGGCGCGCGGAGGTCATACCAATATCCCCTTGTGAGTCCTGACCAACAATGAGGGTTTAGACCACCTGGTGCAGCCAACGCACAGGCGCGTCGTCACCGGCAAAGCGGAAAGGCTCGAGTTCGTCGTCCCACTCCTTGCCCAGCAGGACGTCAAGCGCCGAGTGCAGATCGCGGCCACCCGAGTTGGCGGTCATCATGGCGTGCCGAAGGCGATCCTCCGGCACCAGGATGTCGCCGTGCTGGCCGGTCACGGCGTAGAAGACGCCTAGCGTCGGCGTGTACGCATACCGCTCGCCCTCGCGTGACGACGTGGCGTCCTCGGTGACTTCGTATCGAAGCTTCTGCCAACCCGTGAGCGCCGAGGCCAGCCGGGCTCCTGTCCCCACCGGTCCGGTCCAGGAGTAGTCCGTCCGGTATGCGGATCGCTCGATGGGCTGTGAGATCCAGTCCAGCCGCGCAGGCGCGCCAAGTACCGCGCCTATCGCCCACTCGACATGCGGGCAAAGCGCAGCCGGCGCGGAGTGGATGAACAAAACTCCACGGGCACTACTCATACGATCCTCCAGGCGCGAGACCAGACAGCTTGAGGGCTGCCTTCCCCGACATCCTCAAACCGGCTCGACCGCAGGCGGATCGTTTGGTTGTGGTCCCATCTTGCACCAGTTCTCGCGGCCAGACCAACAACCGGGCGGGGATTGGGGCGCGTCGGAGTGTCGAGTGCGCCTGATGATCAACAGGATGGCCGCACGACCGCGGATCAAGATCACCCGCTGCCACCGCGGCGTTGCGGGCGCCTTAGATCGATGGCACGCTCGCCACATGGCAACCACACCAGCCCTGACACCGTCTGGCCGCGTGGTGAATGATTTCATCGACGCTCTGCCGGACGACGAAAAGCGCAGCGACGCGCGAGTACTTTCTGAGTTGATGGCGGAGATCACCGGCGAAGAAGCCACCATGTGGGGCACCAGCATCGTCGGCTTCGGCCGTTACCACTATCGCTACGCCAGCGGCCACGAAGGAGATGCGCCGCTGGCCAGCTTCGCACCACGCAAACAGCACTTGGTGGTCTACCTCGCCAGCGGGTTCGAGGACCGCGATGCGCGTGACCTGGCGAAGCTGGGCCCCCACAAGACGGGCAAGGGATGCCTCTACATCAAGCGGCTGTCCGATGTCGATCTCTCAGCCCTGCGTCGATTGATCGACCGGTCTTGGCAAGTACCGCCGAGCGCCGTGCCACGATGACGACCTTGGCGCCTTCCTTGACCAGTTCGTTGCACGTCCGATGGGGGGTCAATCAACCAGAAGCGACCTAGTCCGCTCCAGAGCGCCGCGGCCCGAAGATCGCCTCGCCCACCCGTACCGTGGTCGCTCCGTAGGCGATAGCCAGCTCGAAATCGTTCGACATTCCCATCGAGAGCTCCTCGTACGAGTCGGGCGCTAGATCTCGGTCAAGAAGTCGCTGCTGGAGCATCCTCATTCGGTTGAAGCAGGCGGCCAGCGTTTCTTGATCATCGGTGAACACGGCCAGTGTCATCAGTCCCCGCACCCGCAGCGTTGTGAACCGCCTGAGATTCAGCGCGAACGGTTCCACCTCGTCCGGTGGCAGGCCGAACTTCTGAGGTTCGTCGGAGGAGTTGACCTGAACGAAGACGTCGAGGCTCCGTCCTTGCTCCTGAAGCCGGCGGTCCACGGCCTCGGCGATCTTGACCGAGTCGAGCGCGTGAAACTCGCTGGCGACGTGCACCATCTGCTTCACCTTGTTGCTCTGCAGATGACCGATGATCGCCCACTGAAGATCGCCGAATCCGGCGAGCTGTTCCGCCTTCTCCGCCGCCTCCTGCACCCGATTCTCACCGAAGACCCGCATGCCCGCTGCGTACGCCTCTTTGATCACCTCGGGGCCGTGCGTCTTGGTCACCGGCATCAGCCGGACCTCACTCGGCTCACGTCCCACGCTTCGGCAGGCGTCATCTACCCTGGCCGTCACCCTGGCGAGGTTCTCCGCCACCCCCATGCTCAGCAGACTAGGGCCAGCGTGCGCCGAGGGAGACCATGCCGAGTGCCGCGAGGATCGCGAGGCCCAGACCGAAGCCGGCGTAGCGTGCGGTCACTTCCCTGTCGACTTTCTCCTTGCCGACCGAGCTGCCGATGTCCTTGTAAACCTGCTTCAGCTCGCCCGCCGACGAGGCAGTGTAGGCCTCGCCGCCAGAAATCTTGGCGACTTTGGCCAGTTCGGCTTTGTCCACCGGCACCGGCTCCTGCCGGCCGCCGATTTCGATGTAACCCTCCGCGGTGCCGTAGGCGATCGTGTAGATCGGCACGCGCTGCGCCTTGGCCGCCTCGGCCGCCTGATCCGAGGTGCGCCCGATCTGCGTCTTTCCATCGCTGAGCAGCACGACCCGGGCCGGGACGACAGCGTCTGGATTGTCGGGGTCCGGTGGCACCTGGGCCAAGGCGGCGAGCGAGGTATAAATCCCTTCGCCGATAGCGGTGGAGCGGTCGGGGCTGAGGTTCGCGATGGCGGCTGTGACGGCGCCCCGATCAAGCGTCGGAGGCACAACCGTCGTGGCCGTGCCGGCAAAGGAGACCAGCGCGACGTTGAACTTGGGTGGCAGGGATGTGACGAAGTCCTTCGCCGCGGCCTTGGCCGCCTCCAGCCGGGTCGGTTTGACATCGGTAGCCTCCATGGACAGAGAGACATCGATCGTCACCACAATCGTCGCCCGCTCTCTGGGGACCGAGACCTCGTCCTTGGGCTTGGCAAAGGCCAGGGTGAGCGTCAGCAGGCTCAGGATTGACAGCCCGACGGCGAGGTGCCGCAGCCAAGTCCGATCCCGGGGTATGACCAAGTCGAACATGGTCCGGCCCACCTGCTTGTTACGGTTTCGCTTACGCTGAACCAGAAGCAGGTAGAGGCCGACCAGCGCCGGGATCAACAGCAACAGCCACAACCGTGACGGCGCCAGGAACTGCAGCATCGGAATCATCAGGGCCACCTCGCGCCCAGTGAGATCGCACCGAGGGCGGCAAGAACGGCAAACGCGAGTCCGTAACCCGCGAAGCGCGCGGTCACCTCGCGGTCAGCCTTTTCGTATCCGACTTCGGACCCGATGTTGGCGTAAACCGTCTTGAGCTGGTCAGGGGTGGCCGCACTGAAGTACTGACCGCCGCTGGCCTCGGCGATCTGCCTCATCAGTTCATGATCTACCGGCACGGATTCACGCTTGCCGTCAAGGTCGACATAACCATTCTCCGTGCCGTAGGCGATGGTGTAGATCGGCACCTTCGCCGCCCGCGCCTCCGCTGCCGCCTGCTGAGGCGCCCGGCCTGCAGTGTTCGTCCCGTCGCTCAACATGACGATCGCTCCGGGCGCGATGGCGTCGGGGTTCGCAGGATCCTTTGGCGCCTGCTCGAGAGCCCGCATCGCGGTGATGATGCTCTCGCCGATCGCGGTGGATTCCTGCAGCGTGATGGTGTTGATTGCGTTCTCGACCGTGTTGTGGGCCAGCGTGGGCGGCACCAGGATGTTCGGGTTACCCGACATCGACACCACAGCGACGTTGTACTTCTCGGGGAGGCTGTCCACGAACGCGACCGCCGCCTGCTTGGCCGCCGCAAGCCGGCTGGGCTGGACGTCAGTGGCCTCCATCGACAGCGAGGCATCGATCACCACCACGATCGTCGCGCGCTCCCGCGGCACGTCGACTTGGGTTTTGGGTTGCGCGAATGCCGCGGTCAGGGTGATCAGGCTCAACAACGAGAGCGCGACGGCCACATGGCGCCGCCACTGCGACTGCTTGGGCACCACCACATCAAGCATCGAGGTGTTGGTGAAGCGCATGCCGCGGCGGTTCTTGCGATGCATCGCGATGATGTAGGCCACGATCAGCAACGGGATGACAAGCAGGATGAGCAACCGATCCGGCGAACCGAAGGCGAGCTCCGCGATCACTTGGCTACTCCCTGAGGCGGCGCGTGCAGCATGCTCGCCACCCGGCGATAGGCCAGCACGAACCTGGCGATGTCTTGCACCCAGTCTCGGTCGGTACGCAACTGGATGTGTCCGACACCTGCACGACGAAGAGAGATCCGGATTCGTTCCCGTTGTGCCGCGCTGGCCGCGTCCATCCGCGCCCGCGCGTCGGGGTCGGCGGTGTTGACGTAGCGCTCGAAACTCGTCTCCGGATCGCGGATCAACATGTCACCGACGTTGGGGAACTCCACCTCCCGCC
>DASQUD010000294.1:0-15083 GCA_035641455.1 Propionibacteriaceae bacterium | reverse complement strand
CCTCGAGTTCGGCGGCTACCTGGTTGAGAGTTGGCGAGATGGCCGTTGCGTCTCCAGATTGGAGCAGTTCCTCCACGTGTCCACGTGATGCTCGTACTGCATCTCGAAGGTTGCGCGTCCCAATTCGAGTGACGTCGTCCGGGGCCGATTCCTCGAGTATGGTCAGCCGATCCTCGACAGCGGATATGCGATTCGCGCCGACGGTCCAGCCGCCTTCGACCTGATCGAGAGAGCCCGATTGACCCAGCTCAGGGACGAGCACGCGGGCAAACCACGCCACCTCTTGCTCAGCCATTGAAAAGTCAGCCCTCCAGAGTCGCCGATGGTGTGCGCGCACGAGAAGGGGCGTCGCTACCGCGGCGGCAACCAATAAGCCCGCCAGGGCCCACGAAAACCAGCTGGGTACGCCTGTTTCGCCAGGCTCGCCCGCCGGTGACGGTAAGGGCGATGGGCTGGCAGTCGGCGATGGGGTGATCGTCACCGACCGAGTGACAGTCGACGCGCTCGGCGCTGCAGTCACCGTCTGTGCCGAGGCAGTCACTGTCTGGGTCCTGGTCGTGGGGGTCTCCTCGCGGATTGGTGACCGCGAGGGATTCGTCGTCGCCGATGGCGCCGATGTCGCTTCTTGAGGGTCTGCCGGCTCCTGTGATGGCCGGCTCGACGAGAGTGCGGGACTCGGTTTCGTCGGCGCTGGACTGGGACTCTGAGAGCGCTCGGCCGACCTCGTGGGGGTCGGCAGGGACACTGTCGGCGTGGGCAGTTGGCTTGCTGAGCGGGAAGGCGCTGCCGACCCTTCGATATTGCCACCGCCGGCGCATGACGTGAGCACCGCGACAGCCACCGCAAAGCCAGCCATGTTCCTGACCAGCGTTGGAACGCCTGATCCAGCTCTCTTGCCCACGCACGACCCCCGATGCAACGTCTGTTTGACGCTAGACACGCTCCGGCCCGCGTACCGGCGTCACATCGTAGCGTCGTACGCGCTGAGCCATGTCGATCCCGCTCAATGGCGACCTTGCTCAAACCCCCTTCGTTTGTGCCGGCACCCTCAATCGAGTGCCGCGGCAGACGATAGGGGTGCCTCCTGCCTGCACGGGCGGGCGTGGAGTCGCAAGGCACGCTAAACCTGGGCAAATCGCGGGATCGACCCGGGCCGCCTCGCCACGTACTCTTGTTTGCCATGTGGTCGCAGCGCGAGGTCATCGACTATGCGCTGAAACGACGCTCCACCCTCCAGGCGCTCAAGCGCCCGGGACGCTCGCTTGCCCGCCATGACGCGTGCGATGCCGATCCGCTGCTGATCCGCGCGGCTAAGTATCACGGCGAACCGGCCAGCGGTCCGTGCCCAGTATGCGATTCGACCGAGATGGTTGTGCTCAGCTACGTCTTCGGCGAGCAGCTGGGGCAGTACTCCGGTCGAATCAAGCGAACCGCCGAGCTGGAGGAAATGGCGCACGAGTTCGGGGAGTTCAAAGTTGTTGTCGTCGAAGTCTGCCCAGCGTGCGGCTGGAACCACATGATCTTGTCGTACCTTCTGGGCGACGGTCGCAAGCGCAAGCCGCCCCGTCGCCAGCAGACCGTCGAGGACATTTATGGTTGATCCCCGGTGGGGGCCGGTGGAAAGTCACCCCCAAAACACTGCAGCGCGCCCTCGCAGGGCCAGAGGCGGCCCTCCGCCGGGCCCTGATCGTCCACCAGGCCGGCTGAGCAGCTGGCTCATGTGGACCGGCATCACGCTCGGTGCGCTCATCCTTCTCGGCATCGTAGGCACCACCACCACGATGCTCATGGGCTACGCGAGCACCAACGTGCCCGAACCCAATGCGGAGTTCAAGACAGCGACCACGTTCGTTTATTACAGCGACGGCAAGACCGAACTTGGCAGTTTCGCCATTCAGAACCGGCAGCCGATCACCCTGAAACAAATGCCGGACACCATCAAGCAGGCCGTGGTGGCCGCCGAGAACCGCTCATTCTGGACAGACAGGGGCATTTCCATCCGCGGCATGACGCGCGCCGGCTGGACGATTCTTCGCGGTGGCACCCTGCAGGGCGGTTCGACCATTACCCAGCAGTACATCAAGGTTCTCTACCTGAACTCCGAGCAGACCCTCGCCCGCAAGTACAAGGAGCTCTTCCTCGCGTACAAGTTCAGCAAGCAGCTCAGCAAGGACCAGATTCTCGAGGGTTACCTGAACACCATCTACTTCGGCAAAGGCGCCTACGGTGTCCAAGCCGCCAGCAAGGCCTATTTCGATGTCGACGCGAAGGACCTCACCGTGCCGCAGGCCGCGTTCCTCGCCACCGTCATCAACAACCCGGCCGCCTACGACCCGGACGATGAGGACAATCTGCCGCGGCTCAAGGAGCGTTACACCTACGTCCTCATGTCCATGGCGGAGACCGGCGCGATCACGTCGGAGGAAGCGGCGAAGTATGCCGCCAAACTGCCCAAGTTCCCCGACGTACCGGCCAACCAGCGATATGGCGGCCCTAAGGGTTTCTTGTTGAAGATGGTTGAGCGCGAACTGTCCACCGCCGATATCGATGCCTCCCAGGTGCGCGGTGGCGGACTGAAGATCGTCACGACCTTCGACAAGGACGCGCAGGACGCTGCCGTCAAGGCGGCCCAGAACTACACCAAGGAGGCGGCGGACGCCAGTGGCCAGAAGGCCTCCAAGCTTCATGCGGCTATCGCATCGGTCGACGTGGGCAGCGGGGAGGTCATCGCGCTCTACGGCGGCCCCGACTTCGTCAAGAGCTCCCGCAACTGGGCGACCACCGCCCGGCCGACGGCTTCGACCTTCAAGACCTACGCCGCGGCCGCAGCCCTGAAGGACGGCTTCAGCCTGTACACCCGTCTCAACGGCAACACGTTCGTGCCGCCTGGAGAATCCACGCCCGTACGCAACGAGTACTCCTACCAGTACGGGCCGGCGGTGACCCTGACCAAGGCCACCACGGATTCGATCAACACCGCTTTCGTCGACCTCACCACCAAGATGGAGGATGGCCCGGAAAAGATCATGAAGATGGCTCAAGCGGCTGGCGCGCCCAAGGGTGCCGGCTGGGACAAATCCTCCCGGCTCCCGCTGGGCACCGCCGAGGTCAGCCCGCTCGCTCAGGCCGGCGCGTACGCGACGTTTGCCAACGACGGCAGGTACGTGGCGAATCACGTGGTGAAGGAAGTCCGGGACCCCAAGAAGAAGGTCCTGTACGAGGCGGACCCCGACCAGCGGCGCGCGGTCAGCGAGGACATAGCTCACGACGTCACCTATGCGCTTTCCAATGTGGTGGAGGAGGGCACCGGCCGGGCGGTCTCGACCTTGGACCGTCCGATCGCGGGCAAGACCGGGACCAAGGACCGGGAGAACGCCGACGGCAGCGGGGACATCGTCTCGGCGTGGTTCGTTGCCTACACCAGGCAGATCTCCACGGCGGTGATGTATGTCGCCGGCAATGACGGCAATGCTGACCTCGACAAGTTCCGGCGTCCAGGCGACCCGACCTTCTTCGGCGGCACTTATCCCGCGCTGACGTGGGCTGACTACATGGCCAAGGCGACCGAGGGCCAACCGGTCAAGCAGTTTGCTGCGCCCGCCTACGTCAACAAGGACAAATTTCCCTCACCCGTCCCGACGCGGTCGACCCAGCCGACCTTGAGCTCGGAGCCGACGGAAGAGCCGACCAGCAGTCCGATCAGGACGCAAACCCCGACCGAGACTGCGAAGAGCAGCACCAAGCCCACGCCGACGAGTCCGACGACGACCGCGTCGAAGGTACCCCCATCCACGAAGCCGACCGGCACCAAGACTCCGGGCGGCCGCGGAAGCTCCCCGCCCGGTCAGGGGTGATCCGGTGTCGGTCCCGGAGCTGACGACCGACGTGCCGTCTAGGTCGGACCGGCTGATCCGCAGCCTCAGTGAAGGTGTGGGAGGCCCTCTCGGCCGCCACGCCGTCCCCGGTCACCGCTGGTGGAACCCAGCTCGGGTGGCGCTCCTGGTCGCTACCTGTACCTATCTCGCCGGCCTGATCTTCCGGCTGCCATGCCGGATCACTATGCCGGGGCAGATCCCCGACAGCTACAAGCTGATGTGTTACTCCGACATCCCCCTGCTGTACCCGGACCGCGGTTTGCTGCAAGGCAATACGCCTTACCTCGACTCTGGCGATTACCAGGTGCTGGAGTACCCACCGCTCACGGGTTGGTTCCTCGAAGCTGAACGGGTGATCAGCAAGCTGTTGGGCGCACCGCAGGGTCTCGACCTCTCGGAACTGGAGCAGGTCCGATCCACCCTGCTGTTCCTTGATGTCAACATGGTGCTGCTGGGCGCGCTTTTCTTGATCACCGTCTGGGCACAGGTCTACACGGTGCCGGGACGGCCGTGGGATGCGCTGATGTTGGCGGCCTCGCCCTGCGTGGCCACCGCCGCCTTGATCAACTGGGATTTCCTCGCGGTAGCCCTCACCGCGTGTGGCCTGCTGCTCTGGTCCCGTCGGCAGCCGGCGCTGGCCGGGCTGCTGCTTGGGTTGGGCATGGCGGCGAAGCTGTATCCGGGTCTGCTGCTCGGGCCGCTTTTCCTGCTGTGCTTGCGGTCGCGGCGGATGGCGGACTTCTGGTCCATGCTGTCGACGTTTCTGATCAGCTGGCTGGCCGCCAACTTGCCGGTGCTCGTCCTGGCGCCCGAAGCGTGGCGGAGCTTCTGGCAGTACAACTCCGACCGCGGCGGCGATCTCGGCTCCATCTGGTACGTGCTCTCCCTCGCCGGATACGAGGTGGACCGGGTGAACTTCCTCAGCCTCGGACTCTTCGCCCTCGGCTGTGCCGCGATCGCCGCCTTGATCATCTTTGCCCCTCGACGACCGCGGCTAGGTTCAGTCGCCTTCCTGGTGGTCGCCGCGTTCTTGATGACCAACAAGGTGTATTCGCCGCAGTACGTGCTCTGGCTGCTACCTCTGATGATCTTGGCTCGTCCCCGCTGGCGGGATTGGATGATCTTCTCCGCCGGCGAGCTGATCTACTTCGGTGCCATCTGGTGGCACCTCGGCGGGTATCTCACCCCCGGCAACAACGGGGCCGACCGGATCTACTGGCTGGCCGTCATGGTTCGGATCGCAACGCAGTCCTGGGTCGTGGTCTTGGTTGTCCGGGATGCGCTGCGACCCGACCGGGATCCCGTTCGAGCCGGAGGGGCCGATGATCCGTCGGGGGGCCGGCTGGATGGAGCCGGCGATGCCCCCTGGGTTCGGCGCCTCCATGGCAAGCCGATGGTGCCGAGTCGTGCTGCGTGAATCTGCACGGGGGCAGCTGCATCCCGTGGATCTCCGTTCGGGGCGAATGGTCGTCCAGGCCTGGATCGCCAGCCGCGGACTGATCGCTGCCGTCGCTCTGCTGCTCGCCGTGCGGCAGGGCGGCAGTCTGACCCAGATGGTCAGCAACTGGGACGTCAATCACTTCACCAATCTTGCCCAGGGGGGTTACTTTGCCGACCCCCGCGGCATCCTGATGGCCTTCTTTCCTGCGCTGCCGGTCATCCTGCGGGCAGGCCTGGAGCTCGGCGTGCCGATCGCGATCACCGGCGTCGTCTTGTCCTTGCTTTGCTCAGCGGTGGCGGCGGCCGCGCTGATCCGGCTAGGTGGCCCGTGGGCCGCCGTCGCCTGGCTCTTCGCACCGACGGCGGTCTTCACCACCGTGCCGTACACCGAGTCCCTATTCTGCGCCGCCGCATTCTGGGCCTGGGAACGGGCGCGCTCCGATCGATGGCTGGCGGCTGCCTTGATCGCCGCGGTGGCCTGCACCGTTCGCGTGTCGGGACTGTTCTTGGTGGTCGCCCTGGTCGTCATGATCATGACTAGTCGCGACCTCGATTGGCTGACACGTGGTCGGCGGCTCGCGTTGCTTCTGATTCCGACGGCGGTACTGGCTGCGTTCGTCGTCTTCTTGTACTGGCTGACCGGCAGTTGGACGGCCTGGTACTCGGCGCAGTCAACGGGCTGGGTGCGTTCCATGACCTGGCCATGGCAGTCGTTCCTGCACACCATTGATGCGATGAAGCCGGGCGCATTCCCCGGCCAACCCTGGGTGACGGCGGTCTTCCGTGCGGAGATGGTGGCGATGGCACTCGGGATCCTGGCCACCGTCTGGTGTCTGACCCGGCGGATGTGGGCCGAGGCCACCTGGGTCGGCATCCAGGTGCTGGCCTTCTCGGTTTCATACTGGTTCTTCTCCGTCAATCGCGCCACGTTGCTCTGGTTTCCGCTCTGGATGATGTTCGCCGCCTGGGGCACGTGGCGACCGGAGCGACGTGGTCGGCGGATCGCACATCGCTGCGCGGTGATCATGGCGTTCAGCGCGAGTGTGATCTTGATGCTCTGGTGGTGCTGGCTTTTTTTCACCGGGTACTGGTCGAGTTGAGCGGTCGGGCGAGTTAAGCAGTCGGCGTCCCGCGACCCTGACGACCTACACTGAACCGGGTGAATCGGCTGTGGATCGAGATGGACGGCCTCGCCAACCTGCGAGACGTCGGCGGGCTGCCGACCGAGGACGGCGGCACGATCCTTTCCGGCCGGCTGCTCCGCTCGGACAACCTCCAAGATCTGACTGAGCGCGATGTCGAGCTGCTGCTCGGACTTGGGCTCACCGACGTGGTCGATTTGCGTAGTGACTACGAGATCGACGTGGAAGGTCCGAATCGGCTGACTGACCAAGGAAGCGTGCGAATACACGCGCACTCCATGTTCCGGGAATGGCGGGAGGGCGTCGGTGAAGACAAACCGGACGTCCGCCCAGAGGTGTTGCCTGCGGCGGCGCTGCCCTGGGTGGACCTCGAGCCGAGCGTTGACCTCGACAATGACATGGCCGCCACGTACCTCTCCTACCTCGTCGACCGCCCGGACTCGGTGTTGGCCGCACTACGGGCCATCGGTCAAGCACCCGGTGCGGTCCTGGTGCACTGTGCCGCCGGCAAGGACCGCACGGGCACCATCGTCGCGTTGGCGCTGTTGCTCGCCGGCGCGGAACGGGATGCGGTCATCGCTGACTATGCGGCCAGCTCCGAACGGGTGGAAGGCGTCGTCAACCGTCTGATGGCGTCCGCCACGTATGTCGACAACCTCCGGGACCGCCCGCTGTCCAGCCATCTGAGCCGGCCAGAGTCCATGAGCGCCCTACTTGATCATGTCGAGGAGAGCTACGGTGGCGTCGCGAATCTCCTCTCCCGAATCGGCTGGAGCGAGGAGGACACCAGCCGGATCAGGGCGAAACTTCGCGACTGATCACGCGCCGCATGCCTTCGACAAGCTGAGGAGACCCGCCGAGGGGTTGACGCTCCGGGTCCGTCGAATAAACCCCCAGAAGCCTTAGCTGGTGACGATCTCGTCGACCGTCGCGGTGGTCAGGCGTAGCTCGACTGGTAGCTCGTCGCCGACGGCCGGCGGTTTCTCTTTGCGGGGTAGGAAGATCAGGCTCGACAGCATGTGCGGCGGTTCCAGAAACCAGCGCTTCTTGCCGTTGATGGTGTACGGGCTGAGCGCCAGCCCTGCGGCTCCCAACGAGCCAGTCGCCATGGCGATTGCCCGCTGCCGCAGGGTCGT
Organism: Propionibacteriaceae bacterium; assembly: GCA_035641455.1. Lineage (GTDB taxonomy): Bacteria > Actinomycetota > Actinomycetes > Propionibacteriales > Propionibacteriaceae > Microlunatus. The sequence continues at coordinate 7,490 of DASQUD010000294.1, read as the reverse complement.
TGCCGAGGTCGGCGCCTCCATTCCGATACCGTGCGACGTGCCACCGGCCATCACCACGATCCAGCCGTCTGCCGGGCACACACGCTGTCGATAACCAGCGCGCTCCCCCCGCCGGATCGGATGCACGTCGAGAACGGTGGCCATGGTCGCCCGCGCGGACTCGTCGCCCAGCCAGAGCCGCGTCCCCATCCGCAATCGCACCGGCACGGGGTCGCCCTCGGCGCCACCCAGCTGGCGGGCCAAGGCGCTGGCCTCCTCAGGAGGCAAGTGGGAGAACCACAACGGACCGGGCACCGCCTCCAGCGCGGCCCGCGCAAGCCGCTCCGCTTCGGCGTAACGGCCGTCAGCCAGCAGCGGTAGGTGGATGGTCCAGCCCTCGACGCGCAGCCGCTCGAGCAGCGTGGGGACCCGATCAAGATCATCAGGCCGGAGGCCGTGGCGCTGCATCGAGGTCAGCACCTCGATCAGCACCCGCGGACGCGACACCAGCTCGGAGATCCGCGCAAGATCATCGGCCCGGGACACGGTCGTGATCACCCGATCGTCGGCGGCGAGCTCGCGCGCGACGTCGCTACTGGCCTCCCACGGATGCAAGATCACGATGTCGCCCGGGAACTGCTCGCGAACCTCGGACACCTCTCTGGCCGTGCCTACCGCGATCGTGTCGACGCCCAGGTCTGCCGACTCCTGCGCCAGCCGGGACAGTCCGTAGCCGTACCCATTGCCCTTGATCACCGGCACCAATCCCGGTGCAGCGCCGGCCACGGTTCGCAGGTGCTCCCGCCATCGCGGTCCGTCCAGCCGTAACGTCACCCCCGTCATGGCCGCGTCACCGGCGCCGCATGTAGAGGTCGAACGCCTTGTACAGAACGGCATTGAGCGGCATGTCCCACTCGCCTAGGTACTCCACCGCCTCGCCGCCGGTGCCCACTTTGAACTGGATCAGACCCAGGTGCGGGTCATCGGCGGCAAGACCTTCGGTGATGCCGCGAAGATCGTAGACCGTCGCACCGGCCTCCAGTGCGTCGCGAATCATCTGCCATTGCACGGCGTTCGAACCGCGGACCTCGCGCTTCGCCGTGGAGCTCGCGCCGTAGGAGTACCAGGCGTGCTCGCCCACCCGCACCCATGTGGTCGCAGCAACCAGGTCACCATCGTGGTGCGCTAGATAGAGCCGAATCCGGTCCGGGTCCTCGTCCAGCAGCGCTTCGAACATCGTCTCGAAGTAAGACAGGGGCCGCGGGGAGAAGTGATCACGTTCGGCCGTCTCCAGGTAGAGCAGGTGGAATTGCTGAAGATCATCGATGGTGCCTTGCCGCACGGTCACCCCCTCCTTGGCCGCTTTCTTGATGTTGCGGCGCCAAAGCTGATTCATTCCGGCGAGCAACTCCTCCGCAGTCTTGCCTCCGATCGGCAGTTGGAAGACGAACCGCGGCTGGCCCGCCGCGAAACCCTCGTCCTCGGCCGGTGGCCGCCAGCCGAGCGTCCGCATGGCATTACGCAGCCGAGTGGCTTGATGGTTGATCATGTCGGGCATGGCCTCGCTGAGCCATTCGACTTCCTCGTCGGCGATGGCGGCCTTGATCGTCTCGGCGCGCCAGGTGCGCGCAACGACCGGTGCCCCGATCCGGACCCCGAAAGCGCCGGCGCCTTTCACGTATGCGGCCAGGGGCACCAGCCAGGCGGCAATGTCGTCGCTCTCCCAGTCGATCACCGGACCCTCCGGCAGATAGGCCAGGTATTTCTTGATCTTGGGAAGCTTACGGTAAAGAACCAGTCCGGCGCCCTGGATCTTGTTGTCGTCGTCGAACCACCCCACCGACTCGCTCTGCCACTCACTCTTGACCTTTGCCCATGCCGGAGTTTGCAGGAAACTTACCGATGGGCGGGTCGCGTTGAATGTGATGTGCTCGGCGGCGGTGATGGGCTGTACGGTGATGGGCACCCGACGAATCTAGTGGCAACGCCGGGCACGTCTAGGCTTATCGCGGCAGCCGGGTGAGGACGGGAACCCGGGATAGGCGTCCACACAGGGGAATAACGTGGCCGCGCGGGGAACGCAGACCAGGCGATGCGTCCGGCCTATCCCGGGAGTCGAGAGGCCCCCCGCCTCACGGTAACTGAGGTTGGCGTGCGCCGCGCCGACTAAGAAAAGCCGTCGGTAACGATCTGTGGGTTCTCGGCTAACAGCCGCTTACTTCGCGACGATCTTGCCCGGATTGAGGTTCTGACCGGGATCCATGGCCGCAAACAAGCCGTCGATCATGTGCACGCCGGGGGCTGAGATGTCTTGCTCCAGCCAGGCGGCGTGCTCGGTGCCGACGGCGTGGTGGTGCGACAGCGTGCCACCGCAGTCCACGAACGACTGCTGAATTGCGCTCTTGACGAGGTCGTACTGGCTGAGCGGGTCCACCCCGTCGTGCCGGAATGCGAAGGTGAAGTAGAGACATGCTCCAGAGTGGTACGAGTGCGATAAGTGGCACATGATCCAACCGGTCACACCGAGTTGTGCATATGCCTTGTTCGCGGCGGCGACCGTGTTGTCGTAGAGCGGCTTCAGCTTCGACCACGGGGCGGCCGTTTCCGACACATCCCCCGCCGCGCCGCGATCCAGCAGGAAGTCCCGAATGTATGGCGTGTCAAACTTCTTCTGGTCGTAGAGCTGGCCCGGGCCCTTGCCCACCACGATCCCGCCGTGCTTGCCGACGATGTCCTTGACGATCGCCTTCTGCCGGCGAACGTGTTTGGTGCCACCCTCGTAGCCGATGAAGGACAAGCAAACGGCGTCCAGATCCCAGCCGCGTCGCTCCAGGACCTTCATCAGGCCCTTGCTGACCAGCGAGGAGATCGAGATGCCACTCGACTTCTTCCGAGTGGCAAAAGAAAACTCCGTCTCTCGCGAGTCCGACACTCGGGTGATCGAGGGATGCGCGTCGCTGGTCGAGATCTCCTGCATGGCCGCCAGCCCCGCCTCCCACGACGGGAACAGGTAGCCCAAGATCAGCCGCTGCTCGGGGATCCGGTGCGCCTGCACGGTGACCTCGGTGATCACGCCGAGCCTGCCCTCGGAACCCAAGATCATTTCCCGGACGCTTGGCCCGGTTGACGTGCTAGGCAGCGGCCGCGAGATCAGCACCTTGCCCGGCATCACGACGCGCAGCCCGCGGGTGATGTCGGCTATGTCGCCGTACTTGTCGGACTGCATGCCGGAGGACCGGGTCGCGACCCAGCCACCGATGGTGCTGTGGGTGAAGCTGTCCGGGAAGTGGCCCATCGTCCAGCCCTGCTCGCCCAGCTGGCGCTCGATCTCGGGGCCGAGCGTGCCGGCCTGAATCCGGGCCAGTCCAGACTCGGTGTCTATGTCGAGCAACCGATTGAGCCGACCGAGGTCGACCGACACGATAGTCCGCGTTTCCTCGGGCGGCGGCCCGAGGCTGCCGGCGATATTGCTCCCGCCACCGAACGGGATCAGCACGGCGTTCGCGGCTACCGCATGGTCCACGACCAGCTGCACCTCGGCCTCGTCCCCGGGATACACCACGATGTCGGGTATTCGCGGAATATCACCGGCCCGCAATCGCAACAGGTCCCGCAGGCTCTTGCCGTAGGTGTGCACGATCCGGTCAAGATCATCAGAGTGCACGTTGTCGATGCCGACTGCTTCGGTCAGCTCCTCCAGCAGCTCGTCACTGATGGTTGGTGTCGGGATGGGCAAATCCTCGAGCTTCATCGGTGGAACCGGTGGAGTGTTCACGTCAAGATCGACAGCCCGCTGAATGAACGGAGCAAGCTTGGGCTTGTCCTCGTGGTGGAAGCTGACGCCTTCAACGCCCCAACCCCACCACTTCATGTGTGGAACGGTTGCCATCTCTTCTCCTTGCCGAGCCGGATGTAGCCGGTTATGAGCGTTCTGCGCGGTAGGCAATGGCCTCGTCGTACAGCCCGCTGACTTCTTTGGCGATCCGGTCCGAGAACTGCATCGCCGTTTCGCCGTCTTCGGGACGTAGCGGCTCCCCGAACACGACCCAGATCGGCGGCCGCCCGCCTTCCGGCCAGTTCTTGCCGTACGGCATCGCTTCGCTGGCGCCCACAATCCCCACCGGTACGCAGGGCACGTCACGACTGATGCAGAGGGCGGCCGCCCCGGGCTTGAATGCCCCCATCTCCCCGGTCCTCGATCGAGTGCCCTCAGGGAAGAGCAGCAGCGGTACACCCTCGTCCAGCAGACTGGTCGCCATTCCCTTTCGACCACGGAGGCCCGTGCGATCGACGGGGAAAGCGTTGAAGAACAGCGACGTCAGTCCCCTGCGCCACCAGACGTCGAAGAAGTAGTCCGCCGCCGCTCCGGCAGCGAGATAGCGGGCGAGCCTGCGGGGGAGTGAGCCCAAGATGAGCGGGGCGTCGAGGTGACTGGTGTGATTCGAGACCACAACGAAGGCACCGGATAAGCCCGACAGCCTCTCGGTCCCGAGTACCGTCACCGTCGCGAGGCGCCATACCAGCGGCTTCAACAAACCCCGCTGCGCCACGAACCGCGCACCCGCATGCAGCGGCGAGGTATAGCGGTTCTGGCTGGGCACCCGATCAGCCTAGCGTCGATCAGCGCTAGTGGCGTCGAGACGTAAGACGCCGAGAAGCCGCGCGGATGATGCCCCGCGGCGCATGCCGAGCACCCGCCATCAGGACCTTGTAGCGGAGCGACGGAATGGAGATGACCTTGCCAGCGGCCACATCCTCGAGACACTCGGCGACCAGCGAGTCCGCGTCGAGCCACATCGGTCCTGGGATGCCGCCGGTCTGAATGGAGGCCCGCTGGTGGAATTCGGTGCGGACCCAGCCCGGGCAGAGCGCGGTCGCCGTTACCCCGGATCCGGCCAGTTCACAGGCCAACGCCTCCGTATAGGTGGTCACGTAGGCCTTGATCGCTGAGTAGTTGCCGAGGGTCACGAACCCGGCCGTGCTGGACACGTTGATGATCGTGCCACCGCCACGACGGCGCATGACCCTCCCGGCCGTCGCCGACAAGATCATTACCGCCCGAACCATCACCTCGACCGCGTGCTCATGTGCGGTCGTGTCCTCGTCCAGGAGCTTGCCCTGCACGGCGAAGCCGGCGTTGTTGACCAGGATGTCAACCGGCCGCTCGACGCTGGCGAGCCGGTTGGCCACGTGCTGGACGTCGTCCCGCTTGCCCAGGTCGGCGGTGATCGTCTCCACCGCGGCTTGATAGCGGTCCTTGAGGATGGTCGCGGTTTGGGCCAATCGGTCGGGATTGCGCGCCACGAGCACGAGGTCATGGCCGCGCGCCGCATACGCTCGGGCGAACGCCGCCCCAATCCCTGATGTGCCCCCGGTGATCAACGCCGTTGCCATGCCCTCACCCTATGTGTGGGTGGCGTGCTCAGCTCGCCATGCAGATCGCGCATCCGAGACCTCTCCTCGACTTCGAGCCCCGCAGACACTCCTTGAGCCGGTAGGAAGGGGCTCAACGTGCACCGTCGGGGCTCAAAGTCGGAATCAGGAGTCGGTGCGGTCGGTCAACAGGGTTGCCGCCTCGCGGGCGATGGCCAGTTCCTCGTTGGTGGGGATCACCGCTACTCGGACGGGCGGTCCGTCGGGCGAAATGATTCGCGCGAACTTCGACGCGGCGGTGTTGAGCTCGGGATCGATGACGATGCCGAGTCCGTCCAGGCCATCCGCGACGGCGGCCCGCAGCACTGGATTGTTCTCGCCCACGCCGGCGGTGAACGTGATCACGTCCACGCGGCCGAGGATCGCTAGGTAGGCGCCGATGTAGTGCTTCAGCCGGTGCACGTAGACCTCGAACGCCAGCTGAGCGGCCTGATCTCCGGAGGTGCGGCGCTGCTCGAGCTCCCGGAAGTCATTGACGCCGGCCATGCCCTTCAGGCCGGACTGCTTGTTCAACATCGCGTCGATGTCGCCCACCGACATCCCGAGCTCGTTGTGCAGGAAGGTGTGCAGGCCGGGATCGACGTCGCCGGACCGGGTGCCCATCACCAGTCCCTGGAGCGGTGTCAGACCCATCGACGCCTCCACCGCCATCCCGCCGCGGACGGCCGAGGCGGAGCACCCGTTGCCGAGGTGGAGCACGATCTGGTTGATCTCGCCGAGGTCGCGCCCGACCAGCTCGGCCGCCGCCTGGGACACAAAGCGGTGTGAAGTGCCGTGAAAGCCGTAGCGGCGGATCCGGTGCGAGATCGCCAAGTCGCGTGGGATCGCGTACGTGGCCGCGGCTGCCGGCAATGTGGCGAAGAAGGCGGTGTCGAAAACCGCCACGTGAGGGATGCGGAACTGCGCCCGTGCCGCTTCGATACCTGCCACGGCGCCCGGATTGTGCAGCGGCGCCAGCGGAATCAGGTCACGGATCTCAGCCACCGCCGCGTCGTCCAAGATCACAGGATCGGAAAAGTCCGGCCCACCGTGCACGACCCGATGACCGACAGCCCGAAGTCCGGCCGAAGCAAGATCAATCCCAGCCGTACGCAGCTCCGCCGCCATGGCCAGCATCGCCTTATCATGATCAGTTATGGGGCTGCCGGCCTCGCCGATCCGTTCCACCAGACCCTTGGCCAGTACCTCGGCGCTCTCGGGCACCACGAGCTGGTACTTCAAAGAGGACGATCCGGCGTTGAGCACCAGGACGGGCGCCTCGGTCATGAAATCGCCTGAGCTTGGACTGCGGTGATCGCCACGGTGTTCACGATGTCCTCGACCAGCGCCCCCCGGGACAGATCGTTGACCGGCTTGCGCAGTCCCTGCAGCACCGGACCGATCGCCACGGCGTGGGCACTGCGCTGCACCGCCTTGTAGGTGTTGTTGCCGGTGTTGAGGTCAGGAAAGATGAACACCGTCGCTCGCCCCGCCACCTTCGAGTCTGGCAGCTTTGTCTTGGCGACATCTGGATCAACGGCTGCGTCGTACTGGATGGGCCCCTCCAGCAGCAGATCAGGCGCGCGCTCCGCCGCCAAGGCCGTCGCCGCGCGAACCCGTTCCACGTCGGCACCAGCACCGGACGAGCCCGTTGAATAGGAAAGCATCGCCACCCGCGGCTCGATGCCGAACTGCCGTGCCGTCTCGGCGGACGAGATGGCGATGTCGGCGAGCTGCTCGGTCGTCGGCTCCGGAATCACGGCGCAGTCCCCGTAGACCAGCACCCGATCGGCGAGGCACATCAAGAAGACGCTGGAGACGGTATTCACCCCCGGCTTGGTCTTCACGAACTCCAGCGCGGGCCGAATGGTGTGGGCCGTGGTGTTGATGGCGCCGGAGACCATCCCGTCCGCCAGCCCGAGATGCACCATCATCGTGCCGAAGTACGACACGTCGGGGATGATCTCGCGGGCCCGTTCGATGGTCATCCCCTTGTGGGCCCGGGCCTCGGCGTAGGCCGCGGCGAACCGCTCCGCGAGCTCGCGATCGCTGGTCGAGATGATCTTCGCTGCATCAAGATCAAGAGCGAGCGCGGAGGC
>DASQUD010000293.1:0-3772 GCA_035641455.1 Propionibacteriaceae bacterium | reverse complement strand
GGCGCGTGCAACGGTTGACGCAACCGACCGCCGGCGCCGTTCCCAGTCGGAGTGGATCGGCTACGCCGTCCCTCGAGGTCGGAGCCTCGGCCGACCAACACAGCGCTGAGCGGACGCACCGAAAGGTCACCCCTCAGCCGCCGGGCCATAGAGTCGGCCCATGTGGCGACGACGTGATCCTGTCACCTTCGATTTCGCTCTCTTTGGCCCCGACGGCGTTATCGACCAGATGATGACGATCCAGTACCAGGGCCAGACCACCGCCGCCCCGGTAATCCGCTACCGCGCACTGGACGAACACCGCCGCACACTCCGCGTGGAGGTCCATTCCTGCTATGGCAGCGACCGGGGAGAGCTGGCGCTGACGGATGGCGAGAACACCGACCTGCTCTACTTCCGTGGTCCGGACACTCACCTAACGGTCGACGTGGCGGCGGAGATCGCCGAGCTGCGGCCGCTCGAACGGCCACGGAACCCGATAACCCTTGTCGTCCAGAATGACGCCGATGGCAACGAGCTCCCGTCCGGGGGCGGCTTCGACCATCTCACGGTGGTCAATCCATCGCCGATGGAGGCGCTGTGTCGAGTCGTCGCGGTCGCTCTGGACCAGCCCGGGTCGGGGCCGCAGGGCGCCATCGCGGTCGTGCAAATCACGCAGGAGCCGTTACAGGTGCCGCCGCGCAGCCAGGTTCGGCTGGACCCGCCGTCGGCGGCCTACACCGCAATCAGCCCGTACTTCGGGGCGTCCTGGGTCACTGTCAAGTCGTACCCGGCGGCAAAGTGAGACGCTGCACCAGTCGGACGAAGCGGCCCAGATGAGGCTTATCGACCCTCCCTCGCAGAGTTCGGGTCGGAGAGGTCACAGGTTCACCGAGCTCGCAGGATTTAAGTCTGTCACCCAGACCAGTGGATGACCTAGTCAGCGATGGTTTGTAAGTGATTTGCCGACCTACGTGGCCGCGCTGCGTGACTACACCGATCCGAGTTGGGAGCGAACAGACGATCCATGATGGTCGCAGCAGCCATGGGCGTCGATTCGTGGTGGCAGGGCTCGAACCAGTAGAGGACGTAGGTTCGTCCCACGAGCAGAGTGAGGAGCCCCACCTGTGCATCGATACCTTGTCGTGGCCAACCAAACGCTGGGCGGCCAGGAGCTGCTGGACGCCGTCCGCGATCGGATGGCGCGCGGTCCCGCTGAGTTCTGGGTCCTCGCCCCGGCCACACCGACCACGCATCTCATCACGGACTTCGGCGCGCTCAGCGGCGCCTTCCCGATCGACCCGAGCGTGATGCCGACTGCGGCCGACGTCCGCGACGAGGGCATTGCCGTGGCCAGGTCAAACCTCGACAGGGAGCTCGGTCGCCTACGCGAGATCGGTGCAACCGCCGACGGAGCCGTGGGCGACCCTAACCCGATGGTCGCGATCGAGAAGGCAGTCGAGGAGCAGCCGTTCGACGAGATCATCCTCTCGACGCTGCCGCCCGGTATCTCCCGCTGGCTCGCGCTCGATCTGCCGCACCGCGTCCGCCGCAAAATCAACCTCCCGCTGACCGTCGTTACGGCTTCCGAGTAGCGCACACGGATTCGTCCCACAGCTCGAGCATCACCGGGCGGACGACCGTTGCCCATCACCCGACGAGGACAAAGGTCAGCAACCCCTGTGTTGTGACCGTTGATGCGCGACGTTCGTGCGCCAGTTGATGTGCGACAGATGGTCTAGATTTCTGTAGCCGTCCGCGGCGATCTGTCCATGATCGTAATGGCCGGGCTGGTGGTGGTCCGGTGGACGATGTCGTGGGTTGGCGAGTCAGGCGCTAGACGGGCGGATCGGAGAGCGGAGCAAGGTGCCCCTGACGTGTCCCCGTCTGTCGATCACCAGCCGTCGCCAGTTCGGGACGGTCAACCAGAAGCCCAGCGCTGAACGACAGGGAACGTAGGGCCGTCGAGCACTGGACCCGCTCGTACCGCGTCGCTCGGCCTGATCACTTCGGGTAGGAGACCTTGCTGCAACAGCTGGCCGCGTGGAGAATCCCTGTGTGGCCAAGCCGTTGAAGTGCCGAATCCGACTGCACAACTGGGAACACCGCGAGAACCCCGAGACCCACGAGTATTACCAGGTCTGTCTGCGCTGTAACGCCTACAAAGACCGAGGGAATGCAGCCCCTGGTGCTGGCGCAGCTGGAGTCACCGGCGCAGGCATCGGTTGAAGGGTGTCCGATCTGCGCCGTACAGCAGCGGAGTACAGCAACACAGCCGATTCGCAGTGAGTGCGTGGTGGTCCATCCGCGCCCGTCAACGCCTGGAAAGGCCTAGCGAACGATGCCCGGAGTGCGGGTCGACCCGGGCCTCGGGATCCTCGCGCCGAACCAGACGGTCATTCGGGCTTCTCGGCAGACGTTCCTAGCTGTTGCTGACTTTGCCTCAATGGTTCTGCTCGCCTAGCGCAAGACTGTGACGACCGTGACAGGACCCTTGAACTTGCGTGTCACCTTGTGAGGCAGATCCTGACTCAGCCAGCGGCCCACGCCACTGGGCAGCGTGGACAGGATGATCTCGTCGTACTTCCGCCGGGAAAGGGCGTCCTCAACGGCCTTGACGGCATTGGCGTTGCCAACCTCCCCATCCACCTCGGCACCCAGCCTCTGCAACTGCTCGATGCCGAACTCCAGCCGGCCCCGAGCGTGGTTGAAGTCGGCTTCTTCCGACCCGCGCGCGTCCTCAGAAACCGGCATGTTGGTTATGCGGCGGGTCAGCGCCTCCATCGTGCTCTCGCGGTGGGCGTGGGCGGTGGCCGGGACGAGCAAAGTGAACTTGCACGGGCCTTTGGTCATCCTATCTTGAATTGACTGAAGAAGATCGTTACTGCCGAGGGTCTTATTGGCGACGACGAGGATCCGAGACATCGCGGTTACCTCCAGGTTTGGTCAGCAAATAAACTAACGACCGGGAGCCGCCCGTGTCACTGGGGTGTCCAGGCGTAGAGCTATTAGCCAGTCTTCTGCACCCGCCCGTATTTGCGTTAGGTCTCTCCTGTGGAGAACGGTGTCCAGGCCGTTCCCCGAGCGTTCCCCAGCTGATCGGCCACGTCACTCGCGGGTTGCAAGCGGAGAGTGCTCCAGCGGCCCCAGCCGTGTCTCCCTAGACCTGTACGGTGGTTCGCCCGGAGTCAGCCGCCCGCCGGGTCGCTCGGCGCCGACGCCACCGTTGCACACGGCGTGCGTAGAAGGGCAGCAGCTCGTGGCCGCGCGGGACCCGGGCCCCCCGGACCGACCACGGGGTGACGCGGTCTTGGACCGCGAACCGGTTCGGCAGGATCCAGTACCGCTCCGCCGCGAGCACGTCCGGTGCCGGTGCCCGCAACACCCGCTTCTGCAGGTGGATCAGCAGCGCCGTCCGGCGCACCGGGCGACCCCGCTCCAGCCGGTACTCGCAGATCTCGCCGGCCTCCCAGGCGTACCGGCGCGGGTCGCGGCCCGGCGGCGCCTCCGCGCGAGTGCGGTACCGGCGGAACGAGATGTCAAAGATCGCGTCCTCGTGCCAGGCGGGTGCCCCGAGGTCCTCGACGATGTAGTAGATGCCGGCCCACTCGTCGAAGTGCATGGCGGCCGGGTTTGTCATGGCGTCGCGGTAGCTGACCTTGCCGACCTCGTGCCGATACCAGCCGGCGGTCACCGCGTTGTTCCGGTAGAGGCTGAAGTTGCCGTTGAACAAGATCTTGTCCGCCTCGAACGCAGCGGCCGGGAGGTGCTCGCGGATCCGGCCGAAGATCAG
>DASQUD010000292.1:0-11189 GCA_035641455.1 Propionibacteriaceae bacterium | reverse complement strand
CCCGGGGCACAGGCATTGAGCATGGCGAGCAGCGCCGCGATGCCGCCGAAGGAGGCGCCATAGCCGACCGAGGTCGGCAGTGCCACCACCGGCGCGCCCACCAGTCCAGCGACCACGCTGGGCAGTGCGCCGTCCATCCCGGCGGCGACCACGATCACCCGCGCTTCGCGAAGGAGCTCGACCCGGGAGAGGATCCGATGCAGCCCGGCGACGCCGACGTCCACCACGAGCTCGGCGCGTCGGCCGAGGTACTGGGCGGTCAGCAGCGCCTCCCGGGCTACCGGCAGGTCCGACGTGCCGGCGGCCACCACGACCACCAGGCCGCCCACCGCGGGTGGTGGGTCGGCCGGCCAAGCGAGGAGCCGGCTCTCCGCCTCGTAGCGGGCGTCAGGCAACTCCGACAGTACGGCGGCCGCTTGGCCGTGATCAGCCCGAGTGAACAGGGTGACGGAGTCAGCCCGACGCCGCACTTCAGCGGCGATTCGGCTCAGTTGGGCCGGGGTCTTGCCCTCGCAGTAGACGGCTTCCGGATAGCCGCGGCGGGCGGTTCGTTGGCTGTCGAGAGTGGCGAAAGAGGACAGGTCGACCGTTGGGAAGTCACTCATTCGTCTGCGAAAGCAGGGTCAGAGTGAAGCCGCCGGACTGCATCCCGGCCAGGTCGACCACTGCGAAACGAAAGCCCGCCTGCTGGACCGCGGCGAGGATCGCGGAGCGGGCCGGCTCGCTGACCGCTCGGATCAGATCCTGCTCCCGCAGCTCGATCCGAGCGATGTCACCGTGGTGGCGCACCCGCAGATCGTGGAATCCGAGACCACGCAAGCCGGCCTCGGATTGTTCGATCTGCAACAGCTTCTCGGGGCTGACCACCTCATGATGGGGGATTCTGGAGGCGAGGCACGGAGCAGCCGGCTTGTCCGCGCAGGGAAGTTGCCACAGTCGGGCGAGCCGACGTACGTCCGCCTTCGTCAGGCCTGCGTCGGCGAGCGGGCGCAGCACCCGGTGGTCAGTGGCGGCTCGGGCGCCCGGCCGATCCGGTCGGGCGGCGTCGTCGGCGTTCTCGCCGTACGCCACCGCGTCCAGCCGCTGGCTCGTCACCACTTCGTCGGAGATCCGGCTAAACAGCTCGTCCTTGCAGTGGAAGCAGCGATCCGGGCCGTTGGCGACGTAAGCCGCCCGTTCACCCTCGTACGTGGCGACTTCCACCACCGCAACACCAATCGTCCGGGCGACCTGGTGGGCGGCCAGGCGTTCCTCGGCCGGAAGGCTTGGCGAGACACCCAGGATGGGGACCACACGATCGACCCCCAGCACTCGAACCGCCAACGCCACCAGCACCGAAGAGTCGACGCCGCCGGAGAAAGCCACGCCCAGTCGGTGAACGCCGCCCAACGACTCGCGCGTGCGTTCGACCACGGCCTCGGCAAAGGCGTCGGTGAACTGATCCTGGGTGTTGATCATCCCAACCTACCGTCGGCTCACCGGTCGAGGATGCTGGGTCGAGTCGGCGAGGTCCCCGCCAAGTCGTCGGGGAACAGTTCATTCAGTTGCGACCGCGAGAGCGGGACGTCACGCAGGCCCAGCTTGACCAGGCCGCTCGCGACGTGCCGGCGTCGGTTCAACCGGATCACCAGCCCCGCCTGGGGCCGGTAGGCAAAGGCCACCTTGTCGCCCTGGTGGAGCGGCATGACGAGGTTGCCATCGAGTTCGAGGGCCGCCTGTCGGGAGGGTGCGGTCAACGTCAGCGAGAACTGATCGTCCGGGGACAGAACGACCGGGCGGCTGATGCCAGCCATCGGAGCCACCGGCGTGACGATGATGGCGTCAACGCCGGGTGAAACGATCGGGCCGCCGGCTGAGTAGTTGTACGCCGTTGACCCTGCGGGCGGACAGCAGATGACACCGTCGGACTTCGAATAGCCGAAAATGTTACCGCGCAAGGTGAATTCCGTCGCCACGACGCCGTGACCAGGGATTCTGGTGATCACGGTGTCGTTGAAGGCCAGGAGTGCCTGGTCTGCTTCGCCGTCGGCTGGCGTCACCTGAACGTCCAGGGCATGGTGCGGTTCGATCGCGTACTTTCCCGCGGCCAGCCGGGCGAGTGCGGCGTCGAGCTCCGGCGGCTGAATCTCCACTAGGAACCCGACGTTGCCGTAATTCACCCCCAGGACTGGTACTGGCCGAGACGCGACCAGCCGCATGGCGCCGAGCATCGTTCCGTCTCCGCCGATGCTCATCACCGCGCCGACGTGGGACGCGAACTCGGTGTCATCGAGCCGCTGCCACGATCGCGGCAACCGTGTGTCGTCGCGGTGTCGTCCCACCACCCCGATCTGGTGATCTTGTGTCCAACGCTCAATCCGCGCCACCGTCTCATCCACGGCCCGGGTCGGATGGAGCACGATGCCGATCAGCTCCGATCCCAGGGGATTGGGACGGTCGTTGACCATAGAAGCCGCCCTTCCAGCCAACATCTCGTGCGCACGACTGTAGACGACCCGAACCCACACTCACGCGGTCAAGGTCCCTGGAACCCGCTGCGACCTCGGCCATGGACGTCCTGCACAATGATCTCTGCTCGGTCCGGCGCCAAGGCGTCGCGATCATTCGGAATCTAACTCGGGAGGCGTTATGGGCAGTCGGTGGCGGGATGCGGGTTTGCTCGCACTGCGACTGGGTGTGGGCAGTGCCGTTGCGGCGCATGGAGCTCAGAAGCTATTCGGGTGGTTCGGCGGATTTGGTCCCGAGGGAACGGGTCAGTGGATGGACTCCCTCGGCTTCGCCGGTGACGGCAAGCGCAACGCCCTCCTGGCCGGCGCCGCAGAGTTCGGGGGTGGAACCTTGCTGGCCCTTGGGCTCGCTACCGGGCCGGCGAGTGCGGCTGTCACCGGCAACATGATCGTGGCCGGTTCGACGCACGTTCCCAACGGCTTTTTCAACACCAACGGTGGCTACGAGCTGCCGGCGACCTACGGCCTGGTCGCCAGCACTTTCGCGCTGATAGGACCCGGCAGGTTCTCCCTGGACCGGGCCACCGGCAACGTGTTCAACCGGCGTTGGATGACTTTCGCCGGTCTAATGTCCTCGATCGCGGGAGCGGCGTACTTGATCACCACCCGGCAGCCGCCAGAGGCTGTTCCGGATGAGGTGGATGCGGCCGAGTCCCCGACCGGCGAGGTCGGCGCCTCAGATTCGGGGACCGGCGAGGTGGGCGCCTCAGAGTCGACGACCGGCGAGGCCGACGCTGCAGATTCGGTCACCGAGCAGCCGAACGCCTGACGGCAGGATCACGACACGCGGCCTGAGCCCTTCGACACGCCCAGGGGCACGGCCTGAGTCGTCAGACACGGTGAGGGCACGGCAGAGTGACTCGCAGGCGGTCGATGTGAGAGCTAGCCCTCCCGGGCGCGGGCTGGGACTGACTCAACCGCGCCGCCTCCGCCATCCGCGATGCCGTGGCGGGCGTGGAGCTCGCGAACGATCTCCCGGAAGCGGGTGTCGGTGAGGGGATAGGCAAGGAAGATCAAGGCACCAAGGAGTGCGAAGATCGCCGGGCCGAGACCAACCAGTGCCCGGATCGATTGCAGAGCGGAATCGCTTTGTTCCGGCGCTCTGGCGACGAAGCCGCCAAAGGCGAGCGCGTAGCCTGCGACCGCTCCGGCTACGGCCTGGGAGACCTTTCGGAAGAAGGAGTAGATCGCGTACGTGGCACCTTCCGTACGCTTGCCCGTCTTGTATTCGCCGAATTCAACCGCGTCAGCCTCGAAGGCAAAAAGCAGTGACATCGACAGGTTCTGGAAGAGGCCGAAAGCGAAGAACGAGATGACGACGACGAGCAGGTCCGCCGGCATGAAGAAGATCCAGGTGCCGACTACGACGAGGCCCGCTGCGCCGATGAGGAACGTGTTCTTCTTGCCGATCCGCGCGACGAACCTAGGAACAACCGGCACGGCAACGAAGGTGGACACCGACGTAGCAAGAACCATCCAGATTAGCTGGCTGGAGTTACCGAGGATATAGGTCGCGAAGTACGCCTGTGCCGCCTGTAGCCCGAAGATGCCCGTGAGGAAGACCAAGTTGGAAACGCAGAGGATCAGCAGAGGCCGGTTCTGCCTCACGGTGGCGACCGTTTCCTTGATCGTGACCGGCTTCGAGTCGTGGGCGACCTGCTCCTTGCAGCTTGCGAAGCAGAACAGGTAAAGCGCGTATCCGACGACGGCGAAGACGATGGTCACGATCGTGAGGAAGCTCTGCAGTCGTTCGGGCTCGGTCCGATATCGGGTGATTTGAGGAGCGATCACGACAACGAGGACGAGGATGCCGACGATCGGCCCCACCGAGCGCCAGATTCCAAGGCGCGAGCGCTCTACGGGGTCCTGTGTCATCGCCGTAGCCAGGGAACCAAACGGGATGTTGGTCAGGGAGTAGAGGAAGCCGAGCAGGGCGTACGTGACGTAGGCGTAGATGTACTTGGCGGTCGTGCTGTCGAAGTTGGGGACGGTGAACAGCGCGATGCTGGACAGCAGGAGCGGAAGCGAGGCGAAGAGCAGGTACGGCCGGAACTTGCCCCATCGGGTGTTCGTGATGTCAACCAATCGCCCGGCCGCTAGGTCTGCGAAGGCGTCCCAAACTCGAACGACAAGGAACATCGTTGCGATTGCGGCTGGATTGAGCCCGACGACGTTCGTGTAATAGATGAGCAGAAAAAGCGCCTGCAGCGAGAAGGCCAGGTTGTTGGCCAGGTCACCCGCGGCGTAACCGAAATAGCTGCGTAGGGTCAGCTTCTTCACTGCATTTCCTCGTCTCAGAAGAGGGGTTGCGAATGGAGGCCTTCTTCCTTCTCACGCGGTGGAGGGAGTAACCCGAAAAACCTTGGCCCGATACGCGGCGACGATGACATCCACGGCTGTGCCGAGGTCGAGCTGCCCGGTGTTCACCACGAGGTCATATCGATCGACGGCCATGGGGTTCCAGAAGTAGAACCGCTCCGACATCTCGGCCCGTACCCGATCCTCGATGCGCTGCCGCCGTGCCGCCAGAGCCTCGTCGATCCCTTCCTCCCGCGCCGCGCGTGCAATTCGAAGTTCGACCGGAGCGTCGAGCTGGACATGGAGCGCGGTGGGGACGTCGCCGAGGATGAGCGCGCCGTTGCGGCCCAATATGACCACGCCCCGGTCCGCAGCTTCGTTGACGACGCGGGTGTTCTCCTGCACCATTTCCCAATCCTGGGCTTGTGCCAAGGGAATGGATGCATCGTCGAGCAATGTCGCGCCGGGCGCAAAGCGGCCTAGGAAGCGTTCTAAACCGCTCCCTTGATCACTAGCTTTACCTCCGCCCGGGTATTTGGCACTCTCGATGTCGGCGGAGGAAAAGGCCTGATCCATCCATTCAACGCCAAGGGCCGCGGCAACCCTGGGGCCAACGTCTCGGGCGCCGGCACCGTACTTCTCGAACAGCGTGACCACGGGTCCGCTCATGTGACCTCCTTGTAGGCGGCCTGAAGTGAGGTGATCTTGATAGTCAAGCAGCCGGTACTCTGCTCCGCAATGGCCCGCGAACCGAGAAGTCAGTGCTGCCTACTCGGGCAATTTCTCAGGTTCGCGGGGTCGGACTTGGGCGACCGACATGTTCGGAATGATCTTGGCTAGACGGCGGTCGACCTGGCGTCGTCCAACTGCGCGATCATCCCCACCGGCGACATCCGCGTCGACTTGCCATTGTGCAATCGTGGGAGAAGGAGTCAGGAAAGGGTCGAGCCAATGACGCAGCTAGCGAGCATGGGCGGCGATACTGCCGCCGACCAAGAGTCGACCCGCGGAGGTGAAAGCGTCGCCCCCGCGCCCTACGTGCTGGGTGATGTCGAGGGCCCACTGAATCCGGAGAAGCTCCGCCTCCTCGACGCTTGGTGGCGCGCGGCGAACTATCTGGCTGTCGGGCAGATCTACCTGAGCGCCAACCCACTGCTCCGGGAGCCGTTGCAGGCCGAGCACATCAAGCCCCGGCTGCTAGGTCATTTCGGCACTGTGCCAGGTCTCAATCTGGTCTATGCGCACGCGAACCGACTGATCAAGGAGCGCGATCTCAATACGGTGTTCGTGGCCGGGCCGGGACATGGCGGGCCTGGGCCCAACGCGTGCGCCTGGCTGGAGGGCACCTACTCCGAGCTCTACAGCCACATTCCCACCTCGACGGAAGGGCTTGAGGCATTCTTCCGCCAGTTCTCTTATCCAGGGGGCGTGCCGAGCCACTGCGCGCCAGAGACACCCGGCTCCTTCCACGAAGGCGGGGAGCTGGGCTACTCCCTGCTGCACGCCTACGGAGCGGTCCTTGACAATCCCGACCTGATTGCCTTCTGCGTTGTCGGCGACGGTGAGGCGGAGACCGGACCGCTGGCGACCAGCTGGCACGGCAACAAGTTCCTCAATCCGGTTCG
Organism: Propionibacteriaceae bacterium; assembly: GCA_035641455.1. Classification (GTDB taxonomy): domain Bacteria; phylum Actinomycetota; class Actinomycetes; order Propionibacteriales; family Propionibacteriaceae; genus Microlunatus. Next base: position 4,759 of record DASQUD010000292.1, on the reverse strand, counting down.
CGACGGGGCCGTGCTGCCCATCCTGGCCTTGAACGAGTACAAGATCGCCAATCCGACGATTTTCGCCCGGATTCCTGAGCGGGAGCTCCGCGAGCTGATGCGCGGCTACGGCTACGACCCGCATGTCGTGTCTGGCAACGACCCAGCCACCGTCCATCAGGCGCTCGCCGCGGCCATGACGACGTGTGTCGACCGGATAGCCGAGATCCAGGCCGCCGCCCGATCCGGCGCGGATTTCACCCGGCCCGCGTGGCCCATGATCGTGCTGCGAACACCTAAGGGGTGGACCTGCCCCCCGGTGGTGGACGGGCAGCAGGTCGAGGGCACGTTCCGTTCGCACCAGGTCCCGTTGCCGGCGGCCCGTACAGACGGCCAGCACCGCGCGGTGCTGGAACAGTGGCTCAGGTCGTACCGTCCCGAAGAGCTTTTTGACGACTCCGGTGCACCGGTTGCGGACCTGCTGGAGCTCAACCCGCAGGGAGCACGGCGGATGAGCGCCAACCCGGTCAGCAACGGGGGGTTGTTGCTGAGTGACTTGCGGCTGCCGGATTGGCGGGAGTTCGGGGTTCCTGTCGAGCAACCTGGAGCGACCGCCCACGAGGCGACACGCGTGCTCGGTGGCTGGCTCAGGGAGGTCGTGCGCGCCAATCCGAAGAATTTCCTCACCTTCGCACCGGACGAACTGGCCTCGAACCGCCTCCAGGACATTCTCGAGGTCACGGGTCGGGACTGGCAGGCCGAGATCGGCGAGTTCGACGAACGCCTGGATCGTCAGGGCCGGGTGATCGAGGTGTTGTCGGAGCACATGTGCCAGGGGTTGCTTGAGGGCTACCTGCTCACGGGCCGGCACGGACTGTTCACCTGCTATGAGGCGTTCATCCACATCGTCGACGCGATGTTCAACCAGCACGCCAAGTGGCTGCAGGCCAGCGGGGAGGTGGCCTGGAGGCGTCCGATCGCCAGTTTCAACTATCTGCTCTCTTCCCACGTTTGGCGCCAGGACCATAACGGGTTCACCCATCAGGACCCTGGCTTTCTCGACGTCGTGATGAACAAGAACGCGGAAATCGTTCGGGTCTACCTGCCGCCGGACGCCAACACCCTGCTGTCGACCTTTGATCACTGCCTGCGATCTCGGCACTACGTCAACATCGTGGTCGCAGGTAAGCAGTCGCAGGCGGACTGGCTATCGGTTGAGGACGCGAGCCTGCACTGCGCTCGCGGCGCCGGTATCTGGGAATGGGCCAGCAACCGCGATGAGCTCGGCACATTGCCGGACGTGGTTTTGGCATGTGCGGGTGAAATCCCCACCTTAGAGGCCTTGGCTGCTGCATCAATTCTGAGGGAGCACCTGCCGGAGCTCCGCGTGCGCTTCGTGAACGTCGTCGACCTGATGCGGCTACTGCCGGACAGCGACCACCCACACGGGCTGCCGGACCGCGAGTTCGACACGTTGTTCACCGAGGACCGGCCAGTGATCTTTGCCTTCCACGGCTATCCGTGGCTCGTTCATCGGCTGACCTACCGGCGCCGCAATCATGCGCAGCTCCATGTCCGGGGGTACCAGGAAAAAGGCACCACCACGACGCCGTTCGACATGGTGATGCTCAACGACCTCGACCGCTACCACCTGGTGATGGACGTCATCGATCGGGTGCCAGGTCTCGGCCCCCGCGCGGCCGGCTTGCGTCAGAAGATGGCGGAGACGCGCCTACGGGCGCGTATCTGGACCCGTGATCACGGTGTTGACATGCCCGAGGTGACCGACTGGATGTGGCCGGTGTAAACATCCCGTGGACCCGGTGGAGGCGCTGAAGCGGATCGCTTTTCTGTTGGAGCGATCACAGGCGCCGACGTATCGGGTCGCTGCATTCCGTCGCGCTGCCCAGACAATCTCGGCGCTCGAACCCGGCGAATTGGAACGCATGGCCGCCAACGAGCAGCTTCGCTCGCTGAAAGGAATCGGTGAAGCGACAGAGGCGGTGATCTTGGAAGCACTGGCAAGCAAAGTCCCCGAGTACCTCGCGAAGCTGGAATCGGAGCCGCCACCGTTTGCGATTGCCGGTGATGCGCTCCGGAGAGCGCTGCGAGGTGACTGTCACACGCACTCGCTCTGGTCCGACGGCGGCAGTCCCATCATCGAGATGGCGCACGCTGCGCGATCGTTGGGCCACGAGTACATCGTCATGACCGATCACTCCCCCAACCTCACGATTGCGAACGGACTCTCAACTGAGCGCCTCATGCGACAACTCGAAGAGATCGAGGGTGTCAACGGTCAGCTTGCCGCTGAAGCAGAGGCTGGAGCGCCACCATTTCGGGTTCTTAGCGGGATCGAGGTTGACATCAACGAGGATGGAACTCTCGATCAGACCCCGGACGTGCTCGTGGCACTCGACATCGTCGTTGCGAGCGTGCACTCCAAACTGCGTTCGCCCGGCGACGTGATGACCAAGCGCATGCTCGCGGCAATCGAAGACCCGAACATGGACATCCTGGGCCATTGCACCGGTCGCATCGTCGTCGGCCGTGGACGTCCGCAGTCCGAGTTCGACCACGCGGCCGTCTTTGCCGCGTGCAGAGACAACGATGTCGCAGTCGAGATCAATTCTCGACCGGAGCGCAAGGACCCGCCGCGCGCCCTGCTCAAGCTGGCAGTCGATATCGGCTGCCAGTTCTCAATCGATACCGATGCACACGCACCGGGTCAGCTCGAGTGGCAGTACATCGGCTGCGACCGCGCCGCCGAGTGCGGTGTCACGGAAGACCGCGTGATCAACACCAGTCCGGCCGGGACGTTGTTGAGCTGGAGCGCGTCGCGCCGTTAGATCTGATTTGGCCAGGTTTCCGTAATTGGCACGCCATCAGGCGGCTCGCCGAAGTCGGGGACGGGGAGCCGTTCACCGCCGCGGCGCGCGGACTCGTGCGCAACGATGCCGGGGACGGTGAAGCGGGCCGCTTTCCAGGCGTGGACGGGGGGCAGCGTTCCGTCGACCACCGCCCGGACAAAGCCATCTGCCAGAAATTGGTGACTGCCCTCATGGCCGTTCGGCGCACCGTTGAAGGAAGCGGGCAACCTCGAGGTGTCATGAATCGGGGCGTGCCCGGAGATGTAGGCGTCTCGAAGCTCGGGTGCAATATGATCAAGCGCAGGATCGTCGGTGGACATTGACGGCGCGGAGTGCAACAGGGTCGAGACGTCGGTGACCCGCTCCTTGTCCTGCCAGACGCTCACCTCGGCAAGCTGCTCGAAGCTGCCGTCGGTGCCGAAGAACCGGAACCGGGATTCGCGGATGTAGGCCGGGTAGCCGACGCGCCGCATCTCGTTGATCCGCATCACGCCACCGTCGGCAAGTTCGAACAGGGCTGATGCGTTGGAAATGTCATTGTCGAACTGGCTCACCGCCCTGTCGAAGACGCCGTCGTTGGTGAAGTCTCGTACGCCCAGGCAGCTCACGCTGACGGCGTACGTGTCGAGCGCGCCGAGAACCCCGCCTACTGAATGGGTCGGGTAGAGCATCGGCGGATAACTCGCCGTGGCTTTCCAGTTGTCGCCGCCGCTGTACTGGTAGGCCGCGTAGAAGCCGAGATCCATGTCGTGGACGTAGTCGCCTTCGCTGTAGAAGACTCGACCGAACGCGCCATCGGCAAGCTTGCGGCGGGCATACACGGTGGCCGGGTTGTAGAAGCTGGTTTCCCCCATCATGTAGGTCAGTCCGGTCTCGCTCACCGCAGCGAGGATCGCTTCCACCTCCGCAACCGATATCGCCATCGGCACGGCGGAGTACACGTGCTTACCGGCCCCAAGTGCCTGCATGACCAGTGGTCCGTGCGTCCAGCGCTGGGTGAAGATGGCGACCGCATCGACGTCGGAGGCCAGCATCGCGTCGAAGTCGTCAAACGTCCCGCTCAGGCCCTCGCTGGCGACCAGTTCAGCCGACCGATCGGGATGCAGGTCGGCGACCCAGATGTCAGCCACATCAGGGTGGCGCCGGAACAGCGTCGCGAACTGGCCTGCGAACTGGCCGGCTCCCAAGATGCCAAGGGTAAGCATGCGGGCTGGTTCCCTCCGCGTCGTTGTCGTTAGGTTGCGCACCTAGACCAGCTCATCATCGCCCATGTTGGCTACCTCAACGGACCTCGTCAGCGCCGCGATCCGGTCCGGGTGCGCAGCTGCCAGCGCGCCACCACCGGTGATCGCCGCGACCGCGATACGGCCGTCATCGTCGACGTCCACCTGCAGGTTGAGATCTTCGCTGCTGATCTCGATCCGCTGTGCGGTCACGGCCTATTCCTCATCCACTTCGGTGCAGGTGACGGCACTACCCTGTCACCTGTGCTGGCCCGGCCAGTGAAGCAGGAGGTCAGACTTGGAGCGTTACGCCAGTTGCATCCGGCTGAGACCCGAGCGGCGGGAGGAGTACCTGGAACTGCACGCCCACGTGTGGCCGGAGGTGGAGGCGATGATCGCCGCGGCCAACATCCGCAATTACATGATTTTCCTGCACGGCGACACCCTGTTCAGCTACTACGAGTACATCGGGGCGGACCACGCCGCCGACCAGGCTCGGATCGCCGCCGATCCGGCGACCCAGCGATGGTGGCAGCTGACCGATCCCTGCCAGGAAAGGCTGCCCGGCACGCCCGACGGCCAGAAATGGGCGCCGATGATGGAAGTCTGTCATCTGAGCGCATGAGAGTTCTCGACGCCCATGCGCACCTATGGGATCCCGGTCGGCTGCGATACCGGTGGCTCGAG
>DASQUD010000291.1:0-25907 GCA_035641455.1 Propionibacteriaceae bacterium | reverse complement strand
AGCTTGTCGTACAACGCTCGCTTGTCACCAGCGTTGAGCCAAAGGGGCACTTGCCGGTAGGACACCATGTCGGCTGTGGGGTCGGCGTCGTCGTGGTCCAGGTAGCTTCCGAACTCCGCGAGCAGCGTGGCGAGGCTGGCTCCGAAGCCGCGCCTATGGTCATCCTTCGTCATTGCCGCAGCGGCGTCGGCGTCGATGATTGCCCGCGCGGGCTGCAGGCGGTAACGACGCTCGACCGCTCCACCTTTGCGTTCCTCACCCTCAACCTCGATCAGCCCGTTGTCCACCAACAGGGCGACCTGCCGGTACATCGTGGCCTTGGAAACGTCAGGCATGCGTTGCCGCAGGTCCGTGGTCGTGAACGGCCGACCGTCGAACGTGGCGTGCAGGATCCGTAACCGGACCGGGTGCAACAAGAGTTCCGTACCGTCCATTGCACAACGATCTCATAGTTGATACCGTTCTCAAACATGAGACCGCTAGCGCTTCCACCAATTGGCCAACACGTCCAGGTCCGAAATCATCATTTGTGGCTACACCGCAGTGGTGACGGGGGACCAACCGTTGTCTTCGTCGCCGGAGGCGGGGCGATGGGACTTGACTACCTGCTCTCCCAGCAGCGCGTCGCTGAGCTCAGCTCATGCGTTATCTACGACCGTGCCGGCACTGGTTGGAGTGAGGATGCCGATCTACCAAGAAGCGCCGGTGAGGTAACCGACGAGCTTCATGACCTTCTTCGTCTTGTTGGAGGGCCGGCGCCCCACATCCTGGTTGGCCACTCGCTTGGTGCAGCGTACGTGCATCGCTATGCCCAGCGGTTCCCGACGGAGGTCGCCGCGCTCGTGCTGGTAGAGCCCGCTCATCCGGACTGGGACACCTACATGCCGGACCACCTAAAGCTGGCCCTGAACCAGACCGCCGATCTGGCCGTCCCGGAAGTCAGCGAAGATCTCGTCAGCCTCGCCCGTGGCCAGCTGGAGGCCGGCATGTTCGACGGCTTCCCGAGCGATCTCCGCGAGCTGCTCATCAATAAGCACCTGAGCCCTGAGCGACTGTTGGTGGGGATCAAGGAAGGCCTCAACGTCTTGTCCGTGATGGACGAATTACGTGCGGGTGGTCCTTTGCCGGATGTGCCCCTCATCGTGCTCTCCGGAACCGCGATCGGGCCCGAGATGACCGTCTTCCAGACCGAAGACAACCTGCGCGAACAGATCGCAGGTAGCCAGCGTCTGTTCGACGCCATCGCCGCATCGGCCCCCCACGGCCAACACCGATCGCTTCCCGATGCCTCGCATGTCTCTCTTCCCATGACCAGACCTGACGCGATCGCCGAGGCTGTCAAAGACGTCCTGCATCAGTTGCGTCTGACCGACAGTCAGACCGCGGGACATTCCGCCTGACCTTCGCATAGCTGCTTGGTGACAGAGGGCCGACAAGTCGCAGGGCCAGCTCCGGAGTTGATCGCCGCGCTGAGATGCTTGCCGGATGGAGCAGCGCATCAGTCTGGTAACCCTCGGCGTGGCCGATCTGGCTCGAGCCCGATCCTTTTATGAAGCGATGGGCTGGGCCGGTGCACGGCAGCCCGACGACGAGGTGTGCTTCTTCCAGGCTGGCGGCATGGTGCTGGGGCTATGGACCGAGCTGGGTGGGCACGGCGCGCCTGGCATCGAACTGGCGCACAACGTCCGGACCCCCGAGGAAGTCGGGGTCGTCCTCGCCGACGCCGAGCGGGTCGGCGGGACGATCGTGCGGGCGGCAGCACGCGCCGAGTGGGGCGGCACATCAGGAGCGTTCGCAGACCCCGACGGTTACGTTTGGGAAGTCGCGCACAACCCCGGCTGGACCATCACCAACGACGGTTCTATCCGCATCTAACGACCGTTGGTGTGGCTTGGGACACCTCATGCAAGCCAGCCGCGATCGGCAAGGCGCCTTTGAGCTTGGCGATTGTCCACAGAGTCAGCACTACGAAGCCGGGGCCGTGGCACGCCACTGACGCTCGATCTGGCGGAGCAGCGCAGGGTAGACAACGTAGCGCCGCAACGGGTCGATACCGGCCATGTAGAGCGAGCCGAGCCGTCCGTTGGGCTTGACCAGGACGGCCATCTGACCGCGATATCCACCCGCGCCGTCCGGCACCCATCCCAGGTGCATCACGGCGTGCACGGTTCGGTTGGCCAGTTCGGCGGCGAACTCGTCGTCGAGCTGGTAGATCGGCGAGAACGGAGCAGTGGCGACCACGCAATCCAAGGACGCGGTTCGAATCTCGTACGGTAGCCGGTCCCGGAGCGAAGCCACCCTGACGCCTAGCCCAGCGGCCTTGTCGTCCCAGCCGAACAGTCGACCGATTTTCCAGCGCGCCTCCCAGAGCAACCGCACGACCAGCGGCGCCTCGTCCGGAAAGCGGCTCCCGAAGACCGCCTCGACTAGACGAGGAAATTCACCCGCGCCACCGGGCGTCGGCAGCGCCCAGACGTCCTCGACCGTGAACTCCGGTGCAATTTCGTGGATCCGCCATGGCCGGTCAGTGTGGGTACTCTGCGGGAGTTTCATGGTGACTCAAATCCATACGGCAGCGTATACATCGGTGAGCCTACCACCACTTGTACGCTGCCGTACAGATGTGGGACGGCGTTAGTCCCCGCCGAACGGAGGTGTTGATGGCGAAGGCCCGGACTCCACGCCGTGCGTGGATCGACCAAGGTCTGCTCGCGCTAGCCGCCGGCGGGCCGGCCGCCGTCCGGATCGAGACACTGGCGCACGAACTCGGGGTGACCAAGGGTGGTTTCTATGGATACTTCGCCGACCGTCAGGCACTGCTCGAGGAGATGCTCGACACGTGGGAACGCGAGGTAACAGAAAGCGTGATCGACCAGGTGGAGAGCGTCGCCGCAAACCAGGACGCCCGCAACAAGCTGCGGCGACTTTTCGCGATCGTCGCGGTCGTCGACGAGCAACCGACGACCGGCGTGGCCGTCGAACTCGCCATCCGTGACTGGGCGCGACGCGCCCCCGAAGTAGCTCAGCGACTGCGTCGCGTTGATCATCGACACATGGCGTACCTGCGCTCATTGTTCGGCGAATTTTGCGCCACCGAGGTGGAGGTGGAAGCTCGCTGCTTGATCACCATGTCGATCCGGATCGGCGACCATCTGGTGCCCGCGGATCATGCGAACCGGAGTCGGGCCCTGGTGTTGAACAGGGTGCTGCGCCAGCAGCTGGCGTAGTGCCTCCGTCGCGCCGGCTCAGATGAGGGCGCGCTCCGGCTGAGGCGACCTCGCATCAAGCAAGTCCGGGTCAGCGCAGCGGTCGGAAGAACGCCCGAACATCCTCGACGAATTGATGCGGAGCCTCGAGCGGGGCGAAATGGCCGCCCTCCGCGTATTCGCTCCAGTGAGGAATGTCGTGCTGCGGATCCATCAATTGCCGCACCACCGGCCCTCCGCCGCCGAAGACCGCCCAGCCGCGCGGCGCGCTCGGTTGGGCGCCCCAATCGCGCTCCGCGTGTCCCGCGTCATAGAGAAAGTGCGCCGACGCTGCACCGTTGTGGCACAGCCAGTACGCCGTAACCGTCGCCAGCAGGCGATCCGGTTCGATGGTGCGGCTACGGCCTTCGTGGCTCAGGTCCGTCCATTCCTCGAACTTCTCCATGATCCAGGCCAGCTGGGCTATCGGAGAGTCTTCGAGCCCATAGCCGACCGTGGCTGGGCGGCTCTGTTGTACCGCGATGTAGCCAAGGCCCTCTCTGACGAAATGGTTCATTCGCTCAACGAGGGGGCGCTGCGCCTCGTCGAACTCGGCTGGGTCCACGGTCATGCCAGCGAAGCTGAGCACCGCAGCGGCGGCCAGTATGTCGGTGATCACGTGCACACCAACCACACTGGTCGGGTCAGCGACGGCCATGTCCTGGGCGACACCGGCGCCCACGTCACCGCCCGCGACGCCGTAACGTGAGTAGCCAAGCCGGTGCACGATGGCGACGAACGCGCTGGCCATCCGAGCGCTGGTCCAGCCGTGCTCCCTTACTGGCGGCGCGAGCCCGAACCCCGGCAGTGAGGGGGCGATCACGTGAAAAGCGTCCGCAGGATCGGCGCCATGCGCAGCTGGGTCACTCAGCGGACCAATCACGTCCAAGAATTCCACCACCGAGCTTGGGTAGCCGTGGTTGATCACCAAGGGCAGCGCCCCCGGTTCCGGAGAGTTGCCATGGAGCACCAGAACGTCCTGCTCATCGACCGTCATCATCGTCGGGTTCCAGCGGTTCAGCTCCGACTCGACCCCGCGCCAGTCGAAAGCGCTGCGCCATCGGTCTGCCAGCTCACGCAGTTCGTCTGATGGGACGCCGCGGGACCAGTCCCGGGCGGTCGCGCCAATCGGCCAGCGGGTACGGCGCAGCCGGTCAGCAAGGTCGTCCAGGTCGGCCTGCGGCACGTGCATCAGATGGGGCCTCAGCCATTCAGTATTCGTCATGCCGCCAGCGTTCCAACGAATAAGGAACAGTACGTTCCGCAATAGGGACAGACTTGATATTCGTGAGAAGCACCCCCGCCAGGCTGCTCCAACTTCTCGCGCTCCTACAAACCCGCCGTGACATCACGAGCACCGAACTTGCTGATCAGCTCCAGGTGACGACCCGCACTATTCGCAAGGACGTGCAACGCCTCCGCGACCTTGGCTATCCCATCCACGGTGCACCGGGCGTCGCCGGCGGTTACCGACTCGGGGCGGGGACGAAGCTGCCGCCCCTGCTCCTCGATGATGAGGAGGCGATCGCGGTAGCGATCGGACTACAGACCGCCGCCGCCGGAACCGTGGGCGGCATTCAGGAACCGGCGCTGCGGGCACTTACCAAGCTCGATGGCGTTCTACCCGCCGCGCTTGGCCGGCGGGTCTCCAGCCTGGCCGAAGCGATCAGCACAGTCCCCTCCGCCGCACCGCTGGTGGATCCTGCCATCCTGGCCGCCGCGGCAAGCGCCATCCGCGACCGCGAATTGCTGCGGTTTGATTACCATCGCCACGACGGTCAGCTCGCCCGCCGGGAGGCGGAACCTCACCGGCTTATCCATGCAGGTCGACGGTGGTACCTCGTTGGCTGGGACACGGGGGCCGAAGCTTGGCGCACCTACCGGGTCGACCGAATGGCGATCGCGGTGCCAAACGGGCGGCGCTTCGCTCCGCGCAAACCACCCCCAGGCGGGTTCGAGGCCTACCTCACAGACGGGCTATCCGTCCAAACGTGGCCCGTCGTCGGGCGGTTCTTGATGCACGCGCCCGTCGAGCAGCTGCGCGGCAGGTCGCACCTCACCGAGGGAATGCTCGCCCCAGTCGACGAGCGCCAGTGCATCCTCACCGTTGGGGCCGACAGCGAAGCCGTGCTGCTCGTTCTCGTCGGCATCTACGACTGCGACTTCACCGTGCTCGATCCACCCGGCGCTATCCAGCGCGCCGCGGCTCTGGCCCAGCGCTACCAGCGGGCAGCAGGCCACACAACGGATCAAGATTAAATGCCGCGTACATCACTGGGTCTTATGGAGCCGGTCGTCAGTTTGATGACTATCGGGTCGACGCCAAGTCCAGCACCTCGCCGAGCGTGAGGCGGCGCCCCCGGTCGGTCGCGGCCAGGTAGGCAGAGTCGCCAAGCTTGGTGCGCAGTCGAGCTGCGGTTTCATCGTGGGTTTCTCGGTCGGTCATCCAAACCTCCGCTCCGATCGAGTGGCGGACGCCCTGGGCGGCGCCCAGCAATGTTGCGCCGTGTTCAGGGTCACCCGCGCTTTCGGCCAGCGCGGCCAACGCCTCGAGAGCGCGGGAAAGGCTCTCGCGGTTGTCCACCGCCGCGGCATGCTGGACGGACTCGCGCAGCCGCTTGCCAGCCGATTCGAGATCGCCTAGCCGTTGGTGGACCAAAGCCAGATTGATGAGGGCGTGTCTCAGGAAGACGTCGGCGTTGATCGCGTGGGAGAGTTCCACACTCTCTTCGAGTTGCGGGATGGCCTCGGCGTACCTGCCGTGTAATAGGAATGCCCCCCCGAGACTGAGCAGGGCGAACGCGAGGCCCCATTGATCGTCGAGCTCGCGGAAGGTGTCGGCGGCATCGCTGACCAGATCTTCGCCCTCGGTCGGGTCCTTGACCGCCCGGATCACCCCCAGCGGGACGGAGGCCGTAGCAACGCTTCGAACGTCGCCGAGCTGGTTGGCTACCTCGATCGTCGTCGACAGCGCGGGCTCCGCAAGCTCGTAATTGCCCTGCCCGAAGGCGAGCATCCCCAAGGCGATCCTTGCCTGGGCGCGCTCGGCGATGGTAAGGGATGTCTCATCGAGGAGAGCTTGCTGCACAAGATCGACGCCTTCGGTGAAAAGGCCGGCCATCCACAGCAGTGGCCACATGGCGCCCATCATGCGGGCGACGCGACCGCCCTCCTTTGTCTGTAGCGACCAGCGGATCGCGGCCCGGATGTTCCCTTGATCCGCACGGTACTGCTCGAGCGCCCTGCCGGGATCGGCCCGCCGCGTCGGCTCAGCAGCAAGGGCGACGCCTTCGAAGTAGTCGGCGTGCGCCCGCCGGAGTCGCTCAGTCTCCCCGAGCTCGTCCAGTCGCTCGAGCGCAAAGTCGCGGACCACCTGAAGGATGGTGAAGCGAGGCTCCCCGTGGAGGGTGTCCGCCGTACGAACGAGGCTCTTGTCCACGAGGGACGCGATGCTGTCCAGAACAGCAGGCACGTCATCGTCAGCACATACCGTTTCCGCTGCTTCCAACGAGAAGCCCGGTGCGAACACAGCAAGCCGAGCAAACAACCGGCGTTCGGAGTCGTCGAGAAGGTCGTGACTCCAGGAGATCGCGGTTCGGAGGGTACGCTGCCGCGCCGGTAGATCGCGTGATCCACCGACGAGGAAGCTGAGGCTATGGTCGAGCCGGCGCAGGAGATCCTCCAGTCCCACCACCTTGGCCCGCGACGCGGCAAGCTCGATGGCAAGGGGGATTCCGTCGAGCCGGCGGCATATGTCAGCGACGATGTCGAGCTGGTTATGATCAAGGTCGAGGTCGTTGCCCACGGCACGAGCGCGGTCGAGGAAAAGCTCAACGGCGTCGGAATGCAGCAGGGCCTCGGCGTCCACGGTGTCCGGGACGCTCAGCGGCGGCACCTCGACGACCCTTTCCCCTGAAAGGCGCAGCCGCTCCCGGCTGGTGACCAGCAGCACCACCCGCTCAGTGTGCGTAATGAGCTGTCCGAGCACCCCGGCAGCAGCCACAACGTGCTCGAAGTTGTCGAGGATCAGCAGCATTCTGCGGGCCCGCAGATAGTTGATGAGCAGTTGGAAAAGAGGCTGACCTGGTGACTCTGGAACTCCCAGGGACGAAGTGATCGTCGACACGACCAGATCTGCGGACGACACGTCCTCAAGCGGAACCATCGCCACACTGTCAAACTCACTTGCCATGGCCGCGCCGACCTCCAGCGCCAACCGCGTTTTGCCGATTCCGCCCGGTCCCACGAGGCTGACGAGGCGGCCATTTGGGTCGGACAACAGGTCCCGGACGATCGACTTCTCGCGTTGCCTTCCAATGAACCGGGCGGCGGGCGCCGGCAGGTCGTGAGGTGGGCTGGGAGCCTCGGGTTGTTGGTCGCCGAGATTGAACCGCTCGCTGAGCAGCACCGCGAGGTCGTCCGCGATCAGCGTGGAGAGCTCATCGGCGGTGCTGAAGCCGCGGTAGGACAATCCGTCCGATTGGATGCGCGTGAGCATCGCGGTGAGCCGTGGATCGCGGTCTGGGAGCGGCGCTTGCACGTAGACCAGCTTTGGCATGTCGCCGGCGTTGAGGTACTCGTCTTCCAGCCCGGAGACGTCCTGGTCAGGCGCGATCCACCCGTACTGCTGGCCGTAGATCCCGATGAAGACGTCGCTCTGCCTCAGGTACGCAAGGTAGAGCTCACGCGGCGGGTACGGCCGCGCGCCAAGTTCGAATAGGACGGGGATCAGCCGGAGTCGCTCAATGGCGGTGCGGGCGGCCGCGCGAGCAGCGGCCAACTCCTTCATGGTCGAGCTGACAAAGATGCGGAGGCGCTGGTCTGGCGTCCGGATCGCGGGCATGGCGGTCTCCTGCAGACTGGCCGGTCAGCAATTCCTATCCGGAAACTAACAGCCCTATGCCGAGTGTGAGAGCCCCCACGGCCAGGGAGAGACCGGCCACGTACACCAGCGAAATGACGCCGCTGGGTCGCTGGGCGTCGGGCCGGGTCACTGACAGGAAGAAGCCGAGCGGCATGAGTATCGGAGCTACCGCAAACGTGAGCCGGACGACCCACTTAAGCGGCTCGCTGAGATCCGTCTGGTCCACCCACAGCAGCGCAACCAGAGCGAAGACGAGCCACACGCCGGCGTGCGCATGGCCGGCCCTGAACATGTTTTGCCGCAACGGGTTGTCGAGGTATCCAGGAGTCCGGCGCGTCAACATCGCCAGCAAAGCGAGCCCGCCGAACTCGACCGTGGGCACCGCGATGAGCAGAATCGCTGCAATGATCCGTGAAGCATCGGACATCGCTCAGCTCCCTTCGTCGTGATCGAGAACTTGCCACACGATTACCACAATGGTGAGGCTACGGGCCCTCTGGCCGTTGCCGCAATGCGGCGCTCAATGACCGTGGCAGCCCGCAAATCAGCCGACGTGAGTTCCGAACCAGTCGATGAGCTGCTCATACGCCGACGCCGCGGCGGTCGGGTTGTACCGCTGCCCCGTGTCGTTGAAGAAGGCATGCCCGGCGTCGGGGAAGGTCACAATCTCGTGGGTCAGGCCTGCTTTCTCCAGAGCCGCCTTGGCTGCGTCCCGGGTCGCGTTCACCCGGTCATCCTGCTCGCCGTAGATGCCAAGGACGGCGGCGTTGCCCGAACCCGCGAAGTCGGCGCCGTCGGGCAGCGGACCGTAGAACGGCGCCGCAGCGGCCAGCCGGGGCTCACCCGACGCGAGCAGCGTCCAGACCATGCCGCCACCGAAACAAAAGCCAACGGCACCGATCTTGGCGTCTGCCGTACGGCGTTCCAACTCGCCGATGGCGGCCTTCATGTCGGCCACGAGCCGGCTGTCCGGTACCCGGTTCAGCGCGGCGGTGACCTCCGCCTCGCCCTGGAAGGACGCCGTGCCGCCCTCCTCGGAGAGCAGATCAATGGCGAGCGCCGAGTAGCCGCTCGTCGCGAGACGCCCGGCCACTGAACGAATGTGATCGGTGAGGCCGCGGTTTTCGTGCACGACCAGCACCGCACCACGAGGCTCGGCGGAGGCGGACCACGCACCCTGCAGCGTGCGGTTGTCGGGACCGTCGAAGGTGATCGATTCGGTTGGCTGCGCCGATGGACCAGCCGGAGCCGAATCGGCCGGGCTCCCGGTTGCCGTTGGTGGCCCACCGCCCTCTCCTGCGGCGTCGCACGCAGCCAGCAGTGGCACGGCCACGGCCGCTGTGACGCCGAGCATGCCTAGGCGGCGCAGTGCCTCGCGGCGGCCAACGATGCCGTCGGAGTAGTCCTCGACGACCTCATCAGTCAGATAACTGGTGAACTGCGTCATGATTTTCAGAGTAGGTGTTCAACAGGCAGCGACTCCGGGCCGGCACTCCGGCGCCGAGCGTGCTGATTCGTGGACTCTGGGTTGATCTGCGTGTTAAAATCTGGCCCCGCGCAGTCCAAGTACGGAGGTGGGATCCGTGCGCAAACTCCTCGTATTGCTGGCCGCGATCGCTTGTCTCGTGGTCACTGCCGGCCCGGCCCAGGCCGTGATCTACGGGCAGCCCGATGACAGCGAGCATCCCTACGTCGGAGTGATCCGCTTCTTCGACGAAGAAGGCAACTACCTCTGGCGCTGCACCGGCACCCTGATCTCGCCGACCGTCGTGCTGACCGCCGGCCATTGCACCTTCGGGACTGCCTCCGCGGAAGCCTGGTTCACCGAGACCGCGCCTTCCACCGCCGAGGTGCTCTCCGGCGACTACACCCGGGGCATCACCGGCGAGACCTACACCCACCCGGACTACGACGACTTCGCCACCTTCCCCAACACCAGCGACGTCGGCATCGTGGTCCTGGACAAGCCGGTGCGGCTGTCGACCTACGGCTCGTTGCCCACCGTGGGCCTGGCCGAGACGCTGTATAAGCACGAGCGGTTCACCATCGTCGGCTACGGCATCCAGGACACCCAGCCGGTGCAGGTCGCCGACGTGCGGCGGCTGCAGGCCACGGTCAAGCTGGTCAGCCTGCAGAGCGGCTACTCGGCGGGCTTCAACCTGCAGCTGTCCAGTAATGCGGGAAAGCCGCATCAAGGTGGGCTGTGTTTCGGTGACTCAGGCGGCCCGGTGCTGTATGGAACCACCATCCTGGCGGTGAACTCGTTTGTGATTAACGAGAACTGCGCCGGGGCGGGCTTCTCCTACCGGATCGATCAGCCAGAGGTCCTCAGCTGGATCGAGAGCTTCCTGTAGACAGAGACTGCAGCGGGCCAGCACAACGAGAGCGTCATCCGGCCGCTTCCTGATCGCGGAGGGTGCGTGGTGAGCGGATCGGCACGTGAACCTGTTGCCATCGAGATCGGCGGGGAAACCCTCGTCGCGCGCCTAGCCACCACGCTGCCGGTGCGTAACATCAAGGCCGACCGACCCAGGGCAGCCACCGCTGAATGACGTGACGGGCCCACTGCGCGACACCGGGACGAGGACCGAAAACTGAGATGCTCGACGGGAGATCCCGCAGCTCGACCCATCGTCGCGGGTCAACCCCGTGCTCGAGCATCCGCCGCACCATGTGACCCGTGGCTGCCCGCTGACAATCTCCTGGCTCGTACACCGTCCCCGACGAGTGCTCATTCCGGTCGACCGGGGCGCCGCTCGAGCGGCGCCGCTCGATGTCGCCACGGATCGCCTCCATTAGCCCCAGAAACTCGGCCTCGTTGTCGAAGGCAGCCACGATCACGTGACGCCGCTCGTGACGCTCAGGGTCATACCGGTAGTGCCGAACGACGAAGCGCCGGATGCTGTCGTCCCCCACATCGACCTTGCCCACGCACGAAGACTAGGACGACAGCAGTGCCCTCGACCTAGCATTTACGTCGACGGATCACGGACGGTCCATCAATTTCCTAGGCCACCGTCGCACATCAGGTGCGGGAGATACGTCGCACCTCACCTGTCGGATCACGCGGGATCGGGCCAGGTGTCCTCCGTCGGGTGATGTGCGACAGAGGAGGCGGGCACCGAAGTCGTCTAGGGCCGACGCCGCCGAACGGCTTATGCCGATTCATGACAGCATTGAAGGGTGGCGATACTTCGCCAAGTCTGTGCACTCCTGGCGGCATTGAGTGCGTTGACCGGGTGCTCGAACACTTCGTCACCGAACCCGGCGCCGTCCACAGCCGTCAGGACCACGGGGGGAGGCACAGCCGCCGCGAGCAGAACGCCGTGGGATCAGGCACAGCCGCCCGCCGATTGTTCAGTCACGCAGCCAGGATGGGAGTCCACCCCTCCTGCTCCGATCGACCCCAGTCTTCAGCCGGTCCGCTGGGCCAATCGCTGGTTTGGCAACGCGTCGCTGTGGACACGGGCTTCCCAAGGCCGGAGTTCTCCCTGTCTACCGAGACCGGGGCCGGCCTTAGGACCAAGTTTCCCTGGTGGCGGTTACAGCCGGGCAACCTCGTCGTGACGGCCACGGTGAAGGCAGGGCAGGGCAGCTTCACCGCGAGCTTCCCTCAATCCGGCCACGGACCCACGGCTTCATCCCGTCCGAGTTCACCTTCACCACGGAAGGCTGTTGGAGTGTCACGGCGTCAACCCAAACAGTCAACCCCTGGTCTTCGTGATCTGGGTGCAAAGAATCTGCTCCGAGTTGACCTAATCACTGGCCCAAACAGACCGGGGTGGACTTGAACCACTGACCTCTGCCTTATCAGGTCGAGCCCGAGTGCCGGCGGGCGCGGCGGCTGGCCGTGCACAAGGTTCAGGAACGTCCAGCCGCGGCCCTTGCAGTCCCACTCCGTTGTCACCCAATTAGTCACCCATCGCCCTGGATGATTTGAGCAGTCCAGCGCTGGACCTTGCTTGCGGTACACGTATTGGTAACCGCCGATGCCAACAAGGGCACGCCGGAGGCGCGGAGCGTCCTAGTCTGGAAACCGCGCTTTCAGTCCTCAGGCCAGCGCTCGCCGGGAGGCCAGGGGTCTGGCAGTTCGAACATGTCCGCCATTGCTAGCCGAAAGGGTTCGGGATGTGCGTCTTCTCTCGCACCTGGAACAGCGTGCAGTCCAGCTCGGCCGGAGCGCCGGGGCCCTCGACCACCAAGGTGAAGTGGTACGGCGTCACCTGGAAGTGGGTGCGCATCCCAGTGTCACCTTCGGCGGCGTGGAACGGCCGCCCACGCTCCAGCGTGGCGGTGGCGGCCACTGTACCGGCGGGCTCATCGGAGATCTGGAGCCGGAACTCGCCCTCCCAGGTGCCGGCGTCAGCGACGACCAGACCGCTGGCGTTCGCCTCCGGCCGGTCGGCGTAGACGATGTCGACGAACAACTCATCAGTAGTGCCGCCCTCAGTGGTCTCAATCCTGAAGCCCTCCTGGACGTTGCTGGTCGTGCATTCATCAGGGAAGAAGAACAAGTCCGATGTGAACTCCACCACCGTCGCCGGGTTGGTGAAGAACAGCGATGCATTGACCAGGAATCCGTCGCAGGTGAGGTCGGAGAACGGGAAAGTGACGTCGCCGGGCGAGCTGTCATTGTCGTCATAGGTCAGAACCACATCACTCACCGCCAGCAAGGTCTGAGTGCGCTCCTGCACAACATGCACGTTGCCCACGTTGAACTTGTCCCGGGTGCTCTCCGGTTCCCCGGTGGGCGTGAAGCTGCCCGAGAAGTAAACGTCGCCGGCCGGCTGCTCATCGAGGTCCAGCACCGGGATCACTGCACGGAAGGTGCCATCCCCCCAGTCGCTGGTGCTGTCCCCGCCGCCGATCGTGTCCCCGCCGGGAAACGACAGTTGCACGCTGCTCTCGGTGCCGCCCAGATCCGAACGGGTGGCCCGCACCGTGATCTCGACACCCTGGCTGACCCCCGTGCAGGCCACGTCGCTGAATTGATCGACGATGCGCGTCGGTGGCGCAGCATGCGCGGGTGGCGCAAGGGCCAAAGTGGCCGCGCCCACCACACCGAGACTGACCAGAATTCGCGCAACAACGGTCCGCATGACAACCCCCATGTCATCGCCCAATCGACTGACCGGGAGGTCAGCCTAGGCAGAGGCTCAGCCTAAGGTCGATTCCGCTCGGTCAGCAACGGGTCCGGGCGCACTTCGGGCGCACGCTGGCCGAGTCTCAGCTCAACCTGCGGGTCCGGACCGCCGGAGCGAGGCGAAGCCTAAGCCCGGCAAGATCGCACATCCCAGGTTCAATCGTGTCTCTCCACATCTCGACAAGCGCGAACCGACTCCGTGGTGTCGCGGGTGAGAGGATGCAGGTTAGCTGGCCGTCGTGAAAGATTGCGAGTCCGAGCCCCGTTGCGGCGATGTAGTCCTGGAGATCCCTTGACGGGGTTCTGGTAGGAGTACCGTCGCGCGCTCCAGGTCAGGCAAGTGACGTCGGTGATCACGGAGCTGGGCAACTGCGGCGCGAACGTAGGGACGTGAGGAATCGGGCTTAATCTCAAAGAGCTCGCCCGCGGTGACGTCGTAGGTGTCGGTGATGAGACGAGCCGTTTCTCCGGCGGGTCGGATATCTGCCCGCCGGATCGTGTGCTGAAGACTTGAGAGGTATGCCTCGAGCTGGCGCATCAGCGACGCTTCCCATCGTTGCCCTTCTCGGCGGTCTGTAGCGGCGACCTCGAACGCTTGGACCGTGTTCGCCTCGGCCGGATTCAGGTCAACTGTGGTTGGGTTCGTTGGAGCATTGGCAGTGGCGTCCAGACTGGTCTCAACCGATGGTCCCGCGGCGAGCAGGCGGAACACGATGACGTTGCGGGTGTTTCCGTTGCGGTCCGGTGCGGGCTCGTACCGGTATGGGGCCTGAGGGTCGACGGCGTGCGAGCCGAGGTAGCGCTGTCGTTTGCCCCTAGGCGGGTCGGGCCGACTGCTTCGAAGAGCCGCAGGATGCGCCGTTCGGCGGCGTGATCGCGAATTGCGCGGTTGCCGGCGTGGAGACATCCGGTGGACGCCGACAAACGGTGGCAACTGAGACTAAAACTGAGACTGCCAACCTCCGCCCGCTTAGCAGGTCCCGGACGGCCGTAGACGGAGGTCTGCGCCGCCCAAGGACCTTGCTTGTAAGGCACGGCCGGTGACCGGTTGAGGTGGGCGCTGAGCGTGAACTGGGTCTCTGGACGTCCGTGTACGGGCACCAGCCAGCGGCGCGGTAGTCATTCCATTGGTCACTCGCCGACGTGATTACCTAGACCCAGCCCCGTCGCTTTGACCGCTTGATCCCGAAGCACCTCGGACGGGCGTCGCTTGATGATCTTGCCGGTCGCCAAGCGTCCTGGACCAGGTACCGATATCCCGCTGTGTTCGGTCCCGTTGTCACTCACTTGGTCACTCACCGGAGTGTCATGGCCCACACCAGCCGCGGCGGCCCCCCTCCCCCCCGAAACGGGGCGGCGAACTGATGCATGGTCCAGAACCGCGAACTCAGCGGAAACAACCGAACGGACCCGATGAGTTCGTGATCCGCGGCTGGTCCAAGCTCGTGACACCCGAGGAAAGGACACCGGCATGTCAGAGCTTCTCGTCGACTTCATCACCTCGCTCGACGGCTATGCATCGGGAGAGGGATGGCCCGGGTTCTGGGGCCTCGAGGGCCCGGAGTACCTCGCTTGGCTCGGCGAGCAGCCCGAGGTCACCTACCTGATGGGAGCGAACACCTACCGCCTGATGTCGGGCTTCGCCGCCGGCGAGGTCCCGGAGGGCCAAGACGAGTTCAGGCCCGAAGAACAGGAGTCCGTCGACGAGCTCACGCAAGCGCCGAAGGTGGTGTTCTCCGCCTCGCTCGAGGAGCCATTGACGTGGGCCAACTCCACGCTCGTCCGCGACGACGCCGTCGAGGCGGTCCGCGCCATGAAGTCGAGTGGCTCGGGGCTCCTCAGCACGATCGGTAGCCTCAGCCTGTGCCGGTCTCTGCTATGGGCCGGACTCGTCGACCGCTTCCGGGTCGGGATGTTTCCGGTGATCACCGGGGCCACGGGTGAAGAACGAATCTACGACGGCTATCCGGACGTCGCCCTCGAGATGATCGAGCACCGCACCTTCGACGGCCGCATCCAGCTGGTCGAGTACAAGCCCCGCGTGCTCGAGCACCCGCCGCTCGGCGCCCCTGCGTGACGTCGACCCGTCCACAGAAGGACGGCGCAAGGCCCGCACGGAGGAGGACACGCGGCGCCTTGATCTATGAAGAGCCAGATTCGGCAGTGCCGAGGTCTGGCCAGGGCGGGCGTTGAGCGAGCAGGTCTGGGAAGTTGACCTGGAGGACGCAGAACTCGTTCGCCCACGGATCGCGGAGGACCCAGAAGTCGTAGCCGCGTTCACCCAGGTCGTCTCGGCTCGGTGAGTCACAGCCGTGAAACTCAAGCTGACTAGGAACTGTAGAGGTGGGCCTAAGTGGACTTGAACCACTGACCTCTGCCTTATCAGGGCAGCGCTCTAACCGACTGAGCTATAGGCCCGGGTGACGCTCGCGGGAGCGCGCAGTGCGCCGATAAGCCAGGCTAGCCGATGGCGGCGAACCTCCTCAAACTGGCCACATCTAGCACCTGTGCAGCCGCCCTGAAGGGCCATATAATAGCGGGCTGCCTTCATAACGATTTCTCTACGCTTCTCAGCGAATTCCTGCCTTATTTGCTCTCGCTAGTTTGTCGAAACGTAACCAAAATTAGGGTTGACGTTGCCCGACAGTACGTGCGACTTTTGCGCGACAGCCTGGGAGAACGGCATCACGACAAAGGAATAGCTCTCGGGGGTTCGACTAACGAATCTGGGGGGCACCATGACTTCGTTCTTTGGCGGCGTACTTCGGTTTCGCCTGCTGATCTTGGCCATTGCGCTCGGGGTGTTGTCCGTCGGTGTGGTCCAGCTACGCCAGGCGTCCGTCGATGTACTCCCCGAGTTCACACCGCCGTACGCGGAGATCCAGACTGAAGCTCTCGGCTTGTCGGCCGACGAGGTCGAGCAGCTGATCACTGTGCCCCTCGAGGCGGATCTGCTCAACGGCGTTGAGGGCGTCGAGGTCATCCGGTCCGAATCGGTGCCGGGACTCTCCTCGATCGTGCTGGTCTTCGCCCGCGGCACGGACATCTATCAGGCCCGGCAGCTCGTCGAAGAGCGGCTCACCCAGGCACACGCCCTGCCTAACGTCTCCAAGCCGCCGACACTGCTCCAGCCGCTGTCATCGTCGAACCGCGTCTTGATGATCGGCCTTTCATCGTCTGACCTCAACCTGATCGAGCAGTCGGTCATCGCTCGCTGGACCATGCGCCCGCAACTGATGGGTGTCCCAGGAGTCGCCAATGTATCTGTGTGGGGTTTGCGGGACCAGCAGCTACAGGTGCAGGTCGATCCAGAGCGCCTCGCAGACCGCAAGGTGACGCTCCAGCAGGTGGTGACGACCGCCGGTAACGCGCAGGTCGTCTCACCGCTGACCTTCCTGGAAGCCTCCACCCCTGGCACCGGCGGCTTCATCGAGACGCCCCAGCAGCGGTTGCAGGTGCGGCATCTGCTGGAGAAGATCGCCGATCCGGCCGAGCTTGGCCGGGTCCCCGTTCAGGGCACAGAGGGCCGTCTCCAGTTGGCCGACGTCGCCGATATCAAGGTGGACCACCAGCCGCTGATCGGGGACGCCGTCGTTGCTGGTGAAACCGGGCTGTTCCTTGTCGTGGAGAAGTTCCCCGGAGTCAGCACGACCCAAGTCACCGAGGGCGTCGAGGATGCGCTGGAGAAGCTCCGGCCCGGATTGAGCGGGATGACCAGCGACACCACGGTGTTCCGGCCGGCCGACTACGTTGCGGAAGCCCTGGACAATGTCGGGCTTGCTGCACTGATCGGTGCGCTACTCATGATCGGGACGCTGGTCGCACTGCGCTTCTCCTGGCGAGGGGCAGTGATCGCTCTCGTTACTGTTCCGCTGTCCATGGTCACTGCCGGGCTGGTGCTTCTGGCGACCGGACATGGGCTCAACGCCTTGGTATTCGCTGGTCTTGCTGCGGCGATAACTGTTGTCGTGGACGAAGCGGTGGCGCCGACCGAGAAAGTTATGCGCGGTCTGGACCGGACCAGGGGCGCCGGTGAGGCATCGGCGGTCACTTCCACCATCGCGGACGCATCCGCGGTTGCCCGCCGACCGCTCATCTATGCCACCCTCGTCGCCCTGCTAGCCATCACGCCGGTGGCGGTGCTTGGGGGTAGGCCAGGCGCGTTCCTTTCCCCAATGGTGTGGGCATACGCGCTCGCCATCGTGGCGGCGGTCATCGTCGCAATGACTGTGACCCCATCTCTGACCGCTGTGTTGTTCGCTCGCTCGCGTGCCGGTGCTACCCGCGAGCCGGGCTGGTCGCACCGGCTGGGGAACCGGTATGAATCCGCTGTTGGCAAGTTCGGGAGCAGGCTGGGCCCAGTGCTGCTCGGGGCAGGTGTCTTGGCGCTGATCGCAGTGATCATGGTGCCGTTGCTCGGCACCTCTTTGATGCCAAGCTTCACCGACCGTAACGTCATCGTGCGGCTGACAGGCCAGCCAGGCACCTCTAACAGCAAGATGAGTGACCAAACCACCCAAGTCAGCCGCGCCCTGGAATCGCTGCCTGGCGTGGCAAGTGCGGGTGGGCTGATTGGGCGAGCTGTCACTGGCGACCGGGTCGTGAACGTGAATTCCAGTGATGTCTGGGTCACGATCGAGCCGGGCGCGGACTACGACGAAACCATGCAAGCGATTCGCGACGCGGCTGCCACGGTGCCGGAGGTCACTCCGGAGGTCGTGTCTTACACCACTGAGAAGATGCGCGATGTCGGCGCTCTGATCAATGGTGAGAACCCGGTGAAAGGGTCGGAGCTGAACCTTCTCACCGGATTGGAACAGCCCCTCGCCGTACGGCTGTACGGGCAGAACCCGGACATCTTGCGTGAGCAGGCCGACCGGGTGCAATCGCTGCTCGCCGGTGTTGAGGGCGTGGTCGAGCCACGGGTTATCACGACGACTTCCGAGCCGACCGTCGAGATCGAGGTTGATCTGGCCAAGGCTCAGGCCGCCGGCATCACTCCGGGCGACGTGCGTCGGGCCGAGGCGACCCTGTTGCAGGGCATCCAGGTCGGCAGTGTCTTCGAGGAGCAAAAGGTCTTCGACGTCATCGTCCAAGGCGTCCCCGCAACGCGCAGCAGTGTTGAGAATGTCCGTAACCTCCTCATCGACCGTCCGGAGGGCGGCCAGGTCAGGCTCGGCGAGGTCGCCGAGGTACGGGTCGTCGACCGGCCATCGGTCATCCAGCGGGACGCGGTATCCCGCCGAGTCGATGTCGTGGCCGGTGTGAACGGTCGCAGCGTTGAGGCGGTCGCTGCGGATATTCGCAGCCAGATCCGAGGCATGGAGTTCCCGCTGGAGTACCACGCCGAGGTTCTGCGGCAGAGCACGGCTGGCGAGATCGGCATCGGTCGAGCAATCGGTGTGGCCATTGGCGCCGCGATCGCTGCCTTCCTGCTCTTCCAAGCCGCTTTCGGAAGTTGGCGTCTGGCGCTTGTCCAGTCGGCCGCGCTGCCGCTGACGCTGGTCGGCGGTCTGATCGCGACGTTGTTCATCGGTCGAAACCTCAGCCTCGGCGCGCTGCTCGGTCTTTTGGCCGTCTTCGCCCTGGCTGCCCGGATGGGTGTTTCCATGATCCGCGAGATGCAGGACGCCGAGGTGGCGAGGCCCGACGAAGGCCGTGAGGCCGTGATCCAGGCCGCTGCCCGGCAACGGCTGGCGCCCGTGATCACATCGATCCTTGCCGTAGCGGCTTTCGCGATTCCGTTCGTCGTCTTTGGCACTCGGCCGGGGTTGGAGATTGTGAACTCCCTCGCCGTGGTCCTCCTCGGTGGGCTGGTAACCACAGCCCTCGTCACGTTGTTCGGCTTGCCAGCGATCTACCGTCAGGTCGCACCAGCGCCGGCCACCGCCACGGAGGAGGCCCGGCCATGAGCACGGCACTCGATGTCGTCCCCGGCCCTTCAACAGCCGCCGGGCGAGGGTGGCCGCGAACCTTCGCGGCTGGTCTCGCGGTATTCGCGCTGAGCCTGACAGCGTGCGGTGAGGTGGAAAGTGGGACTTCCGAGGTCTACCACCCTGCCACCGTCACCTCGGCGGATCCAACCTCGATTCCGACGGTGAGCCTGACAGATGAGGCCGCCAAGCGGATCGACCTCGCCTTCGTGACTGTGAAACGCGAAGACGGCGACTTGGTCGTGGATTACGAGGCGTTGATCTACGACAAGAAGGGGCAGTCCTGGCTCTACGAGGTTAAGGGGCCGCTGACCTTCGCCCGGACCAAGGTGACGACCGGGCCGATCGACGATGACGAGGTCACGTTGTTGAAGGGACCGCCTCCCGGGACGAAGGTCGTCGCCCGCGGCGTAACCCAGGTCTACGGCTCCGAGCTCGGCATGGAGGGGGAGCACTGATGCGCGCGCCCAGCAGCTCCCGGGAGGTTGGTCTCTGATGCGCCGGATTGTCGCGACCAGCCTTAGATTCCGCTGGATCGTCTTGTTCCTCGCCGCGGCAACGCTCGCCCTGGGATTCATCCAGATTCCGGAGACGAAGGTCGACGTCTTCCCCGAGTTCGCTCCTCCCCAGGTGGAGATACAGACGATCGCCTTGGGCAACTCCTCCAACGAGGTGGAGGAGTTGATCACTGTCCCGATCGAGAACCAGCTGAACGGTATCGAGGGCCTAGAGGATCTGCGATCCAAGTCCGTCGCCCAGCTGTCCTCGATCCGGCTGATCTTCTCGCGGGACACCGACGAACTACGCGCTCGGCAACTAGTCGCCGAGCGGCTCTCGCAGATCACCGCGACGCTACCCACCTGGGCCAGTCCGCCATTCATGATGCCGGCATTGTCGGCGACCAGCCGAATCATGAAGATCGGCCTCACCTCCGAGACCATGAATCTGCATGACATGTCGGACCTGGCCTACTGGAAGATCCGTGCCCGGCTGCTCCGGGTGTCCGGGGTCGCCCAGGTCGCGATCTACGGCGAGCGGCTGCCGCAGCGGCACATCCAGGTCGACCCGGCCAAGCTGGCCGAACACAATGTGACGTTGCAGCAGGTGATGGACACCGGGGCGGACGCGGTCGAAGCGGGCCTGCTGCGCTACTCCGACGGCGCTGTGGTTGGCACCGGCGGATTCGTCGAGAACGCCGACCAGCGGCTCCCGATCAGGCACGTCCAGCCCATCACCGGCCCGGACCAGCTAGCTCAACTACCGGTTCTGGAACGCGACGGTAAGACCGTGCGACTGGCCGACCTCGGAAACACCGTGGTCGATTCGGGCCCGCTCTTCGGTGACGCTGTCGTCAACGACGGCGAGGGCCTGCTGCTCATAGTGCAGAAGTACCGCGGAGCCAACACGCTGGAAGTCAGTCGCGGCGTCGAAGAGGCTATGGCCGAGCTGGCGCCGGGGCTTCCGGGCATCGAGTACGACACCACCATCTTCCGCCCGGCGACCTTCATCGAGCAGTCGATCGAGAATCTACAGAAGGCTCTGCTCTGGGGAATCGGGCTCGTCGTGCTCATCCTCATCGCGTTCCTGTTCGAGTGGCGAACGGCCTTCATCAGCCTGATCGCCATCCCGCTGTCGCTGGTCGCTGCCGTCCTCGTGCTCGATGCGGCCGGGGCAACCATCAACGTCATGGTGCTGGCCGGGCTGGTGGTCGCCGTCGGGGTAGTGGTTGATGACGCCATCATCGATGTGGAGAACATCGTGCGCCGATTGCGCCAGGCCCGCGCGGCGGGCAGCACGCAGTCGACGTTCGGTATCGTGCTCGACGCGTCGGTTGAGGTCCGGACGGCAATCACGTACGCGACGCTGATCAATGTCCTGGCCGTCGTGCCGGTCCTCTTCCTCGAGGGCTTGTCCGGGTCGTTCTTCCGGCCACTGG
The DNA here is from genome assembly GCA_035641455.1 of Propionibacteriaceae bacterium. Classification (GTDB taxonomy): domain Bacteria; phylum Actinomycetota; class Actinomycetes; order Propionibacteriales; family Propionibacteriaceae; genus Microlunatus. The sequence continues at coordinate 4,786 of DASQUD010000291.1, read as the reverse complement.
TGCTCTCGTACGGGCTCGCGGTGTTGGTCTCCATGGTCGTGGCGCTGACGGTGACGCCTGCCCTGTGCCTGCTGTTGCTGTCCAGAGGAAAGCTGGACCACCGAGACTCTCCGCTGCTGCGGGTTCTCAAACGTGGCTATCGAGCCCTGCTCGCCCCGCTGGCGGCCAGGTTGTGGCCGGCACTGACTGCCACGGCCGTCTTCTTGGTCGTCGGTGTGCTCGCGTTCCCGTTGCTGGGCAGCCAGCTGCTACCTAGCTTCAAGGAACGTGACTTCTTGATGCACTGGCTGACCGTGCCGGGCACCTCGGTGGGTGAGGAGACGCGCATCTCCGTCTCCGCCTGCGAAGACCTGCGCCAGATTCCTGGCGTCCGGAACTGTGGTTCGCACATCGGCCAGGCCCTGCTTGCCGACGAGGTCTACGGCGTGGACTTCGGCGAGAACTGGATCAGCGTGAGTCCCGAGGTCGATTACGACAAGACCTTGGAAGAGGTAAACCGGACGGTGCAGCTCTACCCCGGCATCTACCGCGATGTCCAGACCTATCTACGGGAGCGGATCAAGGAGGTGCTCACCGGCAGCAGCGAATCGATCGTGGTCCGAATCTACGGGCCGGACCTCGAGGTTCTGCGCGAACAGGCCGAGAACATCGAGCATCGGCTCGTAGGGATTCCCGGTCTTATCGATGCGCACGCCTCCTTCCAGACCGATCTCCCGCACGTCGAGGTCGAGCCGGACCTGGACGCCGCGCGCAAGCACGGACTCGCGCCTGGAGACATCCGGAGGCAGGCCTCGGTTCTGATCGCCAGCGAGGAAGTGAGCGACATCTACTCCGGCGGCCGGGCTTACGACGTTCATGTCGCCGCCATCCCGAGCGCCCGCGACAGCGTCACCGACGTGGAGAACCTGCAGCTCGACACCCCAAGCGGCGAGCGGATTCGGCTTAAAGACGTAGCGGACGTGCGGATGGGTCCCACACCGAATGCGATCGAGCGGGACAACCAGTCCCGGCGTATCGATGTTGGCGGCAACGTTGAGGACCGGCCACTGGAAGAGGTCGTGGATGAAATCGAGCGACGTGTCGCGGAGGTAACGTTCCCGCTGGGTTACCACGACGAGGTGATCGGTGAATCCACTGAGCTGGATGCCGCTGAAGATGCCCTGCTGATCTTCGGAGGGGCGGTGGCGGTGACCATCCTGTTGCTGCTGCAAGCGGCCTTCGGCAGTTTCCGCCTCGCGGTGATGACGTTCTTCCTGTTGCCGATGGCCCTTGTCGGCGGCGTCATAGCTGCGTTCCTCAGCGGTGGCATCCTCTCGCTGGGCTCTCTGGTGGGATTCCTGGCGGTCTTCGGGATCGCTGCTCGCAACGGCATCCTGATGATCAGCCATTTCGAGCGGCTGGAAAAGGAGGAGGGCGTGCCCTTCGGGCGCGACCTGGTGATTCAGGGAGCGATGGAGCGGCTGGCGCCGATCTTGATGACCGCACTGGCAACCGGGCTGGCGCTCGTGCCACTGGTGGCTGCGGGCAGCATCCCCGGCCACGAGATCGAACACCCGATGGCGATCGTCATCCTCGGCGGGCTGGTCACGGCCACCTTGCTGAACCTGTTCGTGCTGCCGACGTTCTATCTGAAGTTCGCAAAGAGCCGCAAGGACCGGGAGCGGGCTCAGGCAGAGCGGGCCGAGGCGGAGGAAGCCGAGCCTGTCACGAGCTGACGAGCCTGGCTTCCGAAACTAGCGCCTACCTCAACGCTGGGCGCCAGCCCCAGCGTGGGAGCAGATCTCAGTCCTCCGCGAGGGTGATCTCCAGCCCGCCGAGCATGGTGGCGGCCAGGTTGTAGAGGAACGAGCCCAGGGTCGCCAACGCGGTGAAGATCACGACATCGACACAGGCGATCAAGGCCGCGACGCCCATGACCTTCTGGGTGTTCACGTAGTCCTGGATCCGGAACGGCGTCGTGTCACCCGGCGTTGAGACGACGCTCTTCACGATGTCGTTCACGGATTCGAAGAGGCCCGAGGACTCGAGCACGGTCCACATCGTGTAGACGGCGACCACCAGCATGATGCCGGCGGCGATGGAGAACAGGAACGACGTCTTCATCACCGACCACGGATCCAACCGGGACAGCCGCAACCGGGCCTTGCGAGTCCGCCGCGCCGTACCAGGCTTCGGCTTGGTGTTAGCGGAGAGCTTTTCGGCGCCTGACCTCGCCGCGGCGACGGCGGCGGTGGCGGCCGCAGCCGTGGCCGCTCCCACAGCCGGCAGCACGCCCGGCTTGGGCTCAGCAGACGTCGTCCCGGGCGCCGGCATCTGGTTCGGCGCGGTTGGCCCGGCTGGAGGCAGGCGCTCAGTGGTCTGGTCCGGACGAACCGCCGGAGCGCCGGTAACCCGGGCGTCAGGACTGGCCGGATGAGCGGCGGCCGCCAAGGGCACGGCAGCCCCGTCGTAGGGCGACTGGCCCTTCGGGTCAGCGGCCGGACGCCGCTCGGGCGGCCGCTCTCCGGTGACCGGTGCGGTCGCACCGGATCCGTCGCCCGAGGGCGACGGTGCGACGGATGGGCTGGCTAGCTGTCCGGAGGATGCCGCCGATGCTTCCGGAATCCTCGACCGTTGCGTCTGCGCGTTCGGCTTGGTGCTAAGACCAAGGCGCTCTTTCCAAGACCGCTTCGGCCCTGGGGCGGCTGGCGGATCCCAGACCGGTACGGGCGGCCGGCGACCCGATGGCCCTACCTGCCGCTGTTCCATCTCGGCCGGCATGTCCGGCGGTGGGGGCATCGCGCCCACCGGCTGGGTGGCCGAGGACTGCATAGGAACCGGCCGGGCACCGTTGGTTTGCCCGGGCACCTGCAGCGGCTTGGTCGGCGGAGGCTGATTCGGGGCGAGCCGAGGCTGCAGCGTTGGCCCGCCGGGCGCTACCCGGGGCTGAGCGGCCTGCTGGGCACCCGGAGCCCTGCGTACCGTCGCCAACTCCTGCTCCCGACCACGAGGGTTGCCGGTGGGCGGCTGTCCGTTCGGGGGGGTCCCCCGACTGGTATCACTCACTGTCATCCTCCTCGACTTCGCTGCTTACGGCGGCGACGTCGGCTGTCCGTTCGGGCAGGACCTCGTCGTGGTCGTCGGTAGACGCGGCATCGTCATCGACGTGCGTGTCTGCGTCAAGTTGAGCTACGTCTGCAGTTGTCTCCGGGTTCAAGGCGATGGCGACCACCGAGTCGTTGCCCCCCACTCCTACGAACCGCACCCCCATGGTGTCACGTCCTTTGACCGGAACCTCGACAACAGGGCTGCGCGTGATCTGACCGCTTGCTTTGATCGCAATGACCTCATCATTGTCGGTCACGACCAGGCCTCCTACCAAAGAGCCACGATCCTCGTGGAGTTTCATGGCCTTGATCCCCAAGCCCCCGCGCCCCTGAGCCCGGTACTCCGCCACCCTGGTCCGCTTCGCGAAACCGCCATCGGTGACGCTGAACACGTAGCGGCCGTTCGCGTCATCGCTGGGGCGCACGATGGAGAGCGAGAGGAGCTCGTCGCCGGGACGGAACCGCATCCCAGTCACCCCTGAGGTTGCCCGGCCCATGGGTCGGAGCTCCTCGTCGTCGGCCGGGAACCGGATGGCCTGCCCCTTGCGGGAGATCAGCAGCACCTCATCGCCGGAGTCGCACAGCTCGGCGCCGATCAGCTCATCGTCATCGTCGCGGAAGTTGACGGCGATGATGCCGGCCTGCCGCGGCGAGTCGTACAGGGTCAGGGAGGTCTTCTTCACCAACCCCCGCTTCGTGGCCAGCAGCAGATACGGGTGCGCGGCGTAGTCGCGGATCGCCAGCACCTGTGCGATCTCCTCCTCTGGCAGGAACGACAGCAGGCCGGCCACGTGGCCGCCCTTGGCGTCGCGGCTGGCCTCCGGAAGCTGCCACACCTTCGCGCGATAGACGCGGCCCTTGTTCGTGAAGAACAAGATCCACTGGTGGTTCGTCGTGGCAAACAGGTGCTCGACCACATCGTCGGTGCGCAGGGCCGCTCCGCGCACTCCCCGGCCACCACGGCGCTGGACCCGATACTGGTCGGTGTTGGTGCGCTTGGCGTAGCCACCGCGGGTGATCGTGACCACCACGTCGGAGTCGGGGATCAGGTCCTCGTTGGACAGATCGCCGTCCGCTGCAATGATCTCGGTCCGCCGGTCGTCGCCGTACTTGTCGACGATCTCGGCCAGTTCGGTGCTGATGATCTGCCGCTGGCGCTCCGGCTTGTCCAAGATGTCTTGTAGATCGGCAATGATCCGCTCGTACTCGGCCAACTGGTCGATGATCCGCTGCCGCTCCAAGGCGGCCAGCCGGCGCAGCTGCATGTCGAGGATCGCGTTGGCCTGCAGGTCGTCGATCTCGAGCAGCGTCTTGAGGCCCTCGCGGGCGTCGTCGGTGCTCGGGCTCCGGCGGATCAGTGCGATGACATCGTCCAGCGCGTCGAGCGCCTTGACCAGGCCGCGGTAGATGTGCGCCCGGGCCTGGGCATCGTCCAGCCGGTGCCGCGTGCGGCGTTGGATCACCTCGATCTGGTGGGCGATCCAGTAGGAGAGGAATTGGTCGACCCGGAGGGTACGCGGCACGTCGTCGACGAGGGCCAGCATGTTGCAGCCGAACGTGTCCTGCAGCTGGGTGTGCTTGTAGAGGTTGTTGAGCACCACCTTCGGTTGGGCGTCGCGCTTGAGCACGATGACCAGCCGCTGTCCGGTGCGGGCCGAGGTGTCGTCGCGGATGTCCGCAATACCGTTGAGCTTTCCGGC
>DASQUD010000290.1:0-22558 GCA_035641455.1 Propionibacteriaceae bacterium | reverse complement strand
TCGATCCGGTGGTCGATCAAGATCCGACGCTCCTGCGGGTACGCATAGGGGCCGCGTGAGGTCAACAGCGTCCAGCAAGTCGGCAGCGTGAAATCTGGACGGTCGACCACTCGAGCAGCGACCGGCCGATCTGCCCACGGTAGAAAGGCTTCGAGCGACTGGCGTCCGATGGTCAGGAACGGTCGAGCAGAGCGCTCGCCCGCCGCCCGCGCCGCCTCGACATCGGGTACCCAGGTCCAGCTGCTCGCTCGTGGATGAGCTGCCCAACCAGGCCGTTCCAGTCGAAGGAGCGGAATTCCGGTTTGCGCAGCGGCCGACGCGGCATTGCCGGAGATGTGCGTGGCGAAGGGATGTGTCGCGTCGACAAAGGCCAAGACCTGGCTCGTCCGCAGGTAGTCCGCCAGGCCGGCGACGCCGCCAAAGCCGCCGAATCGAAGCCGGCCGACCGGCAGGCTCGGATCCCGAACTCGGCCAGCGAGCGAGGACACGACGTCGCGGGCGTCGCCAACCAGTGCTGCGGCCAAGTCCCGAGCCTCGGCCGTGCCACCCAGGATCAGGACGGTCACTTCACGCCCAAGGCGGAGCGCGCTGGCCGCCTGACCAGTCGGAAAGCGATCACCACGACCAGCGCTCCCACCGACACCAGCCGGGACAAGCGGCAGGCTCGGGCGATGTCGCCGACGTCGACCGGCCGGCCGTGGCCCAGCACTCCACGATTCTCGATCCGACCCTCGTACACGTTGCGGCCGCCCAGCCGTACGCCGAGTGCTCCGGCAAACGCCGCTTCCACCACGCCGGCGTTAGGGCTGGGATGCTGCCGGCCGTCGCGGCGCCACACCGACCAGGCGTCGGTCGGGGATCCGGCCACGAGCGGCGCCGTGGCCATCGTGAGCAGCCCGGCCAGACGGGCGGGGAGCCAATTGGCCGCGTCGTCCAGCCGGGCCGAGGCCCAGCCGAAGCGGAGGTACCGCGGGGATCGGTGGCCGATCATCGCGTCGAGGGTGTTGACGGCCCGATAGCCGAGCAGACCTGGGACACCGGCGACCGCACCCCAGAACAGCGGCGCCACGACCGCGTCTGCGGTGTTCTCGGCGACCGACTCCACCACGGCCCTCGTCACCTCTTCGGTCGATAGCTCTGTCGTGTCCCGGCCAACGAGACTCTGCATCCGCAGTCGAGCGGCTGGCAGATCGCCGGCGGCCAACTGTGTTCGAACAGTGGTCGCTTCCCGGCGCAACGATCGGCCGCCGAGCACGGCCCAGGTAGCGGCCGCCGTGCCGAGCAGGTCCAGCAACCACAGTCGCTCGGTTGCTTGCTTCAGCAAGAGCCCAGCGCCGTACGTGCCGCCCACCAGGGTGCCGACGTGCCGGATCCCCGCGCCGCGGCTGTCGGCGTAGCTGCGGCCCTCGACGGCAGCAGCGAGCTGACCAAATCCAGCCACCGGATGGAAACGCCGTGGATCGCCCCAAGCTGCATCGGCGAGAAAGCCCAAAGTCAGGCCGGCAAGCCGACAAGCGTGGGCCGATAGGCTCATCGCCGATGACACCTCGGCGAGTGATGGTCACCGGCGGCATGCGTTCCGGGAAGTCCCGCTTCGCCGAAGGCTTGTTGGCGAATCAACCGCACGTCACGTACATCGCACCCGGCCTGCTCCCCGACCCTGCCACCGACTCCGAGTGGGCGAATCGGATCGCCGCCCATCGGGAGCGGCGGCCGACCAGCTGGAGGACCGTGGAGACCACCGACGTCGCCGACGCTCTCCGAACGGCAGCGCCACCACTTCTGATCGACTGCCTGGGCAACTGGCTGACCGCCACAGTCGACCGGCTCGGCACCTGGGATCAACCGTTGGCAGATTGGCGGCAGCGCGTCTCCCCCCAGATCGAGAATCTGCTCGACGCCTGGCGGATGTGCTCCGGACCGGCGGTGGCCGTGACCAACGAGGTCGGTTGGGGCCTGGTGTCGGAGCACCGGTCCGGTCGAGTGTTCACCGACCTGCTGGGCCAGCTCAACGCTCAGTTCGCCGACGCCAGCGACGAGGTCTATCTGGTCGTGGCCGGGCGCGCACTGTGTCTCTGAGCTCACGCTGCCACGCAGCCGATCATGATCGCCAAGGCGATCTCGACTGCCGCGCCCAGCACGTCACCCGTGCCGCCTCCCAGCCGACGGACAGCGCGGCGTATCAAGATCAACACGGCGGTGATCGAGAGCACCCCGCCGACCAGGCCGAGCCACCATCGCGCACTGAGAGCGGCCGCGGCGACGAGTACGACCTGCGCCGACAACCAAACCCCCCAGGCCACCACGGGCGCCACCGATCCCAGGACGGCCACCCCCAGACCGTTCACCCGCGCCGCGGGAACCCCTCGCCGACAGGCCACCGGGAGCACGGCACGCGAGCAACACACCACCAAGCCGGCGGTAATCGCTCCTCGAGGTCCGTCCACCACCGCACCGAAAGCCACCGCCTGCGCCGCCAAGACCACGATCAAGGCCACGGCACCCATCGGACCGATGTCCCCACGTTTCATGATCGCTAAGGCCCGTTCCGGGCTACCCGCAGCCCCCAGACCGTCGAAGGTATCGGCCAGCCCGTCGAGATGAAGTGCGCGCGAGCCGAGGGCCAGGGTCGCCACCATCAGGAGCCCTACCAGCAGGCTTGGCAGGCTGACCATCCAGCCCACCCAGCCCACAAGTGCCACGAGTGCGGCCAGGGGAATCGCGGCCACGGGCGCCATCACCATGGCGCGAGCCGCAATGGGCCGATTCACCTCGACTGGAGGCCGCACCGGTATGACGGTCAACGTCCCCACCGCAAGCCGCCAGGCGTCGAGGGCCATGACTACGACGAGGCGAGGTCGGCCAGCAGCGCCGTCTCCCGGATGAGCAGCGCCGCAGACCGCAGCAGCGGCACCGCCGCTAAGGCGCCACTGCCCTCGCCGAGTCGCAGCCCGAGGTCGAGCAGGGGCGACAATCCCAGCTTGTCCAGCGCCAGCTGTTGCGCCGGCTCAGGTGAGCGATGCCCGGCCGCGCACCAGGCGACCACTCCCGGCTCAAGATCTTCAGCCACGGCAAGCTCGGCCAGAGACACTAATCCGTCGAGCAAGATCGGCACTCCAGCTCTGGCGGCTCGAATGAGGAAGCCGACCCCGGCGGCCAGATCCGCCGAGCCAAGTGCCGCCAGCCGCTCTACGGGATTGGCGATCCGTAGCTTGGTCCGGGACAGGGCTACCCCGATCACTCGGGTCTTGTGGGCCAGGTGCTCATCGTCGAGTCCGGTACCGCGGCCGGTCACCTCGTCGGCGCCGACCCCGAAGGTGGCGGCCACCAGTGCGGCAGCCGGCGTGGTATTGCCGATCCCAAGGTCGCCAAGGATCAACAGGTCCGCGCCCCTGGAGATCTCCACAGCGGCGATGCGCTCGCCGACCCGGAGAGCGCGGCGTACATCATTGGCGCTCAGTGCGTCCTCGCAGTCGATCAGACCAGAGGACCGCCGTACGTGGTAGGCGCTTACTTCCGGTGGAACCTCCTCAAGATCGTCGTCGACACCCAGGTCGAGCACACGCAAGGCCACGCCGTGTTGCCGTGCCAACACACTGGCGCTGGCCTTGCCGGCCACAAAGGCACGAACCATGGCCGCGGTCACCTGGCGGGGATAGGCGGACACCCCGAAGTGTGAGATCCCATGATCACCGGCCAGCACGACGGCACGGATGTGTTCAAGCGGTCGTGGCGGGCACACACCCTGACAGGCGGCCAGCCAGGCGGCGGTGGATTCAAGCTGGCCCAGTGCGCCGGCGGGTTTGGCCAGCTGAGCCAGCCGACTCTGCGCAGCCTCGTATGCTGCACGCAATGGCGGATTGATCATCGGTCAAGCGGCACTCTCGGCTAGGGGCTGCACAGCGGGCCTTTGTCGCCGGTGTCTTCGAAAGATCAGTTCAGCCAACGCCACGCCGAGTACCGCCCACAGCGCCAGCCGGGTGGCGAAGCTGGCGAACCGGAAGTCGTAGAGCAGGCTCGCCGGGAAGCCCGACGGCACCTCGTCGTAGCTCGGCATTACGGCGATGACCGCGGACATGGCGACCAGGTATCCGGCGATCGCGGCCAGCGAGCCGTACCAGCTGCCCCAGCGGTTCGCGGCACGCCGGCCCAGCAGGATGGCCGCAGTCGCGGCGATCACCGAGATGGCCATCAGGACGAAGTACAGAGCGGTCCGCTGGCCGATCGTCTCCGCCTGACCGACGGAGGGTGGGTTGGGCGGATACGCCAGGAAAGGCAGGACGTCAAGCGCGACGTATCCGATGGCCGTCACCGCCAGCGCCGTGCCGCGTACCCCGAGCTGGCCAAGGCGCCCCACGGCCAGTCCGGTGAGCACGCCCACCAGCCCGCCCAAGGTGGCCCCCGCCGCAATGGTGCCAGTCAGCAGACCGGCGCTCGCCTGGAGCCAACGGGGGACAACCGTGTCCGCCGAAGTATCGGCGTTCGTGCCGGTCTCGTGGTTGTGGCTCGTGGATTGCTCGATGGCAATGGCGGCATCGAGTGTCGGCTCACCCACAAGAAACGCGACACCGAAGGCCGCCAGACCGGCAATCAGGCCGGCAAGCAGACCACGGACCAGAAAATCTCGGGCGGTCAACGGTCAGTGACAGGGAAAGCCGAGCAGGTGGCGCCCGTCGTGCAGCCATTCGTGCACCGCAGAGCCCGAGAGCAGCGACGTTGCGCCCTGCTCGGTGGCGACGAAGTAGAGCCCGGTCAAGAAGAGCAGTCCCGCGAAGATCAACCAGGGCAGAATCTGTTTGACCGAGGCGGCGGGTACGGATACCCCAGGCTCGAGCGGCATGGCCACGCTGCGTGGCTCCGACATCTGTCCTCCCGAGATTCTGCGATCCGTTCAGCCGGACTCGTCGGAGACCGATGGCCCAAGCTGGCGACCATCACAGTGGCAAAGCCACGCCGGACTTCCCACGCCTTCGACTCTCCGCAACTCCGCTCACGATATCGCCCGGTTCTTCAGGGCGGCAAGGCGTCCGCGTGTCGATCGGTATGGTCGCGACCATGACTATCGCTGGGGCCGGCGGGCCGATGGGTCGGCTCGTCACGCATCCGTCTGCGATCCTGCTCGCGGTGCAGCTGATCGGCGTGCTGATCTACCCCTTCATCGAGACCGGAGCGGTCGGCAGAGGCTTGTTCGAGGCCCTCGGCGCCGCTGTCCTCGTCCTCGCCATCTGGACCGTCCGCTCGTCCCCGGGTCCGACCTGGATCTTGGTGACCCTGGCCATTGTGGCCTCGATCCTCTCCATTGCCGATGCTGTGAGCACCAACGTTGTCCTCCAGCTGATCTCCGCGGCCAGCCACGGGCTGTTCTACTTTTGGGCGGCCGGCAGCCTGATGGCCTATATGCTCGCCGACCGCCGGGTGACCACTGACGAGCTCTACGCCGTGGGCGCGACGTTCACCTTGGTCGCGTGGGCATTCGCCTATCTGTTCGTGATCGTGCAGATTGCGCAGCCGGGCTGCTTCATCGCCGCGGTCGACGCCGACCAACCTAGGAGCTGGATGGAGCTGCTCTTCTTGAGTTTTACGAACTTGTCGAGCACCGGCTTGTCAGACGTGGTGCCGATCACCCCTCACGCCCGGGCGGTCGTGATGATGGAGCAGCTAGCCGGGCTGGGCTATGTGGCCTTGTTCGTGTCCCGCTTGGTCGGCCTGACCATATCGCGGCAGATGACGACCACCCCAGGGGGTTGACCGTGGCACAGCGACTCGTCGTGGTCGGGCACGGACCGATCGCCGGTGCGCGCGAGGCCAGCTTCGGCGACTCTGGCCACCTGGTCGACGCAGCGGCAATCTCTCCGCTCGCGGCTCGAGTCGCCCGGTGGCGTCACGGCCCAGAGCCTGCGTGCGCTGAAACTGCCGCTCGACTCGGTGGTCCAGGGGAGGCCATGGCACGGTTGGCCAGCTGCGACTTCGGGTCGTGGACTGGACGGTCGCTGGCGGATGTCGGAGCAGAGGATCCGGAGGCCGTTGGACTCTGGCTGACGAACGCACACGCGAAGCCGCATGGGGGCGAGAGCTTGTCGGAGCTGATTTCCCGAGTGGGTGCCGCCGTCGATGAAACCGCTTGGCCGGACGGGCAGAGCGTCGTGGTGGTGTGCCCCTTGGTCGCCCAAGCTCTGGTCGTCCATGCCCTCGAAGGTCCGTCGGAGATGATCTTTCGGATCGACGTGTCTCCGCTGGGTCGAGTGAAGCTCTCCAGAAGCAGGGACTCGTGGCGGCTGAGATTCGATCGCGCAGTCGACCTCTAGCGGGCAGCGTGTTCCGGGCAGCCGCGCTCTAGTTGGTCGGCGGTGATCACCACCGCTGCGGCGGTCCAAGCGAGCGGGGCGACCGACGCCGGTTGACCGTTGGCCAGAACCTTCTCGGGCAATGAGCCCGCGGCGGTCCGGTGCTGGTCGAGCCAACGTAGCCAGGTCACCGCTTCTGGGCGCGACGCTTGGCAGGCTGAAGCCATCGCGTAGGTGGCCACCGTGGGGGTCCAACTGATGCCGTCACGCCGCCAGGACCCGCCCGGCGCCAGGCCGCCCGCGGGTCTGCGCATGAAGGATGGAGATCGCCGCCAGGCGTCCAGCGCGGCCTGGTCGCTCGTACCGGCAAATGGGCTCACCATGAACGTCACGCCCAAGTCGACGCTTCGGGCGGGACCGCCGAGGTGGCGGGGGAAGCCGTCGGCCGCAAACGCAGCGAGGACCGTCTGCTCGAAGCGATCGCCTACCTCCCTGAGGATGGTCTGCCGGGGATCGCCAGCCACGCCGTACAGTCGCTCGGCGCTTCGTAAACCGGCCAGCAGAACAGAGCAGGTGGCCAGCGTGACCCGCCGCACGGGGGTTTCCCAGTAGTCGGCCGAGGCGGGCGGCAGGAAGCTTCCGTCGCCGACTGCGACCAGGATGGCGTCGACCGATCCATCGAGCAGCGAGCCGAAGTCGGCGACGAGCTGCCGGCGATCACCTTCCGAAGGCAGCTGAGAGGCCACCTGGTCCAACGCCCAGGCCGCCCAGCCGGACCCGTCCAGCTGCACGCCGCGATCGTCTGGTGGTCCTGAGCCGTCCGGACGATAGCGGGCCTGGAACCCACCCGACGCCGGCTGCGCGGCCGATAGGAAGTTCAAGATGCGTCGAGCGTCCGTGATGTGCCCGGTGCGCGCCAAGGCACTGGCGGCGAACGCACTGTCGCGCGGCCACACGTAGCGCCAGGCAGGCGCCCAACCGGCGACGGGAACCCCGTACGGCAGGCTGAGCGTCTCGAGGTCTCGCAGCGCGTCCTGCACCATGGTCGATCCGCCGAGTTCGGGCACCTCTGGAATCCGGCCGGCAGCCAGCCAGCTCCCCTGCACGGCAGTCTTCGGCGCCGATCCGGCGTCGGCCATTCCGGCTGGCCTCGCCGGGTGCATTCCAGACCCAGGCAGCGAGATGGCCGGGACAGAGGTGTCCAACGCCGGGTGGCTCTGTGCCCAAAACCGCGGCGCGAGGTAGCAGCCGATCAGCAGGATCAGAGCGAGCATGCCGGCGCTGCTGCGCCGGCGGACCTCAACGGTCACGGTCGGTCGCTTGCTACGTCGGTGCGCCGACCGCCATCGTCGAGCGCCCGGAAGGCGGCGACGGCACCGATCACCGTGATGGCGGGGGGAGCGAGCCCGGCGCTGATGGTTCGTTCCGCGATGTCGGCCACGTTCCCGAGCACCGTTCGCTGGGTGGGCATCCCGGCGTCGGCGACGGTCGCGGCCGGAGTATCACCAGCCATACCGTGCTTGATCAACTCAGCCGCGATTGCGGGCAGCGTGGCCACGCCCATCATGATCACCAGCGTTGTATTTACCCGCGCCAGAGCCGCCCAATCCAGCGTGGAGTCGGAATGCCCGGGCGGCACGTGCCCGGAGATCACCGTGAAGCCCTGCGTCAACTGGCGGTGAGTGAGGGGGATTCCGGCGAGCGCGGGAGCCGCCGTGGCCGAGGTGACTCCAGGGATCACCGTGACGGCGATCCCCTCCCGAGCGCAGGCCTGCCACTCCTCGCCGCCGCGGCCGAAGACGAAGCTGTCACCGCCCTTCAGTCGGACCACCGTACGGCCGGCCTGGGCTTGCTCGACCAAGATCGCGTTGATCCGCTCCTGCGACGTATGAGCTCCGCGGGGGATCTTCGCGACGTCGATGATCTCGGCTGCTGGCTTGGCGTGCTGCAAGATCGACAGGGGGGCGAGCCGATCACAGACGATGACGTCGGCCCGGCGTACGGCCTCCAGCCCGGCCAGTGTGATCAGACCGGGATCGCCGGGCCCGCCGCCGACCAAGATCACGGATCCGGTTTGCGGTACGTCAGGGATTTGCTCGACCTCGGCGGCGATCACGCAGGGGGCGCGGGTCTGCTTCGCAAGCTCGACGATGGCGAAATCGAGGGCGGCGTCACCCGTGGCGGGTACGACCAGGCTGGCGCTGGCGATGTCGCCGGCCTCGAAGGCGCGTTCGACCAGCATGAGCAGCCCACGTCCGGCAAGATCGGTGATGCTCGCCACCGGTGCTGCCCCGACGACGGTGACCCTGGCCGACGCGTCGAGGAGACGGCGGACGGGCGCCAATGCCGGCGCGCCGGCCCCACACACCAGCACCGACCGACCACTGAGCTCGAGGTCGGCGCGAAAGCTCACTCCCCCTCCTGAGCTCGACCAGGTACGACGCTCACATTCTTGCTGAGCGGCAATCGAGTACCCGCAGGGCATCGGCTAAGGCTCGGCTGACCGATGGAGGGCGAACGGCGACCCGAATCCAGTCCGGCCCGAGGCCCGGGAAGGTGTCACCGCGGCGGACGGCAAAGCCCGCCTCTCGCAGCGCCGCGCGCGCTGCGCCGCGGCCGTGCTGCAGACCCAGTGGGCCGGTGTCGATCAAGACGAACGGCGCGGCAGCTGTGCCATGAGCCGGGAGCTCCAACCCGGCCAGCAGATCGAGCAGGATGGTGCGGTCGTTGGCGATCTCGGTGGCCACCTTGGCCGCCATCTCTCTGGCCTCCGGCGACAGGCAGGCGGTCGTGACGGCGAGCGCCGGCGTGGACACCGACCAAGGAGGCTGCTGGCGCCGCATCCCGGCAAGGACATCCGCATCGCCCACGGCGTAACCGGCGCGAACCCCCGCGAGGCCCCACGTCTTGGTGAGCGAGCGAACCACCACCAGGCCGATCATGTCGCCGCCGATCATCGACTCCGCTTCCTCGGGCACCGCGTCCATAAAGGCCTCGTCGACGACGACGACGCGGCCGGGCCGGAGGAGCGAGCAAATGGCGGTGGCCGAGTGCAGCACCGATGTGGGGTTTGTCGGGTTACCGATCATGATCAGATCGGCGCTCTCCGGAACCGCCGCCGGGTCGAGCCGAAAGCCGTCCTTCGCCAGGGTCAGCACTCGCTCAGGGCGGCGGCCGGCGGCGATCAGCGCAGCCTCCGGTTCGGTGAACTGGGGGTGGATGACGACCGGGTGCCGTGGCTGTGTAGCCCGCGCAATCAATGTGAAGGCTTCGGCACCTCCGGCCGTGGGCAGTACCTGCTGCTCTGGCATGCCGTGGGCGCAGGCAATAGCCGCGATCGCCTCGTCGGGCCGGGGGTAGGCGGCGAGCTGGGTGGTGGTCTCGTTGATGATCTCGATCAGGCAGTCCGGCGGTCGCGCAAGCCGTACATTGACAGCAAGGTCCACCAGACCCTCGCCGAGATCTTGATCACCATGGTGAGACAGGTCCGGCTCGGCGCTGTTCACAGTCGCGAGGCGCCCTGTACTCCGCTCAGGCACCCGATAGACAAGGTGCGTCGGTTCCGCCAAGGGCGCCTCGCCGACGACGGGGGTCGGAAGGCTCGTCCGAGCGGCGTGGGCGTGGACGGCGTCGGCAAAGTGCTGCGCGACGGAAGGGTGCCCGGCCCAGTGCACATGGAGGTAGCTGGCATGCACGGCCGGGTGACCCACACCGGCCGGATCAGCCGAGAAGCCGGCCGGCTCGCCGTCCACCAACCAGGCGGCCCGCTGACCATGGACGGGCTCGACAGCTGTCCGGTGGAACTCGTGACCGGTGACCCGAGCACCCTCCCGGCCGAGAAGGTGATCATGGTCCGCCACCAGGGAGCGGTATCGCAGGGTCAGTCGCTCTGTCATCACGGCGTCAGCGGGGATAGCCCCGACCATCGGATAGCCGTCGACCGTACGGCAGAGGTACAGCAGTCCGGCGCACTCGGCCACGGTGGGCGTGCCCGCCGCGATGGCGGCTTGCAGCGCGGACAGGAGCGGGGAATTGGCTGAGAGCTCCACCGCGTGGACTTCCGGAAACCCGCCACCGAGGTAGATGCCGGCGGTGCCCGGTGGGAGCTCTGTGTCGGTCAGCGGGTCGAAGAGCACCGGCTGGCAGCCGGCGGCGTCCAAGAGCTCCTCGGTCTCGGGATAGCGAAAGCTGAACGCCCGGCCACCGGCCAGCGCGACGACGGGCCGGGCCTTTGAGGCGGGGCGTACGGACTCGGCTGGCGCCCAAGCCGCTGCCTCCAGCGGCCGGGCCGTATGGGCCACTCGCATGATCTTGGTCAGTGAGACGTGGTCGCGGATCTGCGCCGCCAGCCGGCGGATGGACTCGGCGGCGTCCTCCCGCTCGGCGGCCGGGATCAGGCCGAGATGACGTGATGGCACCTCGATACCCGCGTCGCGGGGAAGGACACCGAGGACTTCGATACCGGTGGCCTCCATCGCGGACGTGATCTCGGCGGCGTGCCGGGCCGAGCCGGCCTTGTTCAGAATCACCCCGCTCAGCCGGATGGCGGGATCGAACGTGTTCAGGCCATGCACAATCGCCGCGGCCGTCCGGGAGACCTGGGATATGTCCACGACCAAGATCACGGGCGCGTCCACCAGGCTGGCGACGTGGCCGGTGGAGGCGAAGCCCTCGCCACCGATCTGCCCGTCGAACAGGCCCATCACTCCTTCGATGACCGCGACGTCGGCCGGTCGGGGGGTGGCGGCGCCATGCAGGAGCAGCGGGACGAGTCGGTCGGCCGGGCACAGGTGGGGGTCGAGGTTCCGGGAGGGCCGGCCGGTGGCCAGGGTGTGATAGCCGGGGTCGATATAGTCCGGTCCTACCTTGAACCCCGCCACCTCGAGGCCGGCGCCGCGCATGGCGGCCATCAGGCCGGTCGCCACCGTGGTCTTACCGTGGCCGGATCCCGGCGCCGCGATCACGACGCGCGGCAGGACGGTCACCATTCGATTCCCCGTTGGCCCTTCTGACCGGAGTCGAAGGGATGTTTGATCTTGGTCATCTCGGTGACCAGCGAAGCGACCTGGAGCAATCGGGGTTCGGCGTTGCGGCCGGTGATGATCACATGTTGGTGGCCCGGCCGAGCAGTCAGCGTGCTGGCGACATCGTCCACGTCAACCCAGCCCCAATTGATCGGGTAGGTGAACTCGTCTAGTACGTACAGCTGGTGCACCTGGGCGGCAAGCCGACGCTTGATCTCCTGCCAACCTTCTCGGGCGGCGGTGGCGTGATCGTCGTCGGTGCCCAGCTTGCGCGACCAGGACCAGCCGGCGCCCATCTTGTGCCACTCGACCGCCCCGCCCGCACCCGTCTGCTCGTGCACCTTGCCGAGAGCCTCGAGGGCGGATTGCTCTCCGATCCGCCACTTGGCCGATTTGACGAATTGGAAGACTCCGATCGACCAGCCCTGGTTCCATCCGCGGAGAGCCAGGCCGAAGGCCGCGGTCGACTTCCCCTTGCCATCGCCGGTATGGATCACGACCAGGGGCTGATTGCGGCGTTGCCGAGTGGTCAGGCCGTCGTCCGGAAGCTGCTCCGGCTTGCCCTCGGGCATCAGGCGGCCCGCCGGCCGGGAGTGCGACGTTGGATGGTGCGGACCAGCTGATCCGCGGCCAAGTCGCCCAGCGGTACGTATTCCGCGCCGAGATGATCACTCAGCCGAGCGGCCAGCCCGAGCGAGAAGCGGCCGGTCTCGCAGTCCACCACAACGCTGCTGACCCCGGTCCGGCGGAGATCATCCGCGGCAAGCCGCGACTTGGCCACTGCGTCGCTGCCGGAGGTTGCCCGGCCGTCGGTCACCAGGACCAGCAGCGGCCGCCGCCGGGGATCGCGGATGCGCTCCTGCCGCAGGGTTTCGGCGGCGCAGAGCAGCCCCTCGGCGAGCGGCGTACGGCCTCCGTTCGGCAGGTCGGCCAGCCGCCGAGCCGCGACTTCCACCGATGACGTGGCGGGTAGAGCCACAGTGGCGGTGGAGCCGCGAAAGGTGATCAATCCCACCTTGTCCCGGCGTTGATAGGCGTCCACGAGCAGGGAGAGCGCGGCTGCTTTGACCGCCTCCATTCGGCGTCGAGCCGCCATCGACCCCGACGCATCGACGACCAGAAGCACCAGGTTCGACTCGCGGCCCTCGGTGACGGCGAGTCGGAGATCGGCTCGCTCGAAACGCAGGCGCTCATCGGATTGGCGGCCGCGCATCGACTGATGCCGAGCCGCTGCTCGGATGGTTGCCGTCAGATGCAGCCGGCCATGCCGATCGCTGATGGGCCGGGCTCCGACCGTACGCCCGGTGGTGGTGACCGCTCGGCTCCGTCGGCCGGCTTCTCCGTCGCCGACGCCGGCGGCGGTGAAGAGCCGAGTCCGATACGCCTGCCCCGGAGACACTACTCGGTCCGAGTGCCGTGGGCCCCCGTCCCCTCGGCCGGTTCCGTGCTGCCCTGCGCTTGTCTCCCCGGACCCTGCGCCTGTCTCCCCGTGCCCTGAGCCGGTCGAAGGGCCGCCACCACCAGGATCAGGCTCGGGCTCCTCATCACCGAGCAGTTGATCGAGCAGCTCTTCATCCAATCCGGGGGCGTCGAACGGCTGGCGTCGCCGACGGTGCGGCAACGCGAGGCGAGCGGCGGCACGGATGTCTTCCTGGAGCACCACCGAACGACCGTGCCACGCGGCGTGAGCCGTTGCCGCCCGAGCCGTGACGATATCGGCCCGCAAGCCGTCGACGTCGAACGCCGAGCACACCTCCGCAATCGTCGTCAGCTGATCATCGCTGAGCTCGACTGAATCGACGAGCGAGCGTGCCGCGATCAGGCGCCGGCGCAGCTCGTCCTCCTGTGCCGCGTACGCACGAACAAAGCCAGCCCCGTCCCGGTCAAAGGCCATTCGCCGACGGACCACCTCCGCGCGCAACTGAGGATCTCGGGGCGCGGCGACTTCGACGGTCAAGCCGAAGCGGTCGAGTAGCTGCGGTCGGAGCTCGCCCTCCTCCGGGTTCATGGTTCCGATCAGCACGATCCGGGAGGCGTGCGCGACCGAGACGCCCTCCCTTTCCACGGTTGATCTGCCCATCGCCGCCGCGTCGAGCAACAAGTCGACCAGATGATCATGAAGAAGATTCACCTCGTCGACGTAGAGCAGTCCCCGGTGTGCGGCGGCCAGCAGGCCCGGCTGAAAAGCGACATGCCCGGCGCCCAGTGCTTGCTGCAGGTCCAGCGAGCCGATCACGCGGTCCTCGCTGGCGCCCACTGGCAGCTCGACAAGCCTTGCCGGCCGGGTCGTCGATGTTTTCCCCGCCTCCGGATGGGGTCCATCCGGACAGTGTGGATCGGGATCGAGTGGATCGCAGCTGAACCGGCAGGCTTCGACCACCTGGATTGGAGGAAGTACGTGGGCCAGTGCCCGCACCATGGTGGTCTTCGCGGTGCCCTTTTCGCCGCGGACCAAGACGCCACCCACCTCGGGCGAGATGGTGGTGAGCACGAGCGCCAGCGCCATGTCGTGGGAGCCGACGATGGCCGAGAACGGATAGGTTCTCGAATCCGTACCGGTCACGCCGGACCCTTCCCGCGGGTGTCCACGCCCGCTGTCCCGAGAGGTACGGCCATCCCGCCCTCGTCGGGCCCGGCGGCCGGGTGCGCCAGACGTCCTGACTTCCTCGATCGAGGTCACAGTGGCGGGACCGCTCCGGATTCGCACCGGATTCCTCCGCCGCACCGCCTCGATGATGTCATATGGCGCCGGTCTCGTATCGTCATGGCGTGATCGAGGTGGTCGGAATCGGCGCGAGCGGGTGGGAGTCGCTTGGTGAGCCGGAGCGGCACCTCCTGCAGGAAGCCCAACTGGTGGTGGGAGCGCAGCGCCTTCTTGATCTTCTGCCACCGTTCGCTGGTCAGACGAGGACCTCCTGGCCATCGAATCTGCGCGAGGCCATTCCGCCCCTGGTGGCCGAGCACGAGGATCAGCGGGTTGTCGTGGTGGCCAGTGGGGATCCGTTGTGCTACGGGGTGGGTTCGACCCTGATCGAGATGTTCGGTGTGGAAGCCGTGCGGATCCACCCAGTGGTGTCATCGGTCAGCCTGGCCGCCGCTCGGATGGGCTGGGCGGTCGACAGCTACGAGGTGGTGAGGATTCGGACCCGCGAAGCCGACGAGGTGCGCCGCTACCTCGCTCCTGAACGGCGGCTGGTGATCTTGTCCCGCGATCGATCAACCCCGGCGGTTGTGAACAGGCTTCTTGGCGAGAGCGGCTTCGGTCGGAGCGCGGTCACTGTGCTGGCCCGCCTCGGCTCGCCCCAGGAAGCTCGATGGGACGGCAGCTGGCCGATGGACCTGCCGGTTCTGCACGTCCTCTGCGTGACGTGCCGGCCCGACCGGTTGTCGAGTACCTGGTCGACAGCTCCCGGGCTGAGCGACGACGCGTTCGATCATGATGGGCAGCTCACCAAGCGGGACGTGCGGGCGTCCGCCCTTGCGCACCTCATGCCGGTACCAGGGCAGCTGCTGTGGGATGTTGGCGCAGGTGCCGGCTCGATCGGCATCGAGTGGGCCCGCAGCCACCCCAGCTGCCGCACCATGGCCATCGAGCGGGATCTGGCGCGGGCGAAGCGGATCCGGCTGAACGCCGCTCGGCTCGGCGTAGGAGACCTTGAGGTGGTCGAGGGCGAGGCGCCCGGTGTGCTGTCCGGCCTGCCGACCCCGGACGCGGTGTTCGTCGGTGGCGGGGCATCGGCTGAGCTGATCGAGCTGTGCCGGGCCGCACTGGCACCCGGTGGGCGCCTGGTCGCGCACGCCGTCACTTTGCAGACCGAGATGGTCCTCCTCGACGCTTGGCGTAGCCTCGGCGGCCAGCTCACCCGGATGTCGATCGAGTCCATGCGACCGCTCGGCAGCTACGTCGGGTGGCAGCCGGCCCGACCGGTCGTGCAGTGGGCGATGCAGAAGCCGCTCGCCGGCCAGTGACGATCCACTTCATCGGCGCCGGCCCGGGCGCGGGAGACCTGCTCACGCTGCGCGCCGTACAGCTGCTGGAATCCTCACCGGTGTGCGTCTACGCGGGTACGTACATCGGTGCGGAGATTCTGGCTCACTGCCCACGCAATGCGACCTTGATCGACAGCCAGCATCTCGATCTTGATCAGATCACCGGCCATTTGGTCGAGGCGCACCGCTCGGGTTCGGACGTCGCGCGGCTCTGCTCCGGAGATCCCTCGATCTACTCCGCGCTGGCGGAGCAGACTCGACGACTGGATGCAGCGGGCGTGCCCTGGGACGTGACGCCCGGGGTTCCCGCGTACGCCGCCGCCGCGGCGATCCTCGGCCGCGAACTGACGGTGCCGGAGCTGGCCCAGACCGTGATCTTGACCCGTACGTACGCCCAGTCGACGCCTATGCCCGAGACCGAGTCGCTCTCCTACCTTGCCCAGAGCGGCGCCACGTTGGTCCTGCATCTGGCCATCCGTCACATTCGACGCTTGTCGGCGGACTTGCTGCCTGCGTACGGATCCGATTGCCCGGCAGCTGTGGTGGCCAACGCTTCTCTGCCGAACGAGGTAGTGCTCCGCGGCACGCTCGCCGACATTGCCGCACAGGTCGAGTCAGCCCAGCTCCGCCAGGCGGCCGTGATCTTGGTCGGACATGCCCTGCACGCGGAGGGCTTCGTCGAGTCCCATTTGTATGGCAAGCGCCCTCGTTAGAGGGCCATCGGCGCCATCCGCGTCGGTAGCGGCTGGTGGTTAGGGATGGCTGCGCGAGGTCCAGACGCGGCCGTCCGGAGCGACATGGGTCTGGCTCGAGCCGACGATCAGCAGACAGCCCATATCGATGGTTACGGGATCGAGGTCGGCGAGGGTGGTGGTCGCCAAGCTCTCGCCCGCACGGCCGATGTCGCGACCGACGACCACCGGGGTCCCCGGGTCACGGTGCTCCAGAAGGATCCGTTGTGCCGCGCCGATCTGGTCACGCCGACTGCGGGAGGCCGGGTTGTAGATGGCCAGGACGAGATCGGCGGCGGCAACGGCGCGCAGGCGCTCCTCGATCACCGGCCAGGGCTTGAGCCGGTCGGAGAGAGACACCACGGCATAGTCGCCACCCAGCGGAGCACCTGACCGAGCGGCCACAGCCTGTGCCGCTGTCACCCCCGGCAGCACAGTGATTCGGATACTTCCGTAGCGGTCGTCGGCCGCGGCCTCGAATACCGCCGACGCCATGCCGAAGATGCCCGCGTCACCCCCGGAGACCACAGCCACGCGCTCGCCGCTGAGGGCAAGATCGAGAGCGAATCGGGCTCGATCCAGCTCGACGGTGTTTCCGCTGGCGTGCCGCTGAAGGCCCGGGCGGGGAGGCACGCGATCGACGTACCGGCCGTATCCCACGACGTGATCGACTTCAGCCAGGGCGGCCGACACTTCGGGCGTCAACCACTCCGTTGCACCGGGCCCGAGGCCGACCACGAAGAGCTGCGGCCCTTCGACAGGCTCAGGGCGGGCTTGCGCGGTATACCGTCCGGCGGAGTCCTGGCGTCGGTCCTCGCCGGGGACGATGATCATCGAGAAGTAGGGGACCGAACGGGGGTCCACCTCGGAGACCGGCCAGGTGTGCTCGCCGCCGGTCGTTGCCCGCTCGACGTAGCGGGCCGATTCCAATCGGCCGGCCTCGCGGAGGGCGTCCCGTACCCCTTGGAAGGTACGGCCGAGCTTCATGATCACCGCGGCGTCGGTGTCGGCCAGCCGGCGAGCCAGCTCCGGTACCGGCAGGGTGCCCGGAAGCACGGTGAGCACGTCCTCGTGCCGAGCCAGTGGTGTCCCAGCGGCGGCGGCCGCGGCGGTCATCGAGGTCACTCCGGGAACGATCTCGCACCGGTACCGGCCGGCCAATCGATCATGCAGGTACATGTAGGAGCTGTAGAACAACGGGTCACCCTCGGCGAGCACCACCACCGTGCGCCCCGCTTCGAGGTGCTTGGCCAAGCGTTCGGCCGACTCGTCGTAGAAGTCGGCGATCATCCCGTAATAGCCCAGTGGATGCTCAGCGTCACCGGTGGTCACCGGATAGATGAGCAGCTCCTCAGTGGCATCCTCGCTAATCAGGTCCGCGACGATCGATCGCGCGATGGACCGCCTAGCGGTCCCTGAGTGATAGGCCACGACGTCGGCCCGTTGGATCAACTTCGCGGCCTTCACGGTGATCAATTCCGGGTCGCCCGGCCCCACCCCGACCCCGTAGAGCCGCCCCCTCATCCGATCTCTGCCTCCTGAGCCAGCGCATTGACCGCCGATGCGGCCATCGCCGAGCCACCCCGACGGCCCCGGACAATCGCGTACGGGATCTCCCAAGGGTTCGCGGCCAGAGCCTCTTTCGACTCTGTCGACCCAACGAAGCCAACAGGCATCCCGATGATGCCCGCGGGTCGGGGACCTCCGTCGTGGATCAGTTCGAGCAGATGGAACAGCGCGGTGGGGGCATTGCCGATGGCGACCACAGCGCCAGCCAGTTCCGGACCCCAGAGGGAGACCGCGGCGGCGGCCCGGGTGGTTCCCCAGCGCTCGGCGAGGCCGGGCACTCGAGGGTCAAGAAGCAGGCAGCGGATCGCGTTGTCGGCTGGAAGCCGCGACCGGGTGATGCCCGCGGCGAGCATCTGCGAGTCCGTGAAGATCGGTGCACCGTCATCCAGGGCCGCTCGCGCGGCCGGAACGAGGCGGTCGGAGATCGCGAGCAACTGGGGCAGGGCAACGTCGCCCGATGCGTGGATGATCCGAACGGCGACGGGCTTCGCTTCGGCCGGCAGTGCTGCCAGGTCGGCCTCCGCCCTGATGATCGAGAACGATCGCCGGTAGATCTCATCGCTGTCACTGCAGTAGGCGTACCGCCTCCTCGGCGCGGTGATCATCGATTGCCCACCAGCTCATCGTGATCGACGACGGGAGCCCCACAGCGGCGTTCACAACCACTGATGTGCAGAGGGCGCGTCGGTAGCGGACCCCGATCGGCCATCTGGACAGCGAGTTTGCGGGTGTCAATCAGGGACTTGGCGCACGCCGGTGCGCCGACGCAAGCCGTGATCTTGGTCCACGGGCTCCCTGAGTCGGTGATCAGACCCGCATGTCGTAGCGCCTCCGTCGTGGCGGCAGCGTTGGGAATGATCAAGCTCCGCCAGGGCGTGACCACCACGGGTCCACCGCTGGCGGCCTCGTCGACCGCCGCAGCCTGATCCGCCGTCAGGAAACCCAAGGGAACGCCAACCGATGCCGCACCGGCGACGGCACCCAGCGATGGCGCTACATCGCCGCCGGGGTTGCCGCCAATGCCTGGAAACCGCGCTTGGCCGGTCCGGAAGTCGGTGAGCTCCCAGATGCGCCACGCCCGCTCGCTGCCTTCCCGGGCTCGTACGAAGTCGGCGGCGACGCGGACCATCTCAGCTGGCGCCGCACTGCTGCTGATTACCCGGCCGGTCATCTCGGCGCGGCGTCGATCTGACCCGCCGCCGAAGGCCAGCAGCCCTCGCTCCGCGTCAAGCGCTCGGTAGCCAACGTCAAAAGCCAGCGACCACACGTCAGCGCTTCCGTCGTCGACGGCGAACAGGAACCGTCCTGGCAGGCCCTCCAGCTCCGGCTCCGCGCAGATGGCCGCGTCCAACTGGGCCACCAATGGCCGCACATCCGGTCGCTCTGGCGTCACTCCGGTCAGCGGGGAGGCGACGATGTTGCGTACCAGCTCGTGACTCGGCGACGGGAGCAGCCCCAGCCCGCGGATTCGGTCGGTGGCCGCCGGCAGGTCTGCTTCCTCTATCCCACGCAGCTGAACGTTTCCGCGCGAGGTCAACTGCAGCGTGCCGGCCAACGTGGTGAGAGCCAGCAAGGTGCGGGATGTGGTCTGGCCGCCCGGAATCCGGAGCCGAATCACCAAGCCGTCCTCGGCCCGATGGGGTCGGAGCAGCCCGGGGCAGCGATCCGCAGCCGGCCGGACATGGGCAGTCACCGAGACATGGTAATGACTGGGCGCCCGTCGGCTCTCCGGTTTCAGCTGCACGGCCGGCCGCCAGGCGAGGGTGCGGCCTCTAACACGGTCGGCCCCATGTCGGGCTCGGCGGTCTCCATTGCCAAGCTGATTGCCGAAGGCAAGGGTTTGAGCGAGCTGGTCGAGCCCGAGGTCCCCAGCCGAATGGAGCTACCAGCCACCACCGTGACCAAGGACAATGTCGCCTCAGTCCAAGGCCTGGCTTACTGAGTAGGGCCACTGGGGATGCGGTAGGTAGCGCGGCACGGCTGCTCGACTGGCGAAGCCCTCCCCAAAGGCGTTGCTGAGCTGCTTCTCCTCCTGCAGCACCTGTCGGTGCACCCAGGCTGCGGCCGGCAGAAAAGTAGCCGCCATCCACGCCGAGCCGATGGTCACTGCAGTGCCGAGATGCAGCAACCCCCAGCCCACATACATCGGATTCCGGCTCAGCGCATACGGCCCGGAGGTCACCAGACGCTCGGGGTGCCCTAGGTCAACCGGGCCCGCCGCCGCCAAGGAGGACGCGATGAGCGTGCTGCCCGCGCCGATCAGAGACCAGCCAAGGAGCCGGCGAAGCGAGCGCCGTCCAGGCAGTGGCTGCGGCCGTAGCCGGTGGAGTCCGTACCCCACACCCATCCCGATCAGATACGGCTCTGGTAAGGGCACATTCCTGAGCAGCGTGGACAGCGCTGTCGTCATGTCTCCCAGAGTGCATCCGCCTGCCGCGGTGGAAGGCTCAATCCTGAGAACGAATAGTGGCGAGATCCGTTGATGACTCCTGTTCCGGCTGGTACCGGTGCTGGCAACGACCCGGGTTAGGCTGCGCAGGGCTTTGGCTGGAGGGGAGCAACATTGTCCGGAGTCGATGCGCGGCGGATCGCGCTGCTGTCGACCTCAGACACCGATCTGCTTTCCGCGCGCGCTTCCGGGTCGTACTACCTCTACGCCAATCCGGCGAAGACACGGATCGACTCTCTCGCCGATGAACTTGCCCGCTGCGACCTGATCATCTTGCGGGTGCTGGGGTCGCCGCAGACGTACGCCGCCGAGGTCGCGACGCTGCGCGCTCTGGCGACGCCCCTGGTCGTCGTGGGCGGTGAGCAAGTGCAGGACGCGGCACTGATGCAGCTCTCCAGTGTGCCCATCGGTGTCGCCGCGGAGGCGCACGTCTACCTCGCCCAGGGTGGCCCGCAGAACCTGCGTCAGCTGGCCGCATTCCTGTCCGACACCGTCCTGCTGACTGGTGTTGGTTTCGACCCACCGATCCAGCAGGTTAGCTGGGGTGAACTCTCGCGGTCGTCGACGGGCTCGAGGCACCGGCCGCGGGTGGGGATCCTCTTCTACCGGGCTCAATACGCCGCCGGCAATACGGCATATGTCGAGGCACTGGCCGACACCGTCGACGGGGCCGGCGGATTCGCGGTTCCGATCTACGCGACCTCGCTGCGGGAGGCGCCGGCGGATTTGCTGGCCTTCCTGGGCACCCTCGACGCCTTGATCACCACGGTGCTCGCCGCAGGCGGCACCAAGCCGGCCACCGCGTCCGCCGGTGGCGACGATGAGGCCTGGGACGTACGGGCGTTGGCTGAGCTGGACATCCCCATCCTGCAAGGGCTCTGCCTGACCTGGGACCGCGCTTCGTGGGCTGCTTCGGACGAAGGTATGACCCCGCTCGACGTGGCCACCCAGGTGGCAGTACCCGAGTTCGACGGCCGGATCATCACCGTGCCGTTCTCCTTCAAAGAGACCGACGCCGACGGGCTGCCGCGCTACGTGCCCGATCATGAACGCTGCCGCCGGGTCGCCGAGATCGCGGTCAACCACGCCCGCCTCCGTCACATCCCACCGGCGGAGCGCAAGATCGCCATCGTCCTCTCGGCCTATCCGACCAAGCATTCCCGGATCGGCAATGCGGTCGGACTGGACACTCCCGTCTCGGTGATCCGGCTGCTCGAGGCGATGCGCCGGGCCGGATACAACCTCGGACCCGAAGGCGCGATCCCCGGCACGGGCCCGCTCGACCCGGTTCCCGGCGAGAATCCGGACACCACGGCCGGCAACGCCCTGATCCACGCGTTGATCAACGCCGGCGGCCAGGATCCGGAATGGCTCACCTCGGAACAGCTCTCCGGCCAGCCAGTGCGGATTCCCGCCGGCACGTACCGCCGGTGGCTGGCGGACCTCCCTGATGATCTTGTCGATGCCGTGACCGACGCTTGGGGACCGGCTCCGGGCGACGTGTTCGTCGATCGCTCGCAAGATCAAGACGGTGAGATCGTCGCCGCCGCCCTGCAGGCCGGCAACCTGGTCATCTTGGTCCAGCCGCCGCGCGGCTTCGGTGAGAACCCGATCGCCATCTACCACGATCCTGATCTTGCTCCGTCCCATCACTATCTCGCCGTCTACCGCTGGCTGGAGAGCGATTTCGGCGCCCACGCGGTGATCCACGTCGGTAAGCACGGCAACCTGGAGTGGCTTCCCGGCAAGAACCTCGGCATGTCAGCCTCCTGCGGCACCGACGCCGCAATCGGTTCGCTCCCGCTGATCTATCCGTTCCTGGTCAATGATCCGGGCGAGGGTACTCAGGCCAAGCGGCGGGCACACGCGACGATCATCGACCACCTGGTGCCACCGATGGCACGGGCGGAGACGTACGGCGACATCGCGAGGTTGGAGCAGCTGCTCGACGAATACGGGAACGTCAACGCGATGGACCCGGCCAAGGCGCCGGCGATGCGTGGCGAGATCTGGACCTTGATCAAGGCCGCGCAGCTCGA
Organism: Propionibacteriaceae bacterium; assembly: GCA_035641455.1. Taxonomy (GTDB): domain Bacteria; phylum Actinomycetota; class Actinomycetes; order Propionibacteriales; family Propionibacteriaceae; genus Microlunatus. The sequence goes on along the minus strand of DASQUD010000290.1, from coordinate 472 downwards.
TCATGATCTTGGACTGGCCGAGCGCCCGGACGACGACGGCTTCGACGAGTTCGTGCTCCACGTCGACGGCTGGTTGTGCGAGATCAAGGACGCCCAGATTCGAGACGGCCTGCACATCCTTGGGCAGACTCCCGAAGGTACGGAGTTGATCAACTTGGTGCTCGCCATCCTGCGGTCCGGGCAAGTCTTCGGCGGTCAGGTCAACGGCGTGCCGGGGCTGCGGACGGCCCTCGGCCTGGCTGAGAACGCGCCCACCGCCGAGGTCGACCGAGTCGAGCAGCGGGCCCGGGTGCTGATAGAGGAGCTCGCCATGGCGGGCTGGAGCGAGGTGGTGATCGACGAAATTGCGACGAAGATCATCGGCGAGCCGACACACGAGGTCACTGCCGCTCTCAGGTTCGCCTGCCGTGAAGTGGTGCCGCGCTTGGACGGCACGAGCGACGAGATCACCGCCACGCTGCACGCGTTGGAC
>DASQUD010000289.1:0-25434 GCA_035641455.1 Propionibacteriaceae bacterium | reverse complement strand
ACCGCCAGACCCGCGACACTGACAGCGGTCAGCGCCTCCATCTCCACACCCGTACGTTCGGTGGTCTTCACAATCGCCCTGAGTTCAATACCGGAGTCGATCACCTCCGCCGTGACGTCGACCGCGCTGAGAAACAAGGGGTGGCACAGCGGGATGAGGTCCGGAGTTCGCTTCGCCGCCATCACACCGGCAATCCGTGCGACGGCCAGAGCATCCCCCTTGGGCACCGAACCGTCCCGCAGCGCGGCGACGCATTGCGGACTGACCCGCACACTCGCCGCCGCCGTGGCCGTCCGCTCGGTCACGTCTTTGGCGCTGACATCGACCATCCGCGCCTCGCCGCTCGAGCTCAAGTGCGGAAACCGCGGCCCGGTCACGATGACTCGTCGAGCAGCCAGACGTCGAGGTCCTGCCCCGCTGCCACCGCCTCGATCTCCGCGGGCAGGATCACTAACGCATTCGACCGCGACAGGTCGCGCAACAAGTGCGAACCGTGCCCGCCGGCCAACTGCACCTGCCGCGTCCCGTCCTCCCTTGTGCTCACGATTCCCCGCGCCAGCTGCAACCGGCCAGGCAGTGACGTCATGGAGTGTGCGGCCCGGCAGCGGACGGCGGGCCTCAGGTACGGCCTGGCGCCCATCAGCTTGTGGATCACCGGCCGCACAAACGCCTCGAACGAGACGAAGGCACTGACCGGATTGCCCGGCAGCATAACCATCGGAACCTGGTCGTCACCGATCAATCCGAAACCCTGCGGCTTGCCCGGCTGCATCGCCACCTGGGCGAAGTCACATGAACCCATCTCGGGCATTACCGCCTTGACGATGTCGTAGTCGCCCTGGCTCACCCCACCTGTGGTCAAGATCAAATCGGCCCGGATGAGCTGATCGGAAATTAGCTGCTTGAGGGCCGCCCGATCATCCCCCACCTGACCCACCCGGAAGACCTGGGCGCCAGCCGCCTTGGCCGCGGCGGCCAGCAGGTAGGAGTTGGAGTCGAAGATCTGCTGCTCTTCGTTGAGGGTCAGCCCCGGATCGACCAGTTCAGTCCCGGTGGCGATCACCACCACTCGCGGTCGCGGCCGAACGAGCACCTTGTCCAGCCCGATGGCTGCCAGCAGGCCGATGTCTCGCGCTCCCAGTCGATCACCGGCCTGGAAGACCTGGGTGCCAGCCCTAACATCCTCGCCGATCCGCCGGATGTGCTGGCCGGGCTGGCTGGGTGCGAAAATCTGCACCTCGTCACCACCTCGGTCACTGTTCTCGTACGGCACGATGGTGTCGGCGGTCGGCGGCACCGGCGCACCCGTCATGATCTTGATCGCCGTGCCGGGCGATAGAGGATGCCCGGCCGTCTGGCCTGCCGCCACTTCACCAACCACTGGGAGACGGATGGGCGCTTTCGGGCTCGCCTTCGCCACATCCGCCGCACGGACGGCGTAGCCGTCCATTGCCGAGTTGTCGAACCGCGGCAGGCTGATACCCGCGATGACGTCTTCGCAGAGGCTCAAACCCAGCACATCCAAGATCTGCTGCGGAAACGGCGGCAACTCCTCGATGCAGCTCAGCAGGTAATCCCGATGGTCAGCCATCGACCGTAACCCGTTGGGTCCCGGATCGGGCGGCGGCGGCAGCGGAGCATGTTCCGCCCGCACCTCGGATAAGGGCTCGTCGGTTCTCCTGCGGCCGAACAAGGGCATGGCTTCACCCTAGGACAGTGACCCACCACAATCCTGAACGATTCGACCGCCCATCCACGGTCGAATCGTTCACAATCCTTCTATGGCTGGTTGCGCCCTAGCCCTCCGGCCACTCGGTGAACCAGACTGTGGTCTCGCCCGGCAGTATTCCGGCTTCGATTGAGAAGCTGCATAGCCGGACCACACCCCCGGGCAGCGAGACCGGTTCGGTGCTGAAGTTGCTGATGCAGTGCCACCCACCTGGCCGCACGAAATGCAGGACGTCACGGTTGTCGACCGGCATCCATTGCAGCTGCTCAACCGTCTGCAGCTGGCGGCGCAGCCGCAGGGCCTCCCGGTAGAGCTCGAGGGTCGAACCCTGCTGACCACTCTGTGCCATGACGGCGGTCCGAGAGAAACCCGCTGGCTGCGGCAACCATGCCTTGGCGGCGCCGAAGCCGTACGATTCGCCGTCATGCGTCCACGGCAGCGGTACCCGACATCCGTCGCGGCCTTTGCGGGTGTTCAGCGTCCGGTGCCAGATCGGGTCCTGCAACGCGTGCGGGGGCAGGTCCGCCACCTCGTGCAGCCCTAACTCCTCCCCCTGGTAGAGATAGGACGATCCGGGCAGCGCAAGCATCAGCAGGGTGGCCGCGCGAGCCCGCCGCAGACCCTGCTCCTCGTTCGCGAGCGGCAACACTCCATCGGCCATCAGCCAGAGGTCAAGATCGATTCCGGCCGGCAGCGCATAGCGGGTGGCGTGGCGGACGACGTCGTGGTTGGACAGCACCCAGGTCGACGACGAGCCAGTCTTATCGGCCTCATTCAGGCAGAAAGTGATCACATCGTGGAAGGCCTGAGCGTCGTAGTCCGCCTTCAGCAGATCGAAGTTGAAGGCCTGTCCCAGCCCGGTGGGCCGAGCGTAGAGGGAGCGGCGCTCCGAGGGAGCAAACGCCTCGGCCACTGCGGTCCGCGGCGGCTCATAGGAGTTGAAAACTTCCCGCCACTCGGCGTAAATCTGGTGGACCTCGTTGCGGTCATACAGCGGATCGCTGCCGTCGAGCGGTACATCGGTGTCCTCGAGCGTCGGCTTGCTCCGCAGCGGCTCGGATAGATCCTTAGCCAGAGCGTGCGCCACATCGACGCGGTAGCCGTCGACGCCGCGGTCGGCCCAGAACCTGAGCGTGCTGAGAAAGTCGTCGCGCACGTCGCGGTTGTCCCAATTGAGGTCGGGCTGTTCACGCGCGAAAAGGTGGCAATACCACTGTCCGTCGGGCACTCGGGTCCACGCCGGGCCACCGAAGTGAGAGATCCAGTCCGACGGCGGCTCCGAGCCGTCCGGGCCCTTGCCGTCGCGGAAGATGTAGCGACCCCGGGCCGCTGAACCAGGCTTGGCGGCCAGTGCCTCTTGAAACCAGGGGTGCAGATTCGACGTGTGGTTCGGCACGATGTCGACGATCACCCGAATGCCGACGGCGTGCGCCGCCTGGACGAGGGCATCGAAATCCTCCAGCGTGCCGAGCTCGGGCGCGACGTTGCGGTAGTCAGCGACGTCGTAACCCCCGTCGGCCAAGGCCGAGGGGTAAAAGGGGCTCAACCAGATGGCGTCGATGCCGAGGGTGGCCAGGTAACCGATCCGCGACGTCACGCCGGGAATGTCGCCGATGCCATCGCCATTGCTGTCGGCGAAGCTTCGCGGATAGAGCTGATAGACCACTGCCTGACGCCACCAGTCAGCGTCGAGCTTCGGGTCAGTGGCGAGGAGAGCGTGATCGGTCACGAATGGACCATCCTTCGAGGGACTCATGGCTGGACGTGAGAGAAGCGCTGAGCAATCGCCCCGAGTGAAAGCGCTTGCAATAAATCGTACGCTGTCATTTCGAACCGCGTCAACGCGCGAGGGCGGCTGCACACGTTATCCTGATCACAGTCTATGACAGCGCTTGCAGTCCAGCGTGGTGCAGGCCTGTCGCGACGCGGTCTGAGCTTGTTGAAGACCGCCCCTCGACAACTCAAGGCGATCGGTGGGCCGAACGCCGGCATAGAGGAGCCGCTCTGAACGCCCAGTCGAGCATGCAGGACGTGGCGGACCTGGCCGGGGTCTCCGTCGCCACCGTGTCCCGCGCGCTTCGCGGATCATCGCTCGTCAACGACGCCACCCGGGAGCGGGTACACGCGGCGGCTGCGGATCTGTCTTTCTCGATCTCCCGGGCCGCCTCCAGCCTGGCTACCGGCAAGCTGAACAGGATCGCGCTGCTGGTCAGCGGTCGGCTCAACTCCTGGTTCAACGGCTCGGTCTTGGACGCGATGTATGAATACCTGCACGCCGCCCGCCAAGAATTGATCATCTACCGGATCGTGGACGACGCCCAGCGGATCGAATTCTTCGCCACGCTCCCGGCCCGCCGCAACGCAGACGCCCTCGTCGTTGCCTCCTTCGCCTTGACCACCACCGAACGACAGCGGCTCCGAAACCTTGCGATCCCGGTGATCTACCTCAACCAACGGGTACGGGGCGCCGCTTCGGTCGCGATCAACGACCTCGAGGCGGCTCGTACGGGTGCTCAGCACCTGATCGGGTTGGGTCACCGGCGGATCGGCTTCGTCACCACGTCGCAACTGAGCGGCCTGACTCACAGTGCTGCCGATCGCGTGCACGGCTACCGTGCCGCGTTGACCGAGTCCTGCCTGGCGAATGACCCCAATCTGATTTTTCATGCCACATCCGACGCCGACGGCGACTCCGTGGCGACTGAGCTGCTGTCACGATCAAGTCCTCCGACCGCACTCATGGTGGCAAGCGACGAGCTGGCTCTCAGCGTTCTGGCCGCGCTCGGCCGCGCGGGCATCGATGTGCCCGGCGATATCTCGGTACTGGGATTCGATGATCATGCTATGTCGGAAAGGTTCGGTCTCAGCACGGTCGCTCAGCCGGTAAGTGAGCTCGGTCGGCTGGCTGCGACCATGGCACTGACTCTCGCCAGCGGCCGCTCGGTCCGCCCGAAGTCGACGACGCTGCCGACCCATTTGGTGCAAAGGCGGACGACAGGCCGGCCGCCGAGGCGGTCGAAAAGCTGAGTGGACCATTAGCATGAACGAGTGCAGCCACGCGCAGTTTCGGAATCCGGCGAGGTGCCGCCCACCGAGGACGTAGCGCTGGCGGCTGCGGACGCGGCCGCGATCACGGCTGCCAAGACGGTGTTGCGCAACGCTATCCGGTTTCGCCGTGATACTCGGCCGGCTGAGCGACGGAGTGGCGACGACGCCGCTCGCTCGGATCTCGTCGAGGAGGCGCTGAGCTCCAGGATGCCGGACACGGTAGCGGCATACCTGTCGATGGGGTCCGAACCAGCCACACTTCGGCTGATCGCCTGGCTTGCCGCGCAGGACATCCGGGTATTGCTGCCGGTGCTGACCGTGGGAGCGCCCGACGGGACTGGTCTAGGCAAGCCGGTCTGGGCGCCGTACGAAGGTCCCGACGCCCTCCGCGTTAGCCAATTCTCGATCTTGGAGCCGACCAGTGAGCCGGTGCCCGCCGAACAACTGCCCGAGGCGGAGATGATCATCTGCCCAGGCCTGGCGGCCAACCGTGAGGGCGATCGGCTCGGCCGTGGCGGTGGCTGGTACGACCGTGCCCTGCGCCACGCTTCTTCCAGCGCGCCTGTGTGGGTGCTGTTGAACGACGACGAAGTGCTGGAAACCATACCGACCCACCCCTGGGACCGCCGAGTGGATGCGATCTTCACTCCGTCGCAGATGATCATGTGCGAGCCCCGCACCCACTGACTCGCCGAGCCCTAACGACAAAGGCAACGCCAGGCTGAGTCGTGAGGACCCAACCGGCGCACGATCTAGACGCCTTCGAGATGTGCGGGGCGCCGGCGGATGAACGCCACTCAGGTCACCGCGAAGCAGATCGCGTAGAAAGCGATGAACGCGATATGGGCGCCGTTAGGCGACCCGGAACCGTGTTTCGCCTTGCGGCGGTTCTTCGATGACGTCCACCCTTGTCACCTCGGCGCCTTGAGGCCCCCGGTGCGACCAGTCGATCATCGCCTCGACGGCCGCTGGCTCACCCTCGAAAGCAGCCTCGACTGACCCGTCCGCAGCGTTACGCACCCAGCCGCTCACGCCACGAGAACGCGCCTCACGCCGACAGGTGTCCCGGAAGAACACGCCCTGCACATGGCCACGGACCACGACGCGGCGGCGGATGTTACTCGAGCGGCCACCGTCGCGCGCCATGACGTTCAGCGCCCAACCGGGTTCTTCCGCAGAGTCCGGGGCTCGTCGGCACGGCGGATCAGGACCTGGCCTTCGGCAACCATGACCTCGTACGCAGCCGCGGGCCGGGTGGCCGGACCGGCAACCACCGATCCGTCGAACGCGAAATGGCTGCCATGCCACGGGCAGACGATGCATCCGTCCTCGAGGGTCCCCTGGTGCAAAGGGCCGCCACGGTGGGTGCAGCGATCAGCCAGAGCGACGATCTTGCCTTCGTCGCTGCGGGTCAACACCACCGGTACGCCGTCAAGATCAACAAGCCGGAGCACGCCAGAATCGATCTCCTCCTCGACAGCCACCGGACTCCACTTGTCGGCACTGTGCTGAAACGCGGTCGTGTCCACGCCCACGCCCAGCGCATACGCGAGATGGCCACCCAGCCATCCCGAGACTCCGACCGTCGATGCGCCAACCAGCGACCATGCGACGCCGGAGGCGCGATGCCCTCGTCGACGGGCCAGCCAGCTCGCTCCGTACGAGGCGATCGCCGCCCAGTTCAGGATTGCGTGGACGAGCCCGACCCGCCGCTCTCCTTCAGAGGTTGACATCCAGTCATTCGTTCCTGTCGCCGCAGCGGGAGCGGCAGCCAGCACTCCTAGCCCGATCAGCTTGCGCGCGGCATCGTGCTCACCTACTAAATCGAAGACTGCTGCCGACGTCCACGCGCCGATGGGAACGGTGACGAGCAGCGGATGAAGTGGGTGCCCGATCGGAGTGCCGCTGGCGAACGTGGTGATGGTTCTCGGACCGAAGATCATTTTCGCCAAGCTGGCGATCTTGTCCGCCGTCGAGTCCAGCACCCCGGCGCGCTCGATTGCCCCCGCGAACTTATCCAGCCGCTTAGCGAAGCCCATGCTCAATCTCCCTGTCGTTCTATTCGAGGCCACGAAGTGTGCCCAGACTACGAAGTACGTTGTGCCAGCAGGTCACGGATCTCGGTCAACAGCGCGGTGTCCTCCGACAGCGTCGTGTCCTTTGGGCCGCCGAGACGCTCCATCGCCGTCTTGTATGGCACAACGATCGCGAAATAGACGACGACCGAGAGCACGACGAAGCTGATCATCGATGTGAGTAGGGCGCCGATGTGAACACCCCCCGGCGCGAAGCTGGAGAAGTCCGGTGTGCCACCCGCCTTGCCGACGATATCCATCACCACGGCAACGGTTGCGGTGACGACGGCACCGAACGCCTGAGCCATCACGAATGCGACGGCAAGCTCGATGACGTTGCCGCGCAGCAGGAATTCCTTGAAGCCCTTGAGCACGAGCTACTCCTTTCTGTCAGCGACCCACCCGGGCGCGGGCGCAGGCGATCACCGGCGGCCATGATCGCATGGTGGCCTTACGAGAGAGCTGACAGCCCAGCCGCCAGGGCGAAGCCCAGCACCGTCGCGAGGCCTGCCCAGTCCTTGACCTTCTCGTGAGCCTCCGGGATCATCGAGTCGACCAGCATCACAAGGAGCGCTCCGGCAGCAAAGCCGTTGATCCCCGCGTGGAAGCGCGGCCCGGCTACATCCGCGAGAACGTAACCACCGAGCGTGGCTAGCGCACACACGCCAGCTACCGCTGTCCACAACAAGATCACGGAGCGACGTGATTTTCCGGCGCCAGCCATGTCAGATGCGGAACCGATCGCCTCGGGCAGGTTGGAGATGAAGACCGCGACGAGCAGCGCAACGCTGAGACCTTCGCCCCCAGCGAGCCCGATGCCGAGCACAGCCTGTTCGGGTATGCCGTCGAGGAGCGCACCCACCGCGAGTGGCAAGCCTGACGCTGCGCCGGAGCGGCCGCCCATCCGGACCACGCCTTTGTTGAGAAGGAAGAACGCCAGAGCTCCGATCCACAAACCGGCGGCGACCGCCACGAGCCCGCCGACCTTGATGCCCTCCTCCGCGAGCTCGAAGGCCACACTGGAGATCAAGGCTCCGGCGCCAAACCCCAGCACTGCACCGACGAAGGCGGATTTCCAGTCCCGGGCGAGCCCGAGCACGGCGCCGATGACCAGCGACGCGGAGGCGAGCGTTCCCCAACCCAAGGCAGCCAGCACGCGGCGATGATACGGGCGAGTGTCCTATGTCCGAGCTGAGCTCAGGTGAAGGTTGACGCTCGCTCGAGCGCAATGCCGATATCTTGATGATCACCGACTGACGCCATGGGCGGTGCAGCACCGTCGGTGACATCCAGCGAGATCGCCAGGGTTTCAGCCTTGATCAGGTCGAGGTGAGCCCGGATGGCCGCCTGGACGCTTTCGTCGCCGCTGAGGCGAAGGTGGATCCGGTCACTGACCTGGAGGCCGGCGTCGCGACGGGCTTGCTGGACGGCACGGACGACGTCCCTGGCCAACCCCTCGGCGGCCAACTCCTGCGTCACCGTCGTGTCCAAGATCACGAACCCGCCGCCGGGCAGCATCGCTACAGCTCGTCGATCATCCGGATCGGCGTCGGCGACCACCGTCTGCACCGAGTATTCCCCTTCACGCAGGATGATTCCGCCAGACCTGACTGTGCCGTCGGCGTCGATGGACCAGTCGCCAGACTTGCTGGCCCGAATCGCTACCTGGACATCCTTCCCCAGCCGCGGACCGGCTACTCGAGCGTTGACCTGCAGCACCTGCCGCACCCCGAAGGCCTCGCTCCCAGCCGCCTCCAGATCGGTCAGCAACAGCTCCCGAACGTTCAGCTCGTCGCTGATCAAGGCCGCGTACGGACGCAGCGCGTCGGCGTCATCGGCGACGATGGTCAGGCAGGACAACGGAAGACGAACCCGAAGGTTCTCCGCCTTGCGTAGCGCAGAACCGGTCGAGCAGACTTCTCGGACCCGATCCATGGCCGCCACCAGCTGGGACGCGGGCGAAACCGTCCCCGGCTTGTCCAAGGGCTCAGGGCTCGTTGGCCAGTCAGTGAGGTGGACTGAGCGTCCACCGGTCAAGCCCCGCCAGATCTCCTCGGCCGTCAGTGGGAGCAGCGGCGCCACCGCGCGCGTTGTCGTCTCCAGCACCGTGTAGAGCGTGTCGAATGCCGAAAACGATCCATCGGATTCCCCATCCCAGAACCGATCACGTGAGCGCCTGATATACCAGTTCGACAGCACCTCAAGAAAGGTGCGGGTTGCATCGCAGGCCGCAGCCACGTTCAACGCGTCCAGCTCGCGAGTCAGTGAATCCACGAAGTCGGATGTCTTGGCCAGGATGTAGCGGTCCAGTACGTCCTCTGACCCGAAGTTGATCTTGGCGTCGTAGCCCTGCCCACCACGCCCCACATTGGCGTAGAGGGAGAAGAAGTACCAGGCGTTCCAAAGCGGGATCATCACCTGACGGACGCCGTCTCGGATGCCCTGCTCGGTGACGATGAGGTTGCCGCCGCGCAGGATCGGTGACGACATCAGGAACCACCGCATCGCGTCGGCCCCGTCGCGGTCAAAAACTTCGTTGACGTCGGGATAGTTCTTGAGCGACTTGCTCATCTTCTGGCCGTCGCTGCCCAGCACGATCCCGTGGCTGATGCAATTGCTGAACGCGGGCCGGTCGAACAGCGCGGTGGCCAGGATGTGCATGGTGTAGAACCAGCCGCGCGTTTGGCCTATGTACTCGACGATGAAGTCGCCGGGGTAATGGTGCTCGAACCAGTCAGCGTTCTCGAATGGGTAGTGCACCTGCGCGTACGGCATCGACCCGGAGTCGAACCACACGTCGAGAATGTCTTCCACGCGACGCATCGTCGCCTGGCCGGTCGGATCGTCGGGATTCGGCCGGGTCAGTTGATCAATGTACGGCCGGTGAAGGTCGGGCACCTCGATCCCGAAGTCGGACTCCAGCTCGGCGATCGAGCCGTATACGTCGATCCGTGGATAAGCCGGATCATCAGACTTCCAGATCGGGATCGGCGTACCCCAGAACCGGTTTCGGCTGATCGACCAGTCGCGGGCATTGGACAGCCATTTGCCGAACTGCCCATCCTTGACATGATCGGGAACCCAGGTGATCTCCTGGTTCAGTTCACCCATCCGCTCCTTGAACTTGGTGACCTCGACGAACCAGCTGGACACCGCCCGGTAGATGAGCGGGTTCTTGCAGCGCCAGCAGTGCGGATACGGGTGGTCGTACGTTTCGTGGCGAAGCAGCATTGTGCCCGGCGTGACCGATCCGGCCGACGCACCGCGCGTGGCGGCCTTGAGATCGTCGATGATCAACAAGTTGGCGTCGAAGACGTGCATCCCTTCGTAGTCGTGCACGTCGGCGGTGAACTTTCCGGCAGCGTCTACCGGCACGACGGCGACGATTCCGGCGGCATCACCGATGATCTTGTCGTCCTCGCCGAACGCCGGCGCCATGTGGACGATTCCGGTGCCTTCGTCGGTGGTGACGAAGTCCCCGGCCAAGACTTGATGAGCGTTCGTGTGACCCAGGAAGTAGGAGAACGGCGGAACATAGCGCCGGCCCAACAGCTCGGAGCCCTTGAGCCGGGAGATGACCCGCTCGGTCGCATCCTCCCCTAGCTCGCGGGCATACGCGGCTAGCCGGGATTCGGCCAGCAGGTAGCGCTCGCCGGAGTGCTCGACAACGACGTAATCGATGTCAGGATTCACCGCGAGAGCCAGGTTGCTCGGCAGGGTCCAGGGGGTAGTCGTCCAAATCAGCGCCAGTTCGCCGGTTTCCAGACGCAGGCCGACGGTCACCGCAGGATCTTGGCGGTTCTGGTAGACCTCCTCGTCCATCCGGAGCTCGTGTGACGACAGGGGTGTCTCGTCGCTCCAGCAGTAGGGCAGGACGCGCATGCCTTCGTAGACCAGGCCCTTGTCGTACAACGATTTGAACGCCCAGAGAACCGACTCCATATAGTCCGGCTCCAAAGTCTTGTAATCATGATCGAAGTCGACCCAGCGAGCCTGGCGAGTGACGTAGTCCTGCCAATCCTGGGTGTAGCGCAGCACGGACTCGCGACAGGCCTGGTTGAACTTTTCGATCCCCAGGTCGAGGATTTCGTCCTTGGTCTTCAGCCCCAGCTGGGACATGGTCTCCAGCTCGGCTGGTAGACCATGGCAGTCCCAGCCGAACCTCCGCTCGACTCGACGTCCGCGCATCGTCTGATACCGCGGCACGATGTCCTTGACATAGCCGGTGAGCAGATGCCCGTAGTGCGGCAGGCCGTTAGCGAAGGGCGGGCCGTCGTAGAACACGTACTCGTTGGAGCCGTTCTCGCCCGCCGGGTTGCGTGCCACAGACGCCTGGAAGGTGTCGTCGACCTTCCAGTACGCCAACACCCGCTGCTCGATCTCGGGGAACTTCGGGGTCGCCGGCACGCTACCTGAGCGCTCTCCTTCGACGGACTCAGGGCGGCGCGTAGCACTGGGCGGGGGGCCCGAAGCACGAGGCTCGGTGGACGTGCCCTGAGCCTGTCGTAGGGTCGGAGCGTCGACAGGCTCAGCCTGCGACGTGGCCTTTGGGTAGATCGTCACGGTCCTCTCGTCTCTCGTCCAAACTCACATGTACGAGGACGATGTCTCCACCGCGGTACCACCTCGCTTGCCGAGCGAAGATGTACTCTTTTCGCGTCGACCGCTCATTCGCGGGCGATGACGGGCCCAACCGTCCGGTTCTACTGAAGAACCCGCATGGAGCGGTCGCTCTCGTTCTTCCGGAGGCTCACCGGTGATGACCGGGTCATAGCCGATGGGACCAGCCTATCGCGGCTCACTGGTTCACGCGCCCCTATAACGCCGTCAGGCACCCGCCGCAGCGAGTGCCTGACGTGTGATTCAACCTGGACGACCTAGCGGTCCATCCGCCCCTCGGGGGAGTCACCGCGAAGGCGCTCTTGGTCGGTGTCCAGGACGTCGGCGCCCTCGTCCGCCGCCGTAGTGCCGCCGGCGAGGTCGTCGACTCCGGAGGTGGTAGTGGTGCCGGTCGTGTTGTCGTAGCCCAGGCCAGCGGTCGTCGCCCCGCTGGTGTCGTCGTAGGTCGATGGCGTGGTCATCGTGTCCGTCGTCTGGTCGTAACCGACGCCCACACCCGTTCCCGCTGGAACGTCGTCATAGCCCACCCCGGTGCCTCCCAGCTGATCGACATCGGCTGAGGTGTCGACCGCGATGGTGTCCTCGGTGGCCGATTCGTCCTCCTTGCCCCCGGCCTTCTTGGCGGCCACGGCGGCGCCGGCGGCGGCGACGGCAGCCCCCACTCCGGCGGCAACGGCCTTGCCTGAGACGCCGGCCTTGCCGCTGTCGCCGCGGGACTCCGCGGCGTCTTCCACGCCGGGAGTGCCGGCTTGCGCACCTTCGTTGACCGACCCGCGCCAGGCGCCGGTGGCATAACCCTCGGACTCGATGAAGGCCTTGAACTTTTCGAGGTCTCGCTCGGCTTGGTTCTCGACAATGTTGAGCTTGTCACCCACCTTCTCGACCAAGCCTTCCGGCTCGTACTCCAATGACAGGTGCACGGAAGTCTGGCCACCACCGGCATCGCTGAATGTGACGGCGCCAGCGTTGGTGGCTCCCTCCGTCGCCGCCCAGGCAACTTTCCGATCGGGGATCTGCTCGACAATTCTTGCCTGCCACTGGCGGCGAACACCGGCGATTTCCGCGACCCACTCGAGCCGATCATCACTCAGCTGAGTCACGCTCTTCACCCCGCCCATAAACTGGGGAAAGTCCTCGAACTGCGTCCACTGGTTATAGGCCGTGCTGATCGGCACGTTCACCAGGATCGTCTTCTCCACCGTCGTGGTCATGGGTCTCCTCTTGAGATCGACTAGTGAGGTAGCCATTCTGCCTTACCGGGACATACCCATGGCAGGGGGCTGCAGACACTGCAGTCGCAGATCATCCTCCAGGCGTAAGGCGTAGCCGATCGACCGTACGGGCATCCACGGCGGACGGCGAAGAGACGAAGGGCAGCATCCCGCCCGCCGCCCACAGCGATGTTTGATCGTCGTAGTTCCGTGCGAAGGCATGCCCTGAGACACCGCTCTGGTTGACCCATCGCGATGCATCGAGGTCACCAAGATCGATAAGCATGCGCATCGTCGGCCCGCTGACCACGTGGTAGCCCTCACGGTCATCGAAGGCCATGGCGTTCACCACGGCGGGCCCCCCGCTGACCCCGTAGTCTCCCCGGTTGAAGAGTCGCTCGACCACGGCGATGTCGCTCTCCCCCAGCGTCGAGTTGCGCAAGGTGACGCGATGCAGCTTGCCCCATTCCCACTCGTCGGTGTCGCGGGACATCAACGAGGTGATCTCCTTCCGGCCCTGCGTCATCGCGGCCAACAAGATGTCGTCACGGGTCTCCACCCGGTCCTGCGTCGCTAGGTCATCCCACCAGCGGCTCCGCGGCGATTTCAGCAGCAAAGACACGACGGCGTACCAGCGATCGCCGCCGGCCGGCCACAGTTCCTCAGGCATCTCGTCACGGAAGGTGAGCTTGAGGATGTTGTGGAAGACCACATAGAAATACGCCGCTGCTGGCGATGACGACTCTGCGGAGTAGTCCCAGCCGACCAACATCTGCTGCCCCTCACGCACCCACGAGTCGTTCACCTTGATCCTCAACAGGGTCGGAACGATGTCCGCCGCGACCCGGATAGTGTCGTCGTAGAAGAGCTGTTCGGCGCTGTCGGCCGTCAGTGGCGGCGACATCTCAAGCTGATCGATCAGCTCCTGGCTGCGCCAGCCGTAGGAGAAGTTCGAGCCCAACCGATAGGGGTACTGGCGTCCAATTATCTGCTGATTGGCCGCCACGATGAAGTCGCCGGGCGGATTGTAGGCGTAGGGCAACTGGGCGAATGGGATGCGGCCTTCCCAGTCATAGCGGTCATCCCAGCCGGGTGAGGGCATCCGCCCGTCGCCCTGTCCGCGCAACGGGGCATCGCCCGGCAACTGATAGCCGATATTGCCCTCCACGTCCGCGTACAACAAGTTTTGTGATGGGGCCGACAGTAGTTTGGCGGCAGCCCGGAACTCAGTGAAGTTGCCAGCGGTGTTGATCTTCATCAACGCATCCATTGACCGGCCAGGAGTGAGCGCCACCCAGCTCAACGCCACTGCATAGGGAGCTTTGCCAGGTGCGGCGGTGGTGGTGCCGACTGACTGCAGTGACGTGCTGACATCGGACAGCAACGGTCCATGTCGGGACGTCCGGATTCGCAGTGATCGCGGTTGCGCCTCGCCTAGGACCGAGATCAGCTCCGTACGGATCTCCAGCGGCGCGTACGAGTCGCCACGACGGACCAGATCGCCGTTGACCTCCTCGAGGTAGAGATCCTGGACGTCTAGATTGCTCGTGCTCAGACCCCAGGCAATCCGGGTGTTCTTGCCGATCACCACCCCCGGCATTGACGCCAGGCTGAAACCGGACACGTCGAACGGGCAGGCTTTGGTCAAGCTTCGGCAATGGAGTCCCACCTGCGCCAAGGTCGACGGGATCGAGGTCGCCAGGTGCGGATCGTTTCCCAGCATTGCCTTGCCGGACGCGGTGCGGGCGCCAGACACCGCCCAGGAGTTCGACCCAATCTGTCCCAGCGAGTGCGAGCCGAGAACCTGCGGAATGGCCTGCTCGATCTTGGTCAGGTCGGACAGGGTCGGGCTCGCCCGCCGCAGTTGACCTGCGCTGAGGCCGATCGGAGCGGAGCGGGCCGATATCCGCTCCGCCGTCGGGTCGAATGCCTCACCATCGATAGTCCCGCGGCTGACGATGGGCTCGAAATCCTGGAAGGGATAGCGCGGGTAGAGCTCGCTCGTCCGCCGCGCGCCCACCTTTGCGGTCAGGATCGCCAGCTCGCTCTCCTGATCGAGATTGGAACCTAGATTCCACGCCATCACCTTCAACCACGACACCGAATCTGCGGCCCGCCACTCCTCGGGCTGGTAGTCCAATCCCTGTACGCCCAGCACGCTGTATTCCAGCGACAGGTCGGCGGCAGGCTTACCGCGAATGTAGGCGTTCACGCCGGAGGCATACGCGTCGAGGTAGCGTCGGGTGCTCGCTGACAGGAGCGCTAGTTCCTCCTCGGCGACGCGGCGCCAGCCGAGGGTGCGGATGTAGGAATCGGCCTCGACCTGGCTGGCGCCGTAGAGCTCGGAGAGCCGCCCGGCAGCCAGATGTCGCCGGTAGTCCATCTCGTAGAAGCGATCCGATGCCTGGATGTAGCCCTGAGCCAGGAACAGGTCCTCCGGGTTGTCGGCATAGACGTGTGGCACACCGTACGAGTCGCGCTTGACCTCGACGCTACCGATCAGGCCGGGCAGCACCAGCTCGCCCGAGTAGTCAGGAAAGGACCGCCGGGCGGTCCCCACCGCCAGGCTGGAAAGAGCACCGAGCGCCATGATCACGACCAAGGCGGTGAAGATCACCCACCGAGGGACGCGAAGCACCGTCCCAGAGTAGGCGACCTGCCAGTCCGAAGATTCAGACTCACGACTTAGCAGTCGCTATGCTTGAGTGCTAGTCAGCGCTCCTATCAGAGAGTGAAGCGGCATGCCGACCTACCAGTACCGTTGCACCGAATGCAGCGAGGACCTCGAAGCGGTGCAGAAGTTCAGCGATGCTGCCCTGACTGAGTGCCCTCGTTGCGGGGGACCCCTGCGCAAGCTTTTCAATGCCGTCGGTGTCGTGTTCAAAGGTTCCGGCTTCTATCGCACGGACAGCCGCGCCGCGCCGTCCACCGAGAGCGATGGCGCCAAACCGGAGAAGAAGGCCGCCGACACTGGCAAGGAAGTCGCCGCCAAAGCCGACGGAAACGGCTCAGCCACCTCGGACAAAGCCGCCACTTCAGCGCCACCGCCAAAGCCTGCGTCGACCGGCGGTTCAGGGGGCCGGCCCGATAAGGTCGGCGCCGCCGCAAGCTAGATGTCCACAGAGGCTTCATGCTCAGCCCTCGTGGCTGTGGACGAAGGGCACGGTTCCGCCGCTCGTCCTTAACGTCCCTGACATGACGAGATTGGTAAACCGGGTGCGCCGCCTTGCCGCTGCGTCGCCGGTCCGATGAAACCCCCAGCACCTCGGCGTCGCTTCCTTCGCGATCTGCGCCGGGCGGTGTCCTGGCATCGCCGGAAACTGGCGATCGTGGCCGCAATAGCCGCGGTGCTGAGTGCCGTTGCGGCAGCGGCTCCCCCTGCTCCACCGACGGTGGACGTCGTCCGGGCAACGACGAACCTGGCCTCGGGAGCGATCATTCGGTCCGGGGATATCACGGTGTCTGACCTCGTCGAGGAGGCGCTGCCTCGCGGCGCGTTGATGGATAGCAAGGTCGCGCTGGGCCGCCGCGTGATCGGCCCGGTGGCCGAGGGGCAGGTCCTCACCGGTCTTGATCTATTGAGCACATCGTCGGGGATTCGGCCCGGTCACGTGATCGCTCCGCTACGTCTTGCCGATCCCGAGGTGGCTGTCCTGCTGCAACCTGGAGCGCTCATCGACGTCATCGCGGCCGATCAAGAGGGTGGCGAAGCAAGCGTGGTGGCTGCCGGGGTGACGGTGTTGACTGTTCCGGCGCCCCCGTTAGAGGAGGCGGCGCGTGCGGCTGATGGTGCGCTGGTTCTGGTAGAAGTCGAATCAAAGACGGCCATGCTGCTGGCTGCGGCGGCCGCCAACAGCAGGATCAGCGTGGTCCTGCATTAGCTCGAAAGTGCCAGGCGCAGGCCTTCGGATTCTCTGGAGGACCTAGTGATTGACGCGCAGCGTGGCTACCACGATTCCGGAGGAGGTCGTGACGCTGTTGGCCACGTGCAGCGGGATGTAGGTGTCACCGAAGAGCCTGGTGCCCGAGCCGAGCACGACGGGGATGATGGTCAAGATGTACTCATCGATCAGGCCCGCGGCAGCAAGATCACGGACGAGCACACCGCTTCCGAGGACCGCGAGGTCTTTGTCGGACTCCTGCTTGAGTGTGGAAATCTCGTCTATCGCATCGCCCTTGAGCAGGGTGGAGTTCGGATATGGAAGGGGTTCGGTGAAAGTGCGGGAAGCGACGTACTTCGGCGTCTTCTCCAGAATCTCGGTGAACGGATTGGGCTCTGGAGTTGAGAGCCAGTGTCCAACGACATCCTCGTAGGTGCGGCGGCCGAAGATCAGCGCCCCGGTCTGCCCTTGACCCGCCATCGACGCTTGAGCGGCTTCGGGGTCCTTCTCCAGCGCCTGGGTGGCCCAGCCGCCACGATCGAAGCCGCCCCGGATGTCTTCATCCAGGCGACCCGGCGCCTGCATCACTCCATCCAAGGAGACGTTCTCGACAACAACGAGCTTGCTCACTGGTCCTCCTTGCCTCTGTTCAGCTGGGCTGGTCTACATCTTGGCCGGAGCACTGGCGCTCAGCCGGGATGGTGCGGCGGAACGTCGCCCAGCAGCCGGCGTTCATCGGCATTAGCGGGACGATCGACCGCAAAGCGAGTCCCGTGCTTGTCCAGCCCCAACTCCTGCACCAGTGCTTCCAGGACTGCCAGGAATTGGGCCGAACCAAGGCCGACCATAAGGTCGGACGGCACCGGAACCGGCCAGGTGCCGCTGCCACGTAGTGCCTCCACCGAGGCGCTTAGCTGCTGCTCGGCACTCAGCTTGCGGGCCAGTGCCGCCACATCGGGCTGATCTTGCTGTGACAGGCCGAGCAGCCGGCGACCGAGAATGGCGTAGGCCAACGCCTGATGCCAGTGCGCCACGTGAGAACTGGCCACACATCCAAGACTCTCACGGCGCGGTACACCGGTCGGATATAGCGTGGGAATACTTCGATTGGTTGAGCGTTCAACTAATATGACCGACCTCGATGTCTCTCCGGCCGATCTCGCCGCGTTCGAAGCCGACTTCGACACCCCTTTGGCCATCTCTCCGCGGGTTCAAGACTTGCTCTTCCGCGATGCCCGTACCGGCTATGCGTTCACCGATGAACCAGTGAGCGACGATGAGATGCGTGCCGTCTACGACCTCGTCAAGTGGGCTCCGACCGCGATGAACAGCCAGCCGCTCCGGATACTCCTGATCCGTACACCGGAGGCACGCGCCCGCCTCCTCGGGCATGTCTTCGAGGGCAACAAGGCCAAGACTGCCTCCGCTCCTCTGGTCGCGGTGCTGGCAGCGGATCTCGACTTCCACGACGAGCTGCCGAAGATCTTCCCCGTCAATCCTGGCGCCCGGAATGGCTTCGCCAATGAGGAGCGCCGTGAGCGAGCGGCGGTGTTCAACACCTCGCTCCAGATCGGCTACTTCTTGATCGGCGTCCGCGCCGCGGGCTTGGTGGCCGGTCCGATGGGCGGGTTTGATGCCGATGGTGTCACCGCTGAATTCTTTCCGGACGGCCGTCACCAGGCGCTGCTCGTGGTGAACATCGGCCATCCCGCCGACTCGGCGTTCCGCCCACGATTGCCGCGCCTCAACTTCGACGAGGTAGTCGCCACGATCTGACGATCGCACCGGTCAGCTCTCACCAAGGACTGATCCGGCCGCCACTGTCTGAGCGGCCCCTCGATCGTCAAGTTGGACCGCGCCGACGACAGTGACATCGGCCTCAAAGGTCCAGTCGCCCTCGACGCTCAGCTTGCTTGCGCGTCGCAGCGACGGCGCTCCGGAAGGGAACCGTTGGTCGAAAGCCGAGATCGTCTTGTAGTAACGCGAATCGAGGTCGACTGTCGGCGCCGGGTCGGTGACCTTGGCCAGCCGGCCGTCGGGGCCAACCTCGTAGACGTCCGAGCGCAGCAACAGCAAGTCGTTGGTCGTCTTGACCGGCAGGAATCGCTCCCGATCAACCCCGATGGCGGTTGCGCCCTCGAAGACCTCGATGGCGGCACCCATTGCGCACTCGATCTGGATCACGGCCGGGGACGACGGGTCCGCCGGATCGACAGTCTTCTCGTTCTTGATCAGCGGCAGCCCTAGTATCGAGTTGCGCTCTTTCAGGGTCCGGGCCAGCACGTCGAGATCGAACCACAGATTGTTGGTGTGGAAATAAGGGTGTCGGTGCTCGTCGGTGAAGAAATCCATCTCCTCCTTGGCCGTCTGCGCGGTGTCTCGCAAGATCAATCTCGAGTCAGACTTGCGGATGGCCAAATGCCCACCCTTGCGATCGGCCGCGGTGCGCCGGCAGATCTCGGCTGCGTAGGGGGCGCCGCTCCGGGCGAAGCAACCAGCGATCGTGGCGTTGGGACCAGCACCCAGGTTGTCGGAGTTGGACACCGAGGCGTAGTGGTAACCCAGGGCCAGCAGGCGATCCAGCACACCCGAGACGTCGAGCGCGGTATAGAGATCACCGTGACCGGGCGGACACCACTCGAGTGTGGGATCGGTGGGCCACTCGACCGGCGTCAGATCGTCGGCGCGCAGTTTCGGCTCCGAATTCTGCACGAATCCGAGGGCAAGATCATCGACGACCAGATCGGGATATCCCGTCAGCGCGGCAAGCGTGTCGTCGTGCGTTCGGAAGCTGTTCATAAAGATTAACGGCAGCGGAACGCCATACCTGGCCCGCGCAGCACGCACTTGATCAACGATGATGTCGAGGAAGGACTTCTGGTCCCGTACAGGTAACAGCGACTTGGCCTTGTCCATGCCCATTGAGGTGCCCAGGCCGCCGTTGAGCTTGATCATCACAGTCCGGGCGAGAGCGGTCCTCGCGTCCTCATCACTAATCGACACGGATTCGAGCAGATCTGGATCCTCCAGCGGCGTGATCGATTCCTCAGCAATGAAGCCCGTCACGCCCTCCTCCAGCTGAGCGTAATAGTGGGTGAAGACATCAATGGCCTTCTGGTGTACGCCGGCGGCGGCCATCTTGGCTTGAGCGCGGTGCAGCCCGGTTTCACTCATAGATGATCCTTACTTCTTCGCATTCTTGATCGGCGGGGTCAGCGAGGCAAGCAGGTCCACAGTGGCCTTCTGGATCTCGGTCTGTGCGGCCGCATGCTCGATCGTGCGGGTGCCATCCCCCGGTTGTTCGCCGTAGTCGCCGAAGTCGCTGTGGACAGCGCCAGGAATGACCACGTACTGGGTGTCGGGCGGCAGGTATGCCTTTGAGGCATCGATATCGGCGGTCGTGGCCAGCCCATCCGCAGAACCGGAAATGGATACGACCTTCAGATCCGTGCGATCTAGCGGTTCAGCGGGATACGACGCATAGAGGACCAGCCCGTCGACCTCGGCATGTTCGTCGGCGAACGATGCGGCGGCCGTGCCGCCGAGCGAATGCCCGCCAACAGCCCAGT
This sequence comes from Propionibacteriaceae bacterium, assembly GCA_035641455.1. Lineage (GTDB taxonomy): Bacteria > Actinomycetota > Actinomycetes > Propionibacteriales > Propionibacteriaceae > Microlunatus. The sequence continues at coordinate 5,301 of DASQUD010000289.1, read as the reverse complement.
ACGTAATCTCCGGGTGCACGTTCATCACCTCCTCGGCCATAGCGGGCCTGGACAGTGCAATCCCGAAGGGGGCCTTGATCACGGCCACCACATAGCCGGCTTCGGCCAGTGGCCGCAAGAGCCCGGCGTATCCCCGGGGATCCACTCGAGCACCCGGCACGAAGATCAAAGCCGTTGTGGGCTCTACCGTCTTGCCTGACTTGTCTTTGCGAACCGGCTGCATCTCGTACCAACCGAGCTTGTCGGTCACGACCACGTCGTTCTCCGACCGCATGGCCGCCGCTGCCGTCGGGCTCGCTTTGAAGGGCCGTGCCCAGGCCAGTAGACCGACCAGCGTCACACAGACGATCAGTGCCGGAATGGCGAGCAACAGCCGCCAGCGGGCCCGTCGCCGGATCTGCTCATCGGTTCGCCGTGCCGGATGGTCGGGGTCACCTTCGCGATCCTGGCGATCGCCGAGTGTCAAGGAGGCGATCGACCAGGCGACCGCGACGAAGCCGAGCAGACCGCAGAGGATTCCAGCGGCCAGCATGGCCGGATGGCCATTAAGGATGGCTTGCCACCGGGTCCAACCAAGCCATAGCGGCACACCGATCATCGCGACACCCAGCAGCAGCCAGATGATCGCGAGCACGACGCGGCTGCGACTTCCCGGCTGCGCCATGCGGTGAAGTGTAGGGCCGGCCCACCCCTGCGTTGGCGGCCTCCGGCAGCAGAATCACCCAGTCATGTGCATTGATCGTGCTGAACCAGGCGCGGCCCTGGCCTGGGATTCAGCACAACGTCGGCCCATGCCTCACCCCTTGGGAGAGTCGAGCCACGGCTCCTTGATGTCGAGATAATCGGGCTCGCCCACAGTGAGCGCATCCATTTCCGCCATGCCCTCCTTGAGCTCTTGCGGAACTTCCTTCGACTCCCCTTCCCGAGCGTCCTGCTCCGACGTGAAGTAGGCGGCCGTGGTTATTTCGCCGCCCTCGTGCACTGCCGTTACTGTTCCCAGCAGGTCTGGTCGCAACTGGGTCCACGCCTGCGGATCTCCCCTCATCAGCTGACGGGCACGGTCGGGGTCGCGCACCTTGCCGAGAACGAACTGGACGAAACCAGCGTCGTCCGGATTGCCCAGCAGATCCTCATCGACAGCCACGCTGTTCTTGAAGGTCGCGTCGCCGTCGAAAAGCTTCGAGGTCTCGCTCCACCACGCGTCCTGCTCCGGCCGGTCGCTGTTGCGCATCGCCTCTTCTTGGGACGAAAACCGTGCCAAGAGGATGAACCGTCCGTCCTCGGTCACGCCGCCGGTGCTGCCGAGCCAACCGATCGAGCCGGGCGCTACTTCACTCAACCAGCGATCCATCGCCACCCTCAGGGCGGAGCGATCGGTGACCTTTCCCTGTATCACCTGTGCGAACACCAAACTCCTCTCCCTTTCTTCGCTGCCGCGCTAGCCGCTGGCCCGCTCGTCCAGGCACATGATGTTGCCCTCGCTGTCTTGGAACCAGGCCATCCGACCCATTCCTGGGATCGAGGCGATGTCACCGTTCCACTCCATGCCGGGCATGTCGTGGTGCTCAAAGCTGACTTCCGACGCCCCTCCCCCGATGAAGAACCTGTTCTGCGACGTTACGCTGATCCCCGCTCGGGCGCCAGGTGCGGGCTCCCCAGTCGACAGGGCTAGGCCTGGATATCGCTCGACGGATCGTCGAGGAGTGTCACGGTGGCACCATCAGCATCGACTCCCGACCGGGCGAAACGAGGCTGCGCATCCGACTCCCTCTGCGCCGCCCAGTAATGCACGCAGTCGCTGAGCGGCGCCTATGTTCTCCTCGGCCAGCTGCCGTCGATGGGTTCGTCCGGCACGCGGCTGGCTACCTCGTCTGGGGGAAGGAGCTCGCGGCGCGTGCAGAGCGACCAGCGATGTCCGAAGGGGTCTCGGACGATGCCGTATCGCTCGCCCCAGAACATTTCGGCAACAGCCATTTCGACCGCGGCCCCCATCTCGACTGCATGGGCAAAGGCGCTGTCAACGTCGTCGAGTTCGAGCAACAGCATCACCGGCGAGCCACCCAAGCTGGATGGAGCGAGCGCGTGGAGCTCGGCAATTTCCTCGCTCAGGAGGAGTTTGTCCGGACCCACGGCCAGCTCAACAAAGAGGACGCGCCCGTCCGGAAGTCGGTGGCGAATGAGTTCGGTGGCACCGAACGCTTCACAGTAGAAAGCCACCGCGGCGTCCGCGTCAGAGACGAAGATGTGAGTGCCCAGCCCGAGTGGTCGCTGACGGTTCATGCGGTCCTCCGTTTGGCGTCGAGAAGTCCTGCTGCATCGGCAGCATCCACGAGCCGCGCGAGAAGCTCGGCCTCGTCACGAACGACTTGTGCTCCCAGGGGGGTGAGCTCGTAGTAGCGGCGACGGGCGTCATGCGGGGCCGTCGGATCGCTGGCGCCAGACTCGATCACAAGCTCGTCGGCTACCAGCCGGGCCAGTGTCCGGTACAGCGTTCCCGGACCGAGCCGGATCTGGCCGCCGGCGAGCTGGTTCACGAAGCTCATCACCGCATACCCGTGGCTGTGGCCGGACGCCAACGCCAGCAAGACCTGAAATCCAGCGGTCGTCAGCGGTGGACCACTTGTCGAACTCACCTCTACACGATACAGTCCATTTCAGATACTACCAATCTGGATATACCCGATGTGATTTTATCTGCAAGGAGGCCATCATGATCACACGAGTCAGCAAGGTCATCGTTCCCGTGGCAGACCAGCAGGCCGCACTCGAGTTTTGGACGACCAGCATGGGGTTCGACGTCGTCCGCGACGATACGTATGGCGACGAACGCTGGGTGGAAGTCAAGCCGCCCAATCAAGACCTGCTGCTCATCCTTAGCCCTCGCCGGTCAGATGAGCCGCGGCGCACAGTTCCGGACCGCCAGCCCCACTCCGACTTATTCTTCGACTGCTCCGACATCCAGAGCACCCATGCGGAACTGAGGGATCGCGGAGTGAGGTTCCCACTTCCGCCAGCGCGTCAGCACTTTGGCTGGTGGGCTCTCTTCGAAGACAACGAGGGCACCCGGTATGCCCTGGGCCAGTGGAATGGGGCCGAGGCACCGGCATCATGACCGGGAATCGCGACGATCCCGGAGCGCGACAAAGGTCGCCCGCCCCGAACTGAGCACGATGGCGTCGAATCGGAACGGCACAGTCCCCGCCCCCACCAGGCGGCCGATGCTCATCGTCATCGGCGTGCTGATCGGCATCGTGATCACGTTCTACGGGATCCGGCTCGCCACTGATCTCCCGTTCCTCATCACTGGCACTGATCCTGAGCCCGAGGACTTCGAAAGCCGCTACGTCGCCCACCACTGGCTGGCGTACCTGCACATGACTCCAGGCGTGCTGTACCTGCTCGGTGCCCCCTGCAGCTGTCGGAACGGATTCGGACCAAGCACTACACATTCCACCGCCGACTGGGCCGGGTGCTGGTGGGCGCGGCGGTGCTCAGCATCGCCCTTGCACTGGTGTTCGGCCTTCAGTTTGCCTGGGGCGGACTTGTGGAGGCGGCGGCCGCCGTCGTCTTTGGATGCTGGTTCCTTCTCTGCCTCCTGCGCGCCGTGCGCGCGATCCGTCGAGGGGACGTGATCAGTCACAGACGATGGATGATCTGGGCATTCGCCGTCGGCACGATCCGGATTTGGATTGGCATCTTAATCGCTACTCGACTTCCGCGACAGCTTTGCTGCTGCCTTCTGGATTGCCTTCATCCTGCACGCCCTCGGAGCGGAGTGGTGGGTCCGCACTACTCCGCCGAAGACTGGATAGCCCGACTGCACTGGACCCATTCACCTGGTCGTCACGCACTCACCTGCGGCACTCCCACAGCCATATGGTTCGTCTATGGCGGGTGATCGTTACGAGTTTCGCGGTGAACTGTGGGAGTACGACGGCCCGGCCGCCTGGCATTTCGTGAGCCTTCCGGCAGAGACGGCTGCCGACATCCGTGAGCGGCTGGCCCAGAACGCCTCAGCATTTGGCTCGATCCGCGTTCAAGCGACGGTCGGCTCGACGCAGTGGACGACCTCGTTGTTTGCCGACAAGGTCCGGGGGACCTATCTGCTACCCGTCAAGAAGGGCGTGCGGGCTGTCGAGGATCTTGAAACGGGAGACGTGGTGCTCGTGACCCTACAGATCTGAGGGGCGATTCGTAGCATCAGTCGACCAGGCCTTCCCGGCGCTCCTCGTCGTGAGTCGGTGGAAGCTGCCGCATGTACCGACGAATGAGCGGACCGGCCATGGCCGAGGTGACCAGCGCCACAAGCAGGAGAATGGTGAATCCCGCGGTGGTAATGAGACCGAGGCGCAGACCGGCTGCTGCGACCACGAGCTGGACGGTTCCGCGCGCGTTGAGGGCCGATGACACCGCCATCGAGGCCGAGTGGCCGAGTCCAGCCAGCCGACCACCGCCGTAGGCCCCAAGTGATTTGCTCACTATGGCCAGTACCACTGCCGCCAACGCCGCAAGGCCCAGCTCGGGATCCCGGAGCGCCGTCAGGTCTGCGGACAACCCACTGGTGGCGAGGAAGAGCGGTGCCAGCACGCCGAGCACGATCGTACGCAGCGGCCTCAGCCTCGCCACCGGGACCAGCCAGCCGGAAGCGACGATCGTGCCGCACACAAAGGCACCGAGTGTCGAATCGAGCCCGATCCCGTCCGTGAGCACCGCACCCAAGGTGATGAAAGCTGCTGCGACCAGGCAAGACGCCCCAACCCCCGTCTCACGTCCGACCCCGGGGCGATCGGTGACACCGACGGAGCGTCGGGCCACGACAGCGATCAGCGCCAAAGCGCTGATGGCCGTCAGCGCCAACAACAGATCTTCGGAGAACGTCGAGAAATCGCTCGAATGTCGAAGATGGATGACAGCCGCGATGATTGAGAGCCCGACCCACACGATCGCGTCGTCGATGACGGCGACGCTCAAGGACAACTGGCTCAGGTTCCGATGCAGGATGCCCAGATCGGCGAAGATCTTGACGATGACGGGCACCGCACTCACCGAAAGCGCGAGACCCGCGAATGCTGCGAAGGACCACCCGGTCGCTTCTGGCCCGCGGAGGCGGGGGTCGGCGAAATGGGCCAGGACCAGGGTCGTAATCAGCGGCAGGCTCAGGGCGCCGAGGCTGATCAGCCAGACGGTGCGGACCCGTGTCCGGACGAACGACAGGTCGATGGTTGCGCCAGCCACGCCAATCAGCAGGACGCCGCAGAACAGCGCAATACCACGAAGGGACTCGATCTGACCCGATGCCGG
>DASQUD010000288.1:0-30339 GCA_035641455.1 Propionibacteriaceae bacterium | reverse complement strand
CTACGGTGAGGGCGCGCCCCTACCGACTCCCGAGACGACGCCAAGTCGGCCGCTTTCTGCCTACGGGCTGAGCAAACACACCGCGGAGCAGTACGCGGCATGGTTCCGGCAGATGCGTGATCTTGATGTCGTCACCCTGCGCTACGGGAACGTGTACGGTCCGCGGCAGGACCCAGCCGGGGACGCCGGGGTCATTGCGATCTTTTGCTCGCGCGTGCTCCAGGGCCTGCGGCCGATGATCTTCGGTGACGGAAGGCAAACGCGCGACTACGTCTTCGTGCGCGACATCGTCGCGGCCAACCTGGCGGCAGCTGACGCTCAGGGGCTGGTGCATTCGACCTTCAATATCGGCACGGGTAAGGAGGTCAGCGTGCGGGAGCTGGTCGGGGCTATTGCTGACGCTGCGAATGTCGATCCGGGATCGTTTCAGCCGGAGATGAGGCCAGCTCGTGCAGGGGAGGTTTTGCGGAGCTGTCTCGACATCACTCGGGCCCGTAGGGAACTCCAGCTTGAGGACCCCACACCACTGGAGGACGGCCTCAAGGTGACGCTGGACTGGATGCGTCGGCGGCCCCTCCCTGCTTCATAGCGAGAACTGGGGGATCTGTCAGCTGCCCCGGCTCCTTCTCTTTCGTGGGTCATCCGGGAGGTACTCGGCCCGCCCAAATGAGACTCTTGTCCAGAATCTGAGAAGTGCTTTTCACCGTCAACGGCCAATGGCAGTGTTCTCCATAATCCCGACTAGATATATCGGAAATATGTGGCAGGAGCACTGTATGACAAACAAACGACTTCGCGGCGGTTGGACAAAGGTCGGTGTCGTCATGGCGATGGCCGCGATGGCCGTCGTCTCGGCCTGCGGCGGTGGGTCCACCGGATCGTCCGGCGATTCAGAACTCAACCTGGTCGCCTTCTCCGTCCCCAAGGCCGCCTACGACGACGCGCAGAAGGCGTTCGCGGACGCGCCGGAAGGTGAGGGCACCTCGTGGAAGTCCTCCTACGGTGCCAGCGGCGACCAGGCCCGCGCGGTGATCTCAGGACTGCCGGCGGACTACGTGAGCTTCTCGCTGAACTCCGACATGACCAAGCTGGTCGACAAGCAGCTGGTGGCTGAGGACTGGAACACCGGCGCGAACAAGGGCATCGTGAGCACGTCGGTTGTCGTGATCGTCACCCGCAAGGGAAACCCGCTGGGCATCACCGGCTGGGCGGACCTGACCAGACCAGGGGTCAAGATCGTGACGCCCAATCCGGGCTCGTCGGGCTCGGCGCGCTGGAACATCCTGGCTGCCTGGTCGCACATCACGGCCAACGGCGGCGCGGAGAAGGATGCGATCGACTACTTGACCTCGTACTACGCGAACATCGTGAGCCTGCCCTCGAGCGGGCGCGAGGCGACAAGTGCGTTCACCAGCGGCACGGGGGACGTGCTGATCTCCTATGAGAACGAGGCGATCGCCGCTAGGCAGAACGGTGCCGAGGTCGACTACGTCGTGCCGGACACGTCGATCAAGATCGAGAATCCTGGCGCGGTGACCACCAAGGCACCCGAGTCGGCGAAGAAGTTCCTCAGCTTCGTGACGTCGGACGCCGGCCAGAACATCTTCGCCGAGCACGGATTCCGGCCGCTCAATTCCTCGGTCAAGCCCGAGCAGGTCGACGGCGCCAACGATCCTTCCAATCCCTTCCCCGCGGTGCAGAAGCTCGCGACAATCAATGATCTTGGTGGATGGTCGGAGGTTTCCAAGAAGTTCTTCGACGAGGAGAACGGCATCGTCACCAAGATCCAGGACTCCAGCGGAGTGGCGTGAGCACCACGAGCACTCCCGTCGTCGCGACGGCCGGCTCTCTCGGTTCTCCACCCGATGTGCCGGCCGCCGCCGCGCCCGCTGCAAGACCGAGTAACCGGGGCGCCGGCCCTCCGGAGGGCGTCCTGCGCCTGGGCCGCGGCTCGGGCCTCGCGCTCGGCATGGTCCTGCTTTGGATGAGCATCCTGGTGATCCTTCCCCTGGCTGCCGTCCTCTTCACCTCGGCGAGCAACGGCCTCGGCGCCTTCGTGGACACCGTCACCAGCCCGGCGGTGGCCGCCTCCATTCGGTTGACCGTGACGATGGCCGCGGCCGCCACCGTGGTCAACACGGTGTTCGGGACGTTGGTGGCCTGGGTCCTGGTGCGTGACCGCTTCGTGGGCCGGCGGCTGCTGAGCCTGGTCATCGATGTCCCGTTCGCGCTGCCGACCATCGTGGCCGGGCTGGTCCTCATCGCGTTGTACGGCAGCAACAGCCCACTCGGTATCACGCTGGCCCAGACGAGATGGTCGATCTTCATCGCGCTCCTCTTCGTCACCTTGCCGTTCGTTGTTCGCGCCGTGCAGCCGGTACTGGAAGAGCTGGATCTCGACGTGGAGGAGGCGGGCGCCTCGCTCGGTGCCAGCAAGTTCACGATCTTCGTCCGGCTGATCTTGCCCAACATCGCGCCGGCGATGGCGGCCGGCGCGGCGCTGTCCTTTGCCCGGGGACTTGGCGAGTTCGGCTCGGTGGTCTTGATCTCCGGCAGCTTGCCCAGGCGCACGGAGGTGGCATCGGTTCGGATGCTCGGCCAGATCGAGAACGACAACCTGGCCGGTGCCTCGGCGGTGGCCACAGTGCTCCTGATCGTCGCCTTGATCGTGATCATCCTGTTGGGAGTTCTGCAGCGAAGGGCGGCGAATCGTGGCTGAGATCCGCACCTCGGCCGGTGCGACGAGCCAGGACCGACAGACCGCGTCCCGGTGGACGTTGCGGCTGGTCGCCATCGGTTACGTGACGCTGCTGGTCCTGCTGCCGCTCGGAGTCATGATCTTGCGCACCTTCGAAGACGGCATCGCCGACTTCGTGGACTCCGTCACCTCCCCCGAGGCACTCGCCGCGATCGGCTTGTCGCTGCGGGTCGCCGCCCTGGCGGTGCTGATCAACACGGTGTTCGGTCTGACGGCGGCCCTGCTGCTGACCCGGTACCGGTTCCCGGGCCGGAGTGTCCTCAACGCCCTGATCGACCTACCGGTGTCCGTATCCCCCGTGGTCGCCGGACTGGCCTTGATCTTGGTGTACGGGCGTAACGGTTGGTTCGGCGGATCGTTGCAGGATGTGGGGCTTCAGATCATCTACGCCGAACCCGCCATCGTGCTGGCCACCTGCTTCGTCTCCCTCCCGCTCGTCGTGCGGGAGCTGATCCCGGTGCTGGAGGAAATCGGGCTCGAACAAGAGCAGGCGGGCAGGTCGCTGGGGGCGAACGCCTGGCAGCGGCTGTGGCGGCTCACCTTGCCGAGTGTGCGCTGGGCGCTGGCGTACGGGGTCGTACTTACCCTGGCTCGAGCGCTCGGAGAGTTCGGCGCCGTACGGGTGGTTGCGGGCAACGTACTGGGCTCGACCCAGACCATGCCGCTACTGGCGGCTCAGCGCTACAACGACCTCGACGAGCAGGGCGCGTACGCCATCAGCTTCGTCATGGTCACGGTGGCGATCGTGTGCATCATCGTGGTCGCGATCTTGCGGCCCAAGGAACAGACGTAGGAGCCGATCGTGGGAATCCAGGCGCTGAACATCTCCAAGCGATTCGGCGACTTCGTCGCCCTCGACGACGTGAGCGTCGACGTTCGTACCGGTCAGCTGACCGCGCTCCTCGGTCCCAGCGGTGGCGGCAAGTCGACCTTGCTGCGGATCATCGCCGGACTCGATCAAGCCGACGGCGGGACGGTCCGCATCGACGGCGCCGACGCCACCTCGCTGCCGCCACAGCGCCGCAACGTCGGGTTCGTCTTCCAGCACTACGCCGCCTTCAAGCACCTCAGCGTGTATCGCAACGTCGCCTTCGGGCTCGAGGTGCGCAAGCGTCCCCGAGCGGAGATCCGCCGGCGGGTACATGAGCTGCTCGAACTGGTGCATCTCGATCAGTTCAGTGATCGGTTGCCGTCCCAGCTGTCCGGTGGCCAGCGGCAGCGGATGGCGCTGGCTCGGGCGTTGGCTGCCGAGCCCAACGTGCTCTTGCTCGACGAGCCCTTCGGCGCCTTGGACGCCAAGGTCCGCAAGGAGTTGCGTGACTGGCTGCGCCGACTTCACGACGAGGTCCACGTCACGACGGTCTTCGTCACTCATGATCAAGAAGAGGCGCTCGAGGTTGCCGACGAACTGGTCGTGATCAATGCCGGCCGAGTCGAGCAGGTCGGAGGGCCCAACGACTTGTACGACCGCCCGGCGAACGAGTTCGTGATGGAGTTCCTCGGCCCGATCACCCGGCTCAACGGCCGTTTGCTGCGCCCCCACGACATCGACGTCTTCGAGAGTCCTCACGATGCGACTGTCCCGGCTCAGGTGGAGCGGTTGCAACGCGTCGGTTTCGAGGTGCGAGCCGATCTGCGCAGCGGCGACTCCGGCTCCTGGGTGCAGCTCACCCCAGGACAGGTCGAGGCGCTGAATCTTCGCGCCGGTGCACCGGTGTGGGTGCGGCCGTCCCGCGGCGCCGCGACCATCGACGCAGCCCCGCCCGACCCGGACGCCGTTCCGGCGTCCTGAGTCGACCGAGGCGCCGTTCCGGCGTCCTGAGTGGAGGCGATCCAGCGGTCACCGGGCGCGCAGGGTGGCCAGGAGAAGAACGAGCGTGCCGATCTGGGTGACGCCGACGACTGCGATCAAGATCGGTAGGGACTGCTGGTAGAGCGCGCCCGCCACGGCCCCACCCGCCATCGCCGCGCCACCCTGAACGGCCGCGAACACGCCGTACGCGGTTGCGCGCCTGGTGGAGGGAACCAGATCGGCAACCAGCGCTTTCACGGTGGAGTCTTGGATGCCCACGGCGGTTCCCCAGATCACCACACCGAGGATTGCGATCAGCGGCGAGCTGCTGAACGCGAGCACCGGAACGGCGGCGACCAGGAAGGGCAGCACCAGCAGGGTACGGCCCTTGATGCGGTCGAACAGGCTTCCGGTGGCCAGGGCCGCAAGAGCCTCGGCTGCCATGGCGGCCGCGTAGATCAGCGGGATCGTCGCAACGGGAACGATGTTGTCCGTGGTCAGGTGGTAGGAGATCACTCCGAAGGTGACCAGACCAGCGGTGGCGGCTCCAGCCGCGGATGCGAAAAGCCAGAATGAGATGGGAAGGCCGGCGCCCCTGAGCAGTCGACGTTCTGGCGACCGAACCGTCTTGGCAGCTGCGCTGGCGGAGGGGTCCGACCGATCGTCCGGTGGGGGATTGGGGTCGCCCATCCGATGCCGTATCCAGACCAGGACGAGCAGAGCGGCCGTGCCGGGAATGATCAGAACCGCCAGCGCCGGCCAGAGCGCTCCTGCCACAGCGGCTACGACAGCGACCAGGAGTGGTCCGGATACCGCACCGACCTGGTCGAGGGCCTTGTGAACACCCATGCCCCGACCAAGCCCGACCGCTCCTGCTGCATGGGCCAGCAGGGCGGTCTTGGCCGGACTGCGAACGGCCTTGCCAAACCGTTCGGCCAAGATCAGGAAGCAGGCAAGCACTAGGCCGCCTGCAGCCACGAAGGGGGTGATGGCCAGCAGCGGGACGCAGACCACCGTCACCGCGTAGCCGGCGTAGGTGATGGTCCAGTAGCGGCCGGTTCGGTCGGCCCAGGATCCGAAGATCACCCGCAGCAGGAGTGCCATCGCCTCGCCCGCGCCGGTGATCAGCCCGACCAGCACCGCAGAGGCGCCCAGCGATGCGAGTAGGGGTCCTGTGATCGATCGGGCGCCTTCGTAGACCATGTCGGCCAACAGGCTCACCACGCCGAACCCGATCACCGCTCGCCACGGTGACCAGCTCCCGCCAGCCCATGCGGAGCGGGCATTCGTCACGTCAGCCGACTCTGGCACCGGAGTACTCCTTACGATGCTGTCCCGATCGGCGGCCACAGCTTGTCGAGGAGCAGGGTGAGCTACTTGCGCTAACTGCCTCTGAGTTCGCGCTCGCGCTGGTTCACGCCCATCTCGCCGTACGGGTAATCGGTTGCACCAAGATCGCTCGCCTTATCGAGCGCTTCTGTCTCCTCCGGTGACAGGTGCAGGTCGGCGGCCAGCAGATTAGTCATCAGCTGCTCGGTTGTCCGGGCGCCGAGGATGGTCGACGTCACGCCCGGGCGATCTGTCACCCACGCCAGCGCAACCTCCGCCATTGAAACCTCCCGGGCCTCCGCAACGCTCTGCACCGCATCAATGATCTGCCAGGTACGGTCGGTACCGCGACGGTCGTAAGCCTCCATACCGCGGTTGGGATTGTCGCCCAGGCGCGTGTCACTCGCAGGCCGTTGATCACGGGAGTACTTGCCGGAAAGCCAGCCGCCGCCGAGCGGGCCCCAGGGCAGCATGCCCATCCCGGCGTCCAGCACCGCGGGCACGATCTCCCACTCGATCTCGCGGACGATGAGGCTGTACTGCGGCTGCAGCGTTACGGGCTCGGCCAGGTTCATCGCCCCTGCCAGATAAATCGCCTTCGTGAGCTGCCACCCGGTGAAGTTCGACAATCCGTAGTAGTTGATCTTGCCCGCCCGGATGAAGCCGTCCAGCGTACGCAGCGTCTCCTCGAGCGGGGTCCAGGGATCGAAGGCGTGCACCTGATAGAGATCGATGGTTTCCAGCCCGAGGCGCTTCAGCGAGGCGTCGAGCGCCCGAGTGAGGTGCCGGGTCGAGAGCCCTAACCCGTTGGGCGAGTCGTCGGTCGGGAACCGGCCCTTGGTGGCTAGGACCACCGCTTCGGTGATGTCGGCCGGGCGACTGGCGAACCAGCGGCCGATGATCTCTTCGCTGGTGCCGCCGGTGTAGACATCGGCCGTGTCGACCAGCGTGCCGCCGACAGCGACGAAAGCGTCAAGTTGTTGGTGGGCGCCGGCTTCGTCGGTTTCCTGGCCGAAGGTCATCGTGCCGAGGCAGAGATTGGAGACAGCGCATCCACTGCGCCCTAGAGTGCGGTAATCCATGGATCACTGTTCTACCTTGTCAGCGCCGCCGACCCACCGCCAGGATGGTCACCAAGCCAACGATGAACATCACGCCCAGCACCGTTCCTTCGATTCCGTGACCAGTGGCGATCAGGTAGACACAGGCGGTAAGGAACGCCAGCGTGATGATCACCCCGTACAGGAGTCCCTGTGAATTGAGCGAAGCATGGCGCCGGTCAAGATCGTTGATCCGGTCCAGCTCTTTCTCGATCACCGTCCGAGTCTCCGCGTCAGCTTCTGCGTAAACCTGCAGCGGATCCTTGTATCCCCCGGTGTCCGGCCCACGGTCGCTCATTCAGTATCCCTTGATCGGTCGTCACGAGGCCGGTCGAAGCTGGATGCTCCCGGCTCGTCAAATGGTGCCGGAAACTCTGCCTCTGGCTCGGCCTGCGTCCAAATGCCCTCGGCTCCGGACGGCAAGCCGGGTACGTCATCGATCGTCGTTGGCGGCTGGACCACCGCTTCGCTCGGTTGCCAGATCGCTTCGGGCTCAGTTGTGCCTGGCGTCCACGAGGGCTCGGCCTCGGGAGACGACCAGGCGACCCCTTCCTCCTCTGCGGGCGAAGGCAGTCCTGGGTCAACCAGTCCAGCCTGCAGCAAGGCGGAGCCTATCCGGCGGGCGCCGGTGTAGGGATCCACGGTGTCCACGCGCTGAATGGCACGTTGCATTCGCCTCTGCACGCTGCCCCGGCTGCGCACAAAATCGACCCGCGGATAGAGGTAGCTGAAGCCCACGATGAGGTGACCGGCCGGCGTGTCCGCAAAGACGCGGGTTCTCGGTCGGGAACGGGGCCGTCCGGAGCCAGCACCGCCAGTGAGAAAGATCGGGATGACGAACCCGGCGACGACAAGGAGAATGGCGATGAGAGTGCCGATCACCAAGATCAACACCGCACGGTCGTTCACTCCCGGTACCTCCCAGAGACACCCTAACGAGGATCAGGTCCTGGGCCGGTATTGGAGAGGAGGGGTCGTGGTCGATTCTCCGGCGTGGGAGAAATGAGCAGCGCGAAGCCTGAAGCACCGGTACGGGCCCGCTTCGAGTAAACGAGCGGTCACCTTTCAGGTTGCGGTCCCTCGCGTGGTTCCGCGGCTAACCGCTGGGCGATCGATGCGGCCCAGCTGCGGATCTGGTCCCAGTCGCGGTAGTCCCCGGCGGCATCGCTGTTGGCCACCCACTTGGCGACGCGGCCTTTGGCCCGGGCCGGATCCAGATTGCCGCCGAAGACCATGGGCGGATCGACGCCGATCTCACGTGCGATGGCCGCCATCTTGGGACTCGGCTCCGTGCGCAGCGTTTGGGCGCCCTCGCCGCAGGGCCCGCTCTGGAAAAGCCATGTTGGCCGATGCGCCATCTGCCTGCGGTTCTGCTTCAGATATCGCCGCGCCGGTTTGAGCCAGCGCGCGGCATAAACTCCGCTGCCCAGCACCACGGCGTCGTACTCGAACGGCGGACCAGCGGTACGGGCATCGCTGACGTCCACCTCAGCGCCAGCTTTGCGCAATTCCTCGCCGATCGCCTCTGCGATCTCTGCGGTGGATCCCATCTTCGAGGAGTACGCGACCAGCACGCGACCGATCGTGGGCGTGCTTGCGGTCATGTCGCCATGACCTGGCGGCCGGTGATTGTCGTCATGGGAATGCGCAAGAACAGCGTTCGCGGTCCGCCGACCCAGGGCTCGGGTGCGCCGAGGTAAAGGATCTGTTTGAGCTCTTCCACGCTGACCAGTTTGGCGGTACCCACAACCAGCACGCTCCAGCCCGTCTGCCGGAACTCGTCGATGTCATCGATTTGGAAGGCGACCCGTTGATCAAGCGCGCTCCGGGCGACCTCCCCGTAGGCCAGCGTCCGGACAACGATCGAGTCCGGCGTCGTGGCGTAGTTCAACGGCACGATCCGAGGACCATCGTCGGTGACATAGCCAAGCCGGCCCACCTGCTTGGCGGGCAGCAGGTCCAGGCACTCCACGCGATCAAGAATCCGGGCTCCAGCGCCCCCGGACATGGCCAGCCAGAACCCTTCCGGCTCGGTCATCTCGCCCCTCCACACATCGGTTCCCTGCCAGCATTGCCGAGGCGACCGCCCCAGGGCATGTCTGGCGGCCCAGCCCGCCAGGACCAACGTCCCGGGCGGTTGGCACCAATCCTCGCATCTGGTTCGTTCCGAGCTGTCAAGCGAGCGGGGTTCATCGTTCCGCACAAGGCCGCAGGTGCGGTACGCGGTGGCTGGTTCGAGGTTCGTCTTTCCGCACAAGGCCGCGGATGCGGTAGGCGGTGGCCGGTTCGGGGTTCGTCTTTCCGCACAAGGCCGCGGATGCGGTACGCGGTGGCCGGTACGAGTTTCGTCTTTCCGCACAAGGCCCCAAATGAAGGACCGATCGGCCAACCTGCTCGAAATCTGTGGCTTTGTGCGGAGAGACGCCATGGAAGGCCATAGGAATGACAGCCTCGCGAGCGTGTTCGACGTGCTCCACGGACGTGAACCAGTCCGCAAGGCCCGGCCGTGCGCGACGCAGGCCGTCACATGGCGGAAGAGAATTCAATGGCCGTCGCCGACAACTTTGTCACCTTCGTCGGCTGACCCCCAGCGCCTCAGGCTGAGCTGCCGGCCCCCCGTACGGCGGCGGCGACGGCTGGCGCGACTGAGGCATCGAACACGCTCGGGATGATGTAGCTCGGGTTGAGCTCGTCTGGATGGACCTGGTCGGCAATGGCGTTGGCGGCGGCGGACAACATCTCGTCGGTGATGTCGCGCAGCGCACCGTCCAGCAGGCCGCGGAAGAAACCGGGGAAGGCCAGCACGTTGTTGATCTGGTTGGGGAAGTCACTTCTCCCCGTCGCCACCACCGCGGCGTAGCGCTGGGCCTCCATGGGATCCACCTCGGGGATCGGGTTGGCAAGGCCGAAGACCACGGCTCGCTCCGCCATGCCGGCAATGTCGTTGCCGTCCAGGATGTTCGGCGCCGAGACGCCGATGAACACGTCAGCGCCCACCAGCACCTCCTTGAGGGTGCCGGAGCGCTTCTCGGCGTTGGTGTTCTCCACCAGCCACCGCCGCATGGCCGACGATCCGTCCGGTGCGTCATGCACCGCACCGGCGCGATCGACCCCAATGATCTTGGTTGCACCCTGCCGCTTGAGCAGGCGGATGATCGCGGATCCCGCCGCGCCAACGCCGGAGACCACGAACGACACATCCGCGATGTCCTTCTCCACGACCCGAAGTGCGTTGATCAACGCGGCGAGTACCACGATCGCCGTCCCGTGTTGATCATCATGGAACACTGGGATGTCTAGCTCAGCCCGCAGCCGCTCCTCGATCTCGAAACAGCGAGGAGCGGAAATGTCCTCCAGGTTGACGCCGCCGTACACAGGCGCGATCGCCTTGACGATCTCCACGATCTTGTCCGAGTCCTGAGTGTCGAGGCAGACCGGCCAGGCGTCGACCCCTGCGAATCGCTTGAACAGCGCCGCCTTGCCTTCCATCACTGGCAGCGCGGCGGCGGGGCCGATGTTGCCCAAACCGAGCACCGCTGATCCGTCCGTGACCACGGCGACCGTGTTCCGCTTGATAGTCAGCCGCCGGGCGTCGGCCGGGTTCTCCGCGATCGCCAGGCAGACCCGAGCCACCCCCGGCGTGTACGCGCGGGAGAGATCGTCGCGGTGCGTCAACGCCACCTTGGGGTTCACCTCAATCTTGCCGCCGAGGTGGAGCAGGAAGGTGCGATCGGAGACCTTGCGCACGCTGAACCCAGGAAGCGCCGCAATCGCTTTGGTGATCGACTCAGAGTGCGCCACGTCGCTGGCGTTGCAACTCACGTCGACGACCAGCATGTCGTGGCGTGACTCCGCGACGTCCAACGCCGTGATGGCCCCGCCGGACTCGGCGACGACGCCGGACAGCCGGGCGGTCGCTCCGGGATCAGTTGGGGCTTCCACCCGTACGGTGATCGAATAGCCGGGGCTCGGCGTCGCCATGACATCTCCTCGACAAAATGCGGCAGTTCCGCGGAAGGGACACTAGTTCACTGCACGCCCTGCCGAAGCAGGACCGGCTAGACCGGTAGCAATGTGAACCGGCCGTCCCGATTCTCGAAGATGACGACCACACTCCATTCGTCACCGCTGATCGACCCATGACAGACAGTGACGACACCCTGAGTCACGCGCGGAGTGTCTGGGCAGCTCAGGTTGGACACTTCACCGATGGCGTTTTCGACGGTAGCGCTGACCGCAGCGGCGAGCCTGGCGCCCTGGAGCGTGCCGTTGGTGGGCACCGCCACGAGGGTTCCGGTCAGCGGTGACTTCGTCTCACTGGGAAGGGGTGTACCGGAGACGTACATCCAGCCGGCGACGGCAAGAAAGCCGAGAAGCGCGAGAAGGGAGAGGATCAAGCTCGCGATGGCCAGGCCTGACGCCGGTCTGCCGGCCGTGGCGGACGGTAGCGCCCAGGTGTGATCTGGTTGAGAGGGTACGGGGCCGATGTACTGAGACATTGCCGTGCATCCTTCTTTGGTGGTGCAGCCCTTGGCGGAGCGCGGTAGCCGCGGACGCCTACTGGCCCTGAGTGGTGGGGGTCGTTTTGCCGTACAGCTTGGCGCTCACTTCGAACGCACGCTTCTCCAGCTTCAGCGCCTCTGCACGCGCCTTGGCCAGGTCCGCCTCGCTCAGCTGGTTGATCTTCGCTAGCACGAGTTCTTCCGCCTCCGGGTCATCCACCGCGCCGACTCTGACGTTGCCGACACCGGTCGCGAAGTACTTCAGCTGGCGGCCGCTTTCCGGCTCAAGCGGATTCCACTCATCGATCAAGAGGACGTCGTCGTAGCACTGGACGGGGACGCAGGTTCGCAGTCCGCCCTTTGACACCTTGGCGCGGTCCTGGAACTCGATCTTGGGGGCGAGCCCCTGGAGGTAGCTGGAGGTTCCGGGTCGGGGGTTCGCCCGCATCAGTACGCCGGGCTTAGCGCCCTCCAGACCGGAGATCCACGTATCCGGTGCGCCGCTGAACTTTCCGTCCTCGTACTCCTCCGGGTATTCGCCAAGCAACCAGACGTTCCCGTCGTTGTCCTGCGACTGGAAGGCAAGCTCCGCTTCCTGCAGCTCACCCTCGTTGATGTCGCGGTCCCAGAGGACGACGGCAGGCACTCCATTGATCATCTTCACCAGGTCGGTAACGGTGAAAACCACGCGGTGGGCGCGGTTACCCTTGCCACGGTCGGCTTTTCCCTCAAAGACGTACTGAGTTCCCGGCGTCAGCGGGTACCAGGGATTGTCGACCTTCGGCGCGGCGGGAAAGTTTGCTGCGTCGAAATCCTTCTCGGTGACATCCTTGGGCGACGCACTGGTCGTCGGTGTAGTGGTCGCCGGTGTGCTGGCCGCCGATGTGCTCGCGGCGGGTGGCGCCTGCGAAGCCGGAGCCGTGGTCGGGTTGCTACCGCACGCGGCGAGCAGGAGTGGTGGTACTAGCGCCCCGATCGCCAGAACCCCCGCAGATTTCTTGATCACCTGATGCCTCCGGGGTCGGGCCGATATCCCAAAATGGGCTAACTGGATATAGGCCGGCGGAAGGTTTTGGCTTCACCGTTGAAGCCAAGGTGCTGCAGGTTGGCGGTTCTGCAACAAGATCGTAGAACGGCAGCACCTGCCCGTCTACTGCCCCAGCCACCGGCGAGGTGGAAAGGCGCTCGCCCAGTTTCGGCCGTGCTGCTGCCACCCGTTGATGGGCTTCTTCATCGAGGCGGAGGGCATGGCGCGTCGCGAAATCACCCCCGGAGAGTGAGGCGTACTGGCGCTGTGGGCATGATGCTCTGGACCAGCAATCCACATCGGTCCACTCGGACCCTGAACAGGAGGGCATCCCTTAATGGCCACACTCACCGCATGGGCCTTTCCCGGCGTCGGCGATGCCGACCAAGCAGCCGAGCGGCTACGCACACTGCAGGCCCAGCAGCTGATCAACGTTCAGGACGCCGCCGTGGTGTCCTGGGAGGTGGGCAAGAAGAAGCCGAAGACGCGGCAACTGACTAATCTGGCCGCGGCAGGCGCGCTCGGAGGTGCCTTCTGGGGCATGCTCTTCGGCTTGCTTTTCTTCATTCCGCTCCTGGGAGCGGCTATGGGCGCCGGGATCGGAGCGTTGACCGGCTCGATGGCCGACGTCGGCATCGACGACGGCTTCATCAACGGGGTGAAGCAGCGCGTCACCCCGGGCACGTCGGCGCTCTTCCTGCTGACTTCCGATGCTGTGCTCGACCGGATCAAGGATGAGTTCCCGTCGAGCGGCAACGCAGAACTGATTGCCAGCAACTTGTCGGCCGAGCAGGAAGAGAAGCTGCGCCAGGTCTTCGCCGAGGAGTGATAGTGGTGGGCGTCGATGCGTTTTCCGGGGAGCGCGAGCGACGCGGCTGATTTCCGCGGGAACCTGTGTGGCGCGACATCCCGCTCGGCACTGCCGGCCTGCAGGCCGCATGGATATCGAGATTGGACGGAATGCGCTCAGTCATCGGCGAGATCCTGCCCCTGAGTGTGGCCATCGCAATAGGCCCGCTGGCCATCATTGCCGCCGTCTTGATGCTGCTGTCACCCCAAGCAAGGAGGACGAGCTCGGGGTTCTTGGTGGGATGGGTGATCGGTATCACGGTCGCCGTGGTGTCTTTCACGCTGTTGTCAGTGATGCTGCCGGAGCAGGACTCCGGCAGCACCTCGCCAGTCGTCGGCGTCGTCAAGCTCGTCCTGGGTGGGCTGTTGTTGGTGGTGGCAGCACTGCAATGGCGCAATCGCCCGGCCGAGGGCGAGAAGGCAGAACTACCGAAGTGGATGTCCGCGATCGACTCCATGACTGCGGGCAAAGCTCTCGGGCTCGGATTTCTGCTGGCTGCGGTAAACCCCAAGAATCTGCTCCTTGCCGCGTCGGCCGGGGTCATCATTGGCAGCGCCGCACTTTCCTTTCGTCAAGCCTCTGTCGTTGTCACCATCTACGTGGTCTTGGCCGCATGCACGGTTTTGATCCCGGTGTTCGCTTACCTGTTCGCTTCCGCGCGGATATCGAGTCCGCTAGATGAGTTAGGGACGTGGTTGGTCGACAACAGCAATGTGATCATGGCTGTGCTCTTCCTCGTGCTTGGCGTGGCAATGATCGGAAAAGGAATCTCCACGTTCTAATCAGATCAGAAAGGATCGTCATGGCACATCTCAGCGTATGGAAGTTCAACCAGCCCGATGGCGCCTCACAGGTGCTGCGCACACTGAAACAATTGCAAGATGAGGGGCTGATCGTGATCAGTGATGCGGCGATCGTCGAATGGCCGGAGGGCAAGAAGAAGCCAGCGACGCGCCAACTTCACGACCTAGTCGGGCCCGCGGCGTTGCACGGGGCGTTCTGGGGGTTGTTGTTCGGCATCATCTTCTTCTTCCCGTTCCTGAGCATCGGCATCGGAGCAGGGGGTGGCGCTCTGGTGGGCTCGCTTCGCGACGTCGGTATCGACGACGACTTCATCGACAAGGTCAAGGCTTCGGTCGTTCCGGGCACGTCGGCCATCTTCCTCCTGTCCTCCAGTGGCGTTGTGGAGCGGATTAGGCAGCGGTTTATCGGCACTCACGCAGAGCTGATCTACAGTGACCTCGGCCCAGACGAGGAAGCCAGGTTGCGCGAGATCTTCGAACAGGATTAGGCCACCGAGCGACGCCTGCACCTGCACCCTCGCTTCGGCGAGCGGGGGCCTGGTGGAACGGACTCGGTAGAGTGACCTGATTCCGCAGGCTACGCGAAGAAGGGCGCCGAGATCGACCACTTGCAGTACTTGGCCTTGCTCGGCGCCTGCCTGCTGATCACACTTCCGCTGGAGTTCGTGCTGCGAGCGCGCGTTTACCGTCGGCTACGGGCGCTTCTGTTCGCGGTGCTGCCCGTGGTGATCATCTTCTCGATCTGGGATCTCGTGGGCATCTACCGCCACCATTGGTCCTACAACGCCCGCTTCGTCACCGGGATCGAGCTGCCGCTCGGGTTGCCGCTGGAGGAGTTGGCGTTCTTCGCGGTGATCCCTATCTGCGGCCTGCTGACCTACGAAGCAGTGGGCACCATAATGAGCGCGCGGCGCAAGGCATCTCGGCAGCGCAGCCGTGCCTGAGTACACGATCATGACCCTGGCTGCGGTCGCTGGCGTGGTGGTGCTGGAGCTCGCCTGGCTGCGCACCGGAATCTTCGCCACGGCGCAGTACTGGATCGCGATCGCCATAGTCTTTGCCTTCCAAATTCCGATGGATGGTTGGCTGACCAAGCTCTCCAATCCGATCGTGATCTATAACCCGAGCGAGTTTCTCGGCATTCGTGCGCCGTGGGATATCCCGATCGAGGACTTCGGATTCGGCTTCGCAATGGTCACACTCGCGATCCTGCTCTGGCGACGGGCGAAGATGCGACGGACGGTACGAAAGGTGGACTCGAAGTGACGATCTTGGGGGAGCGGAGTCAGCACGTGCTCGACGTCGGAGTCGATGATCTTGGACTGTCTCAGGCTTTCGACGAGGCGGCGCACCGTTACGACCTCATGGTGGCGCTCAACCCTGGTTACCACCGTCAGCTCGCGTCCGCCGCTCGCATACTTGCCGAGCGGATTGATGATGGCCGCACCAGCCCCGTTCGGCTGCTGGATTTGGGTTGTGGGTCGGGTGCCTCGACCCGAGCTCTGGTTCGGGCTTTTCAGGACGCGTACCGGCCGGTCGACATCACTGCTGCGGACGCCTCGTCCGGCATGTTGGAGCAGGCGAAACGGAAGTCTTGGCCACCCTGGGTACGTTTCGAGCAGGTCTTCGCGCAAGAACTCTCAACTTCCCAGAATGATCTTGGACTGGCCGAGCCGGTCGACGGAGTCCTGGCGGCCTATCTCTTCCGCAACGTCACGCAACGTGATGAAACCCTCACCGCGGTAATGGATGTGCTGCGTCCCGGTGGCACGCTTGTCGTCCAGGAGTACTCAGTGGCCGGGGCTAGGGCGGCGGACCTCATCTGGACACTCGTCTGCTGGCTCGTTGTGATCCCGCTGAGCGGGGTGACCTCCCGGCGAACCGAGCTGTATCGCTACTTATGGCGTAGCGTCCGCCGCTTCGATTCCGTGCAGACCTTCGTCGATCGGCTCTATCGCGCCGGCTTCACGGATGTGGAAGTGCGTACGGCCAGGGGCTGGCAGCGGGGCATCCTGCACACCTTCCGGGCACGCAAGCCGGCTCAGGTCGCGTCTTGATCCACCGCCGGGCACGCTGGGTGCCGGGCCGAGATCGCCGGGCCGTACGCCACCCTGCCCATCAAGGTGCGATGCATCCGGCCGCCGACCAAGTGTCACCGCGCGTGGTCGTGATCGGCGGTGGCATCGCCGGACTGGCCGCCGCCACAGGCCTTGCCGAGCGCGGCGTCTCGGTTGTCCTTGTCGAACGTGAAGATCGGCTCGGAGGACGGGTCCGGTCCTGGCCGCTCGATCATCACGGTGAGCGCACCATGAGCCGCGGCTTCCACGCATTTTTCCGGCAGTACTACAACCTTCGGTCGCTGCTGCGTCGAGCCGATCCTTCGCTGGCCCAGTTGCGGGCGGTAGCGGACTACCCACTGGTGCTGGCCGGCGGGCACACGGATTCCTTTGCACGAATTCCTCGTACGCCCCCGCTGAACTTGATGAGCTTCGTGGCCACCAGTCCGAGCTTCACGGCTGCTGATCTTCGTCGGGTCGATGTGGCCGCGGCGCTTGAGCTGCTGGATGTGTCCTTCCCCGAGACCTTCGCCGCGTACGACGGAGAAAGCGCGGCAGCGTTTCTGGACCGACTGCGGTTTCCCGATGCTGCCCGTCACCTTGCGCTCGAGGTGTTCGCGCGCAGCTTCTTCGCCCATCCGCAGCAATTTGCGGCCGGTGAGCTGGTGGCCATGTTCCACAGCTACTTCCTCGGCTCGTCCGAAGGGCTGCTTTTCGACGTGCCGGTGGACGACTACGACCGTGCTCTCTGGGCTCCTTTGGGGCGATACCTACATGGTCTCGGCGTGGAGATCATGACTGGTGCTGAGGTCGCTGCGGTGAGGGCGTCAAAGGGTTCTCCGCCTGAGGACCCGGCGCTGAGCTTGTCCGAGGGCGTCACCATCACCCTCGATTCAGGCGTTGACCTCACGGCCGACGCCGTCGTTCTGGCCACTGACCCGGGAACAACCCGGCGCCTGATTGCCGAATCCGATCTCGGCAGCAATGACCTGCAGTGGCGCGGCCGCATTGCAGAGACCAAGAACGCTCCGCCGTTCGCAGTGTGGCGTCTCTGGTTCGACCGCATAGTGCGGTCCGATCGGCCGCCCTTCCTGGGCACCAGCGGCTACGGCCCGCTCGACAACGTGTCGGTCCTCGAACGATTCGAGCAGGGGGCTGCCGACTGGTCCCGGCTGCACCGAGGCTCAGTCGTCGAGCTCCACGCGTACGCGCTTCCGCCCAACACGAACGAGGCCGAGCTGCAGAAGGCGCTCGGTGCCGAATTGGGCCGCGTCTATCCCGAAACCATCGAGGCCGCGATCGTCGCTGACGAGTGGCTGGTCAGAGACGACTGTCCCTTGATCGACACCCGCCCCTGGCAGCTGCGCCCCGAGGTCGCCACGCCCGATGCGCGCCTTGTACTCGCCGGAGACGGTATCCGCTGCGACCTCCCCGTCGCCCTGATGGAACGCGCAGCCACCACCGGTTTCCTCGCCGCCAACCAGCTTCTCGCGGGATGGAATTTGCGCGGCTACGACATCTGGACCGTAGCGATGCGGGGACGCCACCGCATCATTTCTGCGGGCCGACGACTGTTAACCCGCGTATCGGTGTTAACTAACCGGGACGAGACGGAGTAGCTTTCCGTCTCGGTGGAAGTACTGCACAAGGACTTCAGGCCCCTGGCCACTAGCAATCATTTCGTTACCAATTGCGTAGTTTGGCCCCCTGATAATCACATTTGTCAATCGGTTAGGGGGCCGGCCAGGCGCGCGCGCCAGTCAAGTTAATACTGAAGATCCACTGGTTTGTCGGGGTTTCGGGGGTGCATATGACTCGCAAGCAATGGCGGTTCGGCGCGATGGGTGCCGGGCTGAGCCTGGCCCTCACCCTGGGGCTCGGACTGGGGCTAGGGCCCGATGTCGCGGCGGCGGCACCTGAAGATGATCACACTGACCTCGAACACGCCCAGCAAGACTTGGTGGGTACGCCGATCACCGAAATCGAAAGGCAGACCCGAGCCAACGCGGCCAGGATCAAGGAGACCACCGGCGTCGCTCCGGGCGGCCGGAACAGTACGCAGAAAGTTCCCAACGCCAGCCTCTCCACCGCAGCGGCGGCCGATCCCGGAGTCGGAGGTGCGTGGAGTTCGGTGATTGCCACCGATGTGGTGCCGATCTTCCAGGCGGTCTTGCCCAACGGGAAGGTCCTGATGTGGGACTCGGTCGGTGATGGTCCCACGGAGTCGTATTCCAACCATTCCTTTACTCGCGCCCTGTTGTGGGACCCCAACACCAATACGTCAGTTCGAAAAGACGTTCAGGGATACAACATCTTCTGCGCCGGTTACACGCAGCTGGCGGACGGCCGCCTGCTGGTAGCGGGCGGCAATAAGGATTCTGCCCTCAACGGGATCGTGCAGACACACCTTTTTGACTGGCGCACCGAAACCTGGAGCCGTGGCCCCGACATGGCCGCCGAGCGCTGGTACCCATCTGTGGCCGCGCTCGGTAACGACGAAGCAGTAATCGTCGGCGGTGGCCCATCCGTGCACGAGGTCTACCAGACAAACGGAACTCTTCGGCGGCTCACAGGCGCCAGCGGCTACAGCGACCGGGCTTACCCCTTCCTGGTGCCACGCCCCGACGGGCAAGTGGAGTTGGTGGGTCCGACAAGCACGATGAACACCATCAACACGAGCGGTACCGGACTCATCACCGCCACGCGTAGCCGCGATGGCATTTACCGCGAGTATGGCAGCTTCGCCACGTACGACATAGGGAAGGTTCTGGTCGCCGGCGGCGGCAACATCACCGAGGACAACCAGAGCAGTGTGCCGACTAAGACGTCAGTCGTTGTCAACGTGAACAGCGGATCCAGCGTCGCCTCCACGGCGTCGATGTCAGTTGGACGGCGCCAGCACAACCTCACCGTCCTGGCCGACGGCAGTGTGCTTGCGACCGGCGGGCAGAGCAGCTCGGTGGACGGACTGGTCGACCTCGTCCACCCGGTTTTCGCTGCCGAACGGTGGGATCCAGCCGCCGGCAGCTGGACGGTGCTTGCGAGCGCGAGTCGCGTCCGGGAGTACCACTCGACCGCGACGCTACTGCCGGACGGCCGGGTGCTCACTGGCGGCGGCGGAATTTGTGGCAGCTGCCAGACCAACGGGTATCTGGAAAAGAATATTGAGTACTTCGAGCCGCCCTACCTGTTCAAGAAGGACGGTAGCGGGCTGCGCGCTAACCGGCCGGTGATCGACTCGGCGCCGGCGACTGCGGGTTACGGTCAGAACCTTGCCATCGCATCCGCGCAGGCGGGCTCAATAGCGAAGGTTGGGATGGTTCGCCTGGGGGCGCCAACCCACAGCGAGGATCAGGGGCAGCGCTACGTGCCCCTCTCGTTCAGTACTTCGGGCACCACCATCACCGCCGTGTCACCCGCCACGTCCAACATCGCTCCTGCCGGCTACTACATGCTTTTCGTCACCGACAGCGCTGGGGTACCGTCCGTGGCCAAGATCATCCAGCTCCAGCGGGGCACCACCAACCCGCCCCCGGCCAGCACTGGGAGCCCAATCACCGGGATCGGTGGGCGTTGCATCGATATCCAGGGCGGCACGGCCGTCAACCGGGCGGACCTGTGGATGAACACATGCAATCAAAACGCAACAAGTCAGAACTGGCTCTACTCGACTACCGACAAGTCGCTGCGCTCGCTCGGCAAGTGCATGGAGATCGCCAACAACGCGCGCAAATCAGGCACGCGGGTGCAGGTGAACTCCTGCAGCGGCACAGCCGGGCAAGCATGGGAACGCCGAGACACCGACAAGACCATCCGCTCTGCCGCCAGCCCGAGCCTGTGCCTGCAGCCGACCGGAGGGTCATCGGCGCTGCAAGCGAAGCTGGAGGTCGCGACGTGTGTAACCGGATCAGCGGCTCAACGGTGGACGTGGTGACGTTTGCTGCCGCCTGAGCCCTCAGCCGGGGAACTCGCCGCGCCTCCTTAGTTCGTAGCGCCGCTCTGCATAGGCCAGATCGTCGACCCAGAGCTTCCGGGCCGTCCTGCGAATCCCCGGCTTGAGCAGCGGTGACATCCATCGGGCGACCGAGAATCCCGGCCGATCGGAGTAGGCAATCGTCGCCTCGGTGACCATGGTGAGCGGTCGGCCTTCCGAGTTGAGCCCGAGGGGTGTGGCGTGAGTCTCCACCACGCTGCCCGTGCCTTCCCCGTCCACGATGCGCATCACGATGGTGCGCGTGTCCGGGCACGTGAACTCCGCCCGCACGGGAACTCCCCAGGTGCGACTGATCCGGAAGGTTACGTCGACAACCAGCACGTGTTCATTTGATGCGTCGTCGTCGACCACCAGATGGCTGAAGGCGTACGGGTGGAACCAGGAGCCGTGCCACGGGTCCAGCCTGTTGGCGATCACGTCCTGCGGTTCGCACACTCCAGGCTGCGCGATAACTGCACTGACGGAGTCGACCAGCGGCGGGCGCGGCGGCAGGGCTGGCTTCTCGGTCTCGGTCTCGCCCGGAGTTGGCAAGCCGACCCAGATCAGCACTCCGTCATCGAGTGCGCGGTAGGGCTGCCAGGTCTTATCCCCCTGCTGGGTCAGGGCCATACCGTGCCACCGGCAATACATCGTGCCGTCCATCACCGGACACCGGTCCAGCAACGCGCCCAGATGGGGGCAGGCGGCAGGTCCGGCCACCAGCCCACCGGATGAGTTCCGCCAAAAGACCACCTCACGGCCGGCGATGGTTCGCGCTACCGACTCCTTCGTTCCGACGTCGGCGCTCGCTCCCGCGACGAACCAGCCACCGGAGTCCTGTGCCTGAGCGACCTGCAAGGCCGCCGCGATCCGAGCGGGTTTGGCCAGCCGCCAGGTCGGCACCATCCGGTCTTCCCGAGGCTGGGGGACTCGCGAGATGGGGACGCGCGAGCGCAGCGGCCCCGCTGGGCTTACGGAACTTGGCAGTGGGTCAGGACGCGTCCGAAGTGACATTGCTCAAGCTCCTTGCTCGGTCGTCATCCATGCCCCGGGAAGTCTGAGGTCCAGTCACCATGATGCGTGCGGTGGTCAGCGCCTTGCGCCAGGTGGGTACCCGCACTCGACCGGCGAACACCTCATAGCCTTCGTCCTCGATCCGATCGAGAATCCGTGCATACAGCACACGGGCGTTGCCGACGCATCTGGCCGAGCGCGCCGGCAGCATCGCGATGCCCGAGTCGGCGAAGTTGTAGAGCGCCCGATTGCGTTCGATCTCGTACGCCATGAGGGCCCGAAACTCCGGCGTGGCGCGGCGAGTCTCAAGATCAACACCAAACCGGCGCAGGTCGGCCTGGGGGAGGTAGACCCGTCCGCGGTCGAGATCCTCGTTGACATCGCGCAAGAAATTCGTCAGCTGAAACGCGAGCCCGAGCGCTCGGGCTGGTGCTTTCGCGGCTGGATCGCGGGGTTCCAGTACTGGCAGCATCATCTCCCCGATCACGGCCGCCGACCCTTCCATATACCCGCACAAGTCCTCCCAGGTCTCGTACGAGCTGATGGTGAGGTCCATCGCCATGGCACCGAAAAAGCGCTCGAAGCACTCGGGTTCGATGCCGCACGTGATCACGGTGTGCACGATCGCGGCGATCACCGGATCGGTGCTGGTCCGCTCCATCAGGGCGGTTCGAAAGGAGTCGGCGAAGACCTCGAGCCGTTCCCCAACGCTCACGCGATCTGAGCCTGTTGAAGAACGCCCTTCGACAAGCTCAGGGCTCGAGGAGTCCGGCAGGTCGACGATGTCGTCGGCGAGCCGGCACAGCGCATAGACGGCATACACATGCCTGCGGCGATGGCGTGGCAGCAGCGCGGCGCCCCAGAAGTACGTCGTTCCGTAGCGCCAGGTCAGGTCGGCGCAACGCCGGTAGCCCTCGCGCAGCCGCGGATCCAACCCGCCGTCTCCCTGCCGACGCCTCATCGACCTGGCCCAGGCAGGTAGCTCGCGACACGCTCAGCGGCCAGCTTGCCGGAGATCAACACCATCGGGACACCAACGCCTGGCACGGTGCCGGATCCGGCGAAGAACATGCCCGGCAGCCGCCGCTCCACATTGGGCGGCCGGAAAGGCCCGGTCTGGGCGAAGTTGTGGGCCAGCGCGAACGGCGTACCGCCCGCCATCCCCTGGCGCTGCCAATCCAGCGGCGTAACCAGTTCGTCGGTGACTACATCGCTCGGATAACCGTGTGCGGCGAGAAACCCGTGCAGCCGGTCCCGTATCGCCGGGCCCTCGTGGGTCCAGTCGATATCGGCACTCAAGTTGGGTACGGGCTCCAGCACGTAGATCGCGGAGCAGTCCGGTGGCGCCATCGTTGGCTCGTCCAGCGACGGTACGGTCACCAAGCGGGACGGGTCCGGCATCAGCCGGCCGTTCTTCAGCAACGCCTCGAAGGCCGACCCCCACTCGACACCGAAGTGGATGTTGTGATGAGCCACTTCACGTTCGGGAACCCCGCGGACGCCGACGTGCCAGACCACAGCCGAAGGCGAGTACCGTCCCCCAACCGCGGCTCTCGGCGGCTTGAGATCAGCCAGGAGCGTTTCGTACGCCACCGGTAGGTCCGTCGTGCAGACCACAGCATCGGCACCCAGCCGGGCGCCCGATTCCAGGCCCACACCGGCGACTCGGCCGGTGGGGGAGCGCAGGATTGAGTCAGCCGCCTCGCCGTAGCGGAAGGACGCTCCGGCCTTCTCGGCCGCCTGAGCCATGGCCCGCGGCACGCTGTGCATGCCGCCCTCCGGAAACCACACTCCCTCGATGCTGTCCATGTAGGTGATCACCGCATACACCGCCAGCGCGGCGTCTGGCGCCAGGCCAGCGTACATCGCCTGGAAGCTGAACAGCCGATGCAAGCGGGGATCACGGAACCGCTTGCGCACCGCGTTGCCCAACCGTCCGAAAGCGCCGAGCCGGATGAGCTTCGCCACCGCGGCGGGGGAACGGACGAGGCCAAGCGGCGAATCGAAGTTCTGGTCGATGAAGTGGGGCAGCTCGACCAGATAGAGCTTGCGGAGCCAGTCGACGAAGTCATCGAAGGCCGCCGCGTCGAGGCTGCCGCAGGTGCGAGCGATCTCGTCGCGCATCGCCTCGTGGCCGTGCCGGACATCGATCGTGCTTCCATCGGCGAAGCGCGCCCGATAAGCAGGGTCCAGGCGCTTCAGCGGCAGCAGATCCGTGAGCTCCGCCCCTACAGCCCGCAGAGGTTCGGCAATCAGGTCCGGCATGGTCAGCACCGTGGGGCCGGTGTCGAAGGCGAAGCCGTCCCGGGTCAGCCGCCCTGCCCGACCACCCGGAATCGCCTCCCGCTCGAGGACGGTGACCTCATGGCCCTGACCGGTGAGGTAGCACGCGGCGGAGAGGCCGGCGAGGCCTGCGCCGATCACCACGACGCTGCTCATCTCAGCGATCCCGCCACGCGACGCGATGGGCCAGCTGCGTGAGTCCGGCGATGCCGCGAGGATCGAGCATTTGCGGGTCCAGCGCGTCAACTGCGGCATGGACGTGAGAGCTGATCAACGACTCCACCTTGTCCACCACGCCGCAGGCACGCAGCTCCTCCTGCAACAGCTCGACGTCGGCCGTGCTGAATTCAGGTGTGCCGACCCGCTCCCGTGCCTCGCGCGCTGCTCCGGCAAGCCGCCCACGAGACAGCGCCAAGATCACGGTTGGCTTTCCCGAGATCAGGTCGTCGCCGGCCGGCTTGCCGGTGACTTTCGGGTTGCCCCAGACGCCGAGGAGATCATCGCGGAGGGCGAAGGCCTCACCCAGCTGCCGCCCGTACGCGCTGAGCGCGGCTACCGCGGCATCACTGGCTTCCGCGGCGGCCGCGCCGAGCTGCAATGGCCTTTCGATGGTGTAGGAACCGGACTTCATGCGCGCGACTCGTCGGGCGTGGGACAGGTCGCGGCGTCCGGCAGCACTTCCGATGATGTCGCGGCTCTGGCCGTGCACGAGCTCGATGACAAGGTGCCGCCAGATCGCCCGCATCGGCCCCGGCAGGCCGGCGACGAGATGGTCCGCCTCCGCGTGGGCCAGATCGCCGACGAGCACCGCGATGCTCTCGCCGAAACGCTGTGCGCTGCCCCGGGCTCGGCTGAGAAGGTGGAGTTGAGCGGCAAGGGTATGGATGGATGGCTGGCCTCGGCGAGATGCCGACTCGTCCATCACGTCGTCGTGGATCAGCGCGAAGACATGCAGTAGCTCGAGCGCGGTGCCAGCCCGTACGACGTCACTCAGGCTCCCATCGCGGTCCTGCCCGCCCGCCGCCAGCCAACCCCAATAGCACATTGTCGGCCGGATCCGCTTTCCGGCGCTTGCTAGAGAGCCCAACAGCTCAGGCAGGTCACGATCAGCCAGCACGTCGACCGTCTGCGCCTGGTCGACCGTCTGCGCATCATCGGCGGCCCAGACCTCGGCGAGCCGGTCCAACACGTCGGCCAGCTGCCTATCAACCAAGGTGAGGAATTCCGAGGTCTCCTCGGCCACCGGGCGCCCCGGCAATGCCACGACGCTGCGCGGCGCGGGCGGCAGCCATCGCTCGGCAGGACTGTTTCGAGCGGGCTGAATCGATTCGCTCACGGCGCGGGCGCCGATGGTCGCATGCCAGCCATCCGGATTTCGTGCCCGATCACCGCTGCTTGGCGCGCCTCTGATCCAGCTGCACGATCTGCGAAACCGCCCAGGGACTGAATGCAAACGGCGTCAGCCGCACGGCTCGCGCGAGGTCGTCCCATGGCACCCACTTCCGGTCCATTACTTCGTCTGGATTCGCTCTCAGATGAGGCTCCGGATGCGGCAGCCAAGCCTCGAA
Organism: Propionibacteriaceae bacterium; assembly: GCA_035641455.1. Lineage (GTDB taxonomy): Bacteria > Actinomycetota > Actinomycetes > Propionibacteriales > Propionibacteriaceae > Microlunatus. The sequence goes on along the minus strand of DASQUD010000288.1, from coordinate 5,283 downwards.
TACCGGGCAGATCTCGTTTTCCACGATGCCGCTGGCATCGGTGGCCGTATAGCTGAAGTCGGGGAGTACGCACCTCAAGTCACCGACTTCCAGCCCCAGCTCGAACCTCAGCCGGCGCCGCACGGCGTCGGTCATGACCTCGTCTGGGGCCGGATGACCGCAGCAGGTGTTGGTCCATACTCCCGGCCAGGTCCGCTTTCTCAGCGCCCGCCGGGTGAGCAGGACGCGTCCGACGTCGTCGAAGACGTGGACAGAGAAGGCGAGATGCATCGGCGTCTGGGACCCGTGGACCTCCGCCTTAAGGCGCTGGCCGATCGGTTGGCCGGCGGCGTCGACAAGAACAACGAGTTCTTCGGGGGTTACGCTCACGGAGGTCAGTTGGCGCTCCTTGCGGTCGGCACTCGTGAACTATAACGATGCTCCGCGCTGGAGCCTGACCCCGATATAGCTTGCTGCGAGACTCACCTTGAGGACTTTTGATTTCAGTGCCAGACGACACCTTCTCCTTACTTACCGTCTGCACAGGCAATGTCTGCCGGTCGCCAGCGGTGGAGCGGTTGCTCGCCAGCAAGCTAGGGCCGACGGTGAGCGTTGCATCGGCCGGTACTCATGCGCTGGTTGGTCATCCGATCTCCGAGCCGATGGCGGTGCTCCTCCATAACAGCGGCGTCGAGGACATCCCTTTCGAGGCTCGCCGCCTGTCAGAGCAGATGCTCAAGGAAGCCGATCTGGTCTTGCCGTTGACCCGGGCCCAGCGTGGTCTGGTCGTCGAGCTGTGGCCGGCCGCCGTCCGCCGCACCTTCACCTTGCGGGAGTTCGCGCGGCTGCTCAGCTGGGTGGATCCATCGGCTTTGCCGGCCGGAACGCCGGCCGACCGTTTGAGGGCAGCGATCCCTCTCGCCGCTGCGCAGCGGGGCCGGGAGCGTACGGAGGCCGATGAGGACGACGTCGTCGACCCGTTCCGGCTAAGCGAGCAGGTCTACGCTCAGTCGTTCCAGGAGATCTCGTCAGCAGTGGATGCCATCGTTACCATCCTGTTATAACCGGCGTCGCTGTTCAGCGGCAATGTAACAAAGCCAACTCATTAAGCGCGGCATGCGGCATGTCGTGCCCGCTTGCGTTGCGCCGGACATTTCATCTGGCCTAGGCTGCCTCGAATCTCGGCGTTCGAAGATGGGCGCGGCATCTGACCTTTGCCGCTGGACTTCACGGTCCCGGCTCTTGGGGGAGGGCAAACGCTTGACCGCGATTGAGCACGTTGTCGCGTCGGCGCGTGCAGTCGAACCGGCCACAGAGGTGCGCCGCGTCGCTCGATCGACCTGGTCAACCTCATACGTTCGGCGATTAGCGGTGACCGATGCGCTCGCCATCGTGGCTTCGGTTGCGCTGGCCCAGCTGGTGCGGTTCGGGACCGATCCGGCCACACTGCAGTCCGAGTTGCCCAACTACAGCTACACCATCGTTTCTGCCGTCCTGATAATCGCCTGGTTCGCTGCCTTGGCGGTGTTCCGCAGTCGAGAGCCAAGAGCCGTCGGGAACGGGGTCGAGGAGTACCGGCGGGTTGCGCGTGCCTCTACAGCATTGTTCGGCGCGGTCGCCATCGTGGCCTTCCTGCTCAAGCTCGACGTGGCGCGTGGGTACCTCGCGGTCGCGCTGCCGCTGGGCCTGTCCAGCCTCTTGCTCGTCCGCTGGTTGTGGCGTGGGTGGCTGGCGAAGCAGCGAGCGGAGGGACATTTCACCTCAAGCGTGCTGGTGGTCGGATCGCACAGGGCCGCGGCGCATATGGCCGAGATCTTTGAGCGCGCGCCCTCTACCGGCTACAGGGTTGCTGGGGTCTGCGTCCCAGGTTGGGGTACTGGAAAGGGCACGTCGCTCAAGGTCGACGGTCATGCGGTACCGGTCTTGGGTGATGAGAACGCGCTGCCAGAGGCGCTGCAGTCGACTGGCGCCGACATGGTCGCGGTCAGCAATACCGAATATCTCGGCACCGACGGCATGCGAGCCCTGACCTGGCAACTTGAGGCGGTCAATGTCGACCTCGTGGTGTCGCCTGGGGTGGCCAATGTCGCAAGCCCGCGTCTGCAACTTCAGCCTGTCGGCGGCCTGCCCTTGCTGCACGTCGATCGGCCTCAGTATCGGGGGGCTGGCAAGCTCGGCAAGTCGGCGCTCGATCTCGTTGGCTCCGCACTCGCCTTGTTGCTCCTGTGGCCGCTGCTGCTCGTCGTGGCGATCCTGATCAAGCTGGACAGCCGTGGGCCGGTCTTATATCGGGCTGAACGGATTGGGCGCAACGGTGAGCCGTTCCCGATGCTTAAGTTCCGCTCGATGGTGGTCGAAGCCGAGCAACGGCGAGTTGCCCTGGCCGGCGGAAACGATGGCTCGGGCCCGCTGTTCAAACTGCGTCGCGATCCCCGGGTCACCAAGGTCGGTCGGTGGATGCGCCGGACCAGCGTCGACGAGCTGCCTCAGTTGCTCAACGTCATCCGACGACAGATGAGCCTCGTCGGACCGCGGCCACCGCTGCGATCTGAAGTGGCGACATACACCGAGGAGGTGCATCGGCGAATGCTGGTCAAGCCGGGGATGACCGGACTGTGGCAGGTGAGTGGGCGGTCAGACCTGCCTTGGGACGAGGCGGTGAGGCTTGACCTCCACTACGTAGAGAACTGGTCACTCATCCAGGACTTGATGATCTTGTGGCGGACCTTCCGACCCGTGTTCAAAGGCACGGGGGCTTACTGACGACCTCAAATTCTGGCGCGCCCACGCCAATGGCAAGCAGACCAATTGTCAACAGGATGTGTAGAAACGATAACGACCTACTGTGTAGAGTCTGCCGGGCGCCGTCGCGCTGCGATCGGCAACGGGGACTGGGGGTAGCTCATGCACATCGTGCTGCACGACTACTCAGGACACCCGTTTCAGGTGCAGCTCAGTCGTGAGCTGGCGCGACGCGGCCATCGCGTCCGCCACCAGTACTGCAGCTCTTACACCACGGGAAAGGGAGCGGTCCAGCGCCTACGAGACGACCCTGAAGGCTTCTCGGTTGAGCCAATCTGCATGGCTAGCGAGTTTGCGCGCTACTCACCACTTCGGCGTGTCTTCCAGGAATTCCGGTACGGTGTGTCGTTGGCTCGGCGCCTTCGATCGTCTCCGCCGCAAGTGGTCGTGATGTGCAACATCCCGCTGCTCGCTCATGCCGTGGCGGCGGTGGTCATGCGCATATCCAAAGTCACCATGGTGTTCTGGCAACAAGACGTATACAGCGATGCGATCGGAACCGCGGCTCGAGATCGCCTTGGGCCACGCGTCGGAGGCGCACTGGCCTGGATCGCTGACCGTGTCGAGTGTCTTGTAGCCCGCAGCAGTGTCCGCATCGTCGCCATCTCCGAGGACTTCCTCGACGTTCTCCGGCGGTGGCGGGTGCCGCTCGAATTCGTGACGATCATCCCCAACTGGGCAGCTTTGCCGGAGATGCCCGTTCGCCCGCGGAACAATGACTGGGCACGTGCTCATGATCTCGTTGGGCGGAAGGTCGTTCTTTACTCCGGGACGCTCGGGCTCAAGCATGACCCTCGAATCTTCCTCGAACTGGCCAACGCTCTGTGTGAGCGCCAGCCCGATGCCCGCGTCGTGGTGATCTCCGAGGGCCAGGGGCGCGATCTGCTTGAGGTCGAAAAGGATCGTCTCCAGCTCAGGAACCTTATTCTCCTCGACTATCAGCAGTACTCGAGCCTGCCAGATGCCCTAGCGTCGGCCGATGTCCTGGTTACGGTCCTGGAACCAGACGCCGGACGATATTCGGTGCCATCCAAGGTGCTCAACTATCTCTGCGCGGCGCGTCCAGTCCTCGGCATCATGCCGGCCGAGAATGAGGCGGCAGATACTCTTCTCACCTCCGGCGCTGGTGTGGTCGTGAGTCCCCAAGATCGCGGGAAAGCCGTCGCCCGGCTTCTTGATCTGCTCGGGGCTTCTGATCAGCGGGCAGAAATGGGTGCGGCCGGACGCCGCTACGCCGAGGAAATGTTCGACATTGCCACCATTGCAGCACGATTCGAATCGGTGCTGCGCGAGGCGGTGGAGCCAGACCGCAATTCGTCGCTCGTCGCCTCGCGAGCGTCGCGCAGCTGAAGGAAAAGGAGAAGCCGTGAGCGCAGGCACCGTCGATGCAGTTGTAGCAGGTGGAGGAGGTTTCATCGGAGGCCATCTGGTGAAGGATCTTCTGCGTCAGGGATTGACCGTCCGATCGGTCGACATCAAGCCGTTCTCTGAGTGGTATCAGGTCACATCTGATGCCGAAAACCTACAACTGGACCTTTCCGAGATCGAGGCGTGCCGGGAAGCTGTGGCAGGAGCGCGGTGGGTGTACAACCTTGCCGCCGATATGGGCGGTATGGGCTTTATCGAGAACAACAAAGCTTTGTGCATGCTGACCGTCTTGGAAAGCACCCACATGCTCGTGGCTGCCCGCGACGAGGAAGTTGAACGCTTCTTCTACTCCTCGTCGGCCTGCGTCTATGCAGCTGACAAGCAGACCGATCCCCACGTCACCGCCTTGAAAGAGTCGGATGCCTATCCAGCGATGCCTGAAGACGGCTACGGCTGGGAGAAGCTGTTCACCGAGCGGATGTGCCGGCACTTCCTCGAAGACTTCGGATTGGCCACGAGGGTGGCTCGTTACCACAACGTCTACGGCCCGGAAGGCACCTACAAGGGGGGACGGGAGAAGGCGCCGGCGGCCATCTGCCGGAAGGTCGCCGTGGCCAAGCTGACGGGCGAGGAGGTCATTCCGATCTGGGGAGACGGCGAGCAGACCCGCAGCTTTATGTATGTCGACGACTGTGTATACGGCAGCCAGATTGTCGCCAAAGGTGATTCGGCAGAGCCGGTCAATGTCGGCAGTGCCGAGTTGGTGTCGATCAATGAGCTGGTGTCTATCGTCGAGGAGATCGCAGGCATTCAGCTCAAGCGAGACTACGACCTCTCGGCGCCGCAAGGAGTGCGCGGAAGAAATAGTGACAATGCACTTATCCGTGAACTATACGGATGGGAGCCGAGCATTTCTCTTCGTGAGGGCTTGGAGAAGACCTACGCTTGGATCTACGACAATGTGCGAAAGGATCTCGAGATGGATGGCGTTGGGCCTTGAGCCGACACCGCCGCCTCTGGTCAGTCAGAGACCCATTATCGCAGTACGGGAGCGCTTCGGCGGTCCTTTGCACGACGATAGAAGCGGGCTATAGCGCCCCATACTAGGGCGCAGAAAGTAAGGTCGCGCACAAG
>DASQUD010000287.1:0-5989 GCA_035641455.1 Propionibacteriaceae bacterium | reverse complement strand
GTCGTCGCATCGTGCTCCGATGCGATGGACACCAGAGTCGGGTCTTTCAGGTTGCTCACTTTGAACGGGCTGTAGCCCTCCAGCACCACTCCGCGGCGCTCCAGCCCTGCGACCACATTTCGGTCGTACAGCGGCGGACCCCACCGAATCTGATTGACCTGGGGCGTCACTCCAGTCGCCTGGGTCAGTTCATCGATCTGGTCAAATGAGTAGTTGCTCACGCCAATGGCTCTTGCCAAGCCGTCCTGCTGAGCCAGAACGAACTGCTCCCACACCCGTGGCGCTGCCCGACCGTTAGGAGGCCAGTGCACCAGCCACAGATCGACATAATCCAGCCCGAGCTTGCTGAGACTGTCCCCCAACGTCCGACGCTCCCGACCGGCATGGTCAGGCGGCAGCTTGGTCGTCACGAATACCGATTCCCGAGGCAGAGCCGCCGAGGCCAGAGCTTTCCCGATGCCGGATTCGTTCCGGTACGCCGTCGCCGTGTCGATATGCCGGTATCCCGACTCGAGCGCATCAGCCGTCGCCTGTGGCGCACCGGAATTGCTGATCTGCCAGGTTCCAAACCCGAGCAGCGGCATGCGGCCGGTCGTCAGCTTTGCGGCCGGCTCTGAATAGTCGTTCGTGCTCATACGGGCACGTTAACCGCGCCCGCCGGAGGTCAAACGTCAACCGCCAATCATCCCCGCAGACGCGCCACCGGTCCGCTATGGGCTAAGCTTTGCACATGCGAATGCACATTGAGTTGGAAGATGAGCTTCTCGCAAAGGTGGATGAGCTCACCGGCCCCCGCGGCCGGAGCGCATTCGTAAGACGCGCGATCGAGCGAGCGGTCGAGCAGGAGCAGCGGTGGGCCGATCTGGAGTCGGCGGCCGCCAGCATCGATGACAGCGGGCACCCCTGGGACGACGACCCGGCTCGGTGGGTACGTGATCAACGCCGCGCTGACCAGCGGCGAGCTGGTTGATCCGTGCTGGTCGTCCTCGACTCAACCGCGCTTATCGACTATCTTCGCGGACGGCCAGCTGTCGCTCGAGTTCGAAGACTGAAGTCGCAGGGCGACACACCTGCAACTACGGCAATCAACGTCGAGGAAATTGTTCGTGGGCTGCGCGAAGCCGAGGTCAACGCAGCGCGCCGGCTGTTCCGCGGCTTGGTGATATTGCCGATCGACGAGGTGGTTGCATGGCAGGCAGGTTTCTGGCGTCGCCTGTTCACTGACCAAGGCGTCACGCTGTTTCAAGCCGACTGCCTGATCGCTGCCGCTGTGCACCGCCATCGCGGTGTCCTCTGCACGGGCAATCCCAAGGATTTCCCAATGTCAGAGGTCACCGTTCAACACTGGCCTGTCGGTGCGTAACCGCGGCTTTCGTCACAGTGGGTCACTGAGCGTCGTCCTGCTGGTCTCGACTCGCCGGCGGCGGTCCCTGCCTCTGATCGATGAGCGCAGCCGCTTCGTCAGCTGTATCCGTTTCCTGCCGGTAGGCCCGTGACGCGCTGATGACCTGACGCATCGTGGCCAGGGCACGTCGCAGCTCCTCCTCGCCGACGGCGGCGCCCACGGCATTCGCCCACGCATGTTGGGCTTCGGCCAGGCTCGCCACCGCGGTCCGGCCCGCCGGCGTGGGAGCCACAAGCTTCGCTCGCCGGTGTGCGGGATTCTCTGAGTAGGTCGCCCACCCTCGCGCGACCAGGATGTCGGCGACCCGTTGCACACTCTGCCGGGCGAGCCCGAGCCCGACGCGTCGAGCGATCTCCGCGACGGGTAGTGGCTCAGTCAGGGTGGCGCCGAGCACCTGCCACCAGGCAGGGGTTAGCCCGACCGGGCGAGTCATGTCCTCGGCCGCCGCGAGCAGCTCGCCGTTCAGCTCAAAGGCCGGCAGCACCAGGTCGGTGAGTGCGTCGCCGGCCGGCGTCCTAGGCGGCACCGGCTACGAGCTGGTCGAAGTACTGCCGCTCCCCGGTGGTGTACAGGCCGTACCACGCGTCAACCATCTGAGCGGGGAACAGCTCCAACCTCCGGAAGAGGGCAGCCGCGAAGTCGACCGGCATGGTGGCGGGCGCGGTGATCACCTCCCGGTCCTCAACAACTCGTTCTTCCCGATAGAACCCAGCGCCGGCGTAACCCGTCGCGCCCAAGAACTCCCGCGCGTTACTCGTGTGCAGGCGATCGTCTAGTAAACCGGCCCGGGCCAATGCGAGCGTTGCGCCGCAGATGGCGGCCACCGGCGTTCCGTTCTCAACGAGACGCTTGGCGAGGTTCAGCACCTTGTCGTGGCCCTCTGCCCACGTGTCGGCACCGGGCAGTACGAGCATCGCCATCGCGGCTGGGTCGGCGTCGCTGATCGCTCCGTCCGTACGCACCCGCAAGCGGCCCTTCGTCGTCACCTCCGGCGTGCCGTCACCGAGAACCCGGAACCGGTAGCGGCCCGGATTGATCTCCTCGGCCATGCTGATGCCGCTGGTGAGGTAGCCATATTCCCAATCAGCCATGGTGTCGGTGGCATATAGAACGATGTCTTGCATCTCAACTCCTAGTTTTGACAGCTTGCTGTCATACTACCACACTGACAGCCTGCTGTCATTGACCCAGCGCCATCGACCGATAAGGCGACACTCGTTGCCTAGTGTTCCCGCTACCACGCTCGCTGAACGGCGGACGCATCGGCATCGCCGGCGGCGACAGCAAGCACGCCGCCATTCGCGCGGCTGTCATAGGTGGATGGGTGAATGTCCTGCTCACCGATACTGGAACCGCTGCTGCGCTGCTTCAGCAGTGAAAGCAGATGGGACGAGCGCAGCGCCGGCCGTCAGCCGGTGACCTCGAACGTCGTGCCGAGCTTTGAGGTTGAGCTGCCGCCGACCCAGACGTCGAACGTCGTCGCGTCCTGCACCCAGTCTCGTACGGCGGCGTTCCAGTACCGCAGCTCCGCCGGCCCAAGGGTGAACCGCACTTTGCGGGTTTCGCCGGCATCCAAGCTGATCCGCTCGAAGCCTTTGAGCTCGCGGACCGGCCGGGACGCCGAGCCGTAGCGCTGGTGAAGATAGAGCTGGACGACCTCCTCGGCAGCTGCCTTCCCCGTGTTGGTCACCTCCACCGACACTGTCAGCGACTCCTCGGCGGCAATGCTGGCCCGATCAAGCTCCAGTGGCCCATAGGCAAGCTCCCCATAGCTCAGTCCGTGCCCGAATGGAAACAGCGGTGTGCTCTCCTCGTCCCAGTAGCGGCGCCACTGGTTCTCCGGCTCATGCGAGATGGTGTGGCTGTAAATCATCGGCACCTGCCCGACCGTCCGGGGCCAGCTGAACGGCAGCTTGCCGCCGGGCGCCACTGTTCCGAACAGCAGGTTCGCGACGGCGGCGCCTCCCTGGGAGCCCGGATACCAGATGTCGAGGATCGCCGGCACATTCTCAACGGCCCACCGCAGATCCAGCGGCCGGCCGTTGATCACCAGCAGCACGACCGGTGTCCCAGTGTCCGCCACCGCCTGCAACAGCTCGAGCTGGCGACCCGGCAGCTCCAAACTCGATCGCGATGCGGCCTCGCCGATCATGTTCTGCCACTCGCCAACCACGACCACGGCGACGTCCGATCGGGCAGCAAGCTCGACCGCCCGCCGCAGCTCGACCTCGTCCTTGAACCCCTTCGGATCCTCCGGCGAGTTGCCCGGGAACATATCGAACATCGACGCGTACACCCGCTGCACCGGCCGGACGCCCGGCGCGTACGCGACATCGACCGAGCCGCCAACCTTTGCCTTGATCCCGTCCAGCACGGTCACGGTCTCGTCGAGGTCATAGTCGAAGACCCAGGGCCCCAACGTGTCGCGCTTGGAGTCGGCCAGCGGACCGATCACGGCGATCGATCCCAGGCCTTCTGCGCTCAGCGGTAGCAACGCGTCCTCGTTGCGCAACAGCACGGCCGATCGCTCGGCCGCGACCCGGGCAGCCTCCCGGTGGCTCGGGTCGGCGAGAACCTCCCGCGCCCCGTCCTCGTCAACGTACGGTTGGTCGAAGAGGCCTAGCCGTAGCTTGGCCTCGAGGATCCGCCGTACGCTGGTGTCGAGCTCCTCCTCGGTGACCAGACCCTGGTCCACCGCTTCCGGGAGGTGCGCGTACGCGGGATCACCGACGGCCATTTCTAGATCCACGCCTGCCCTCAGGGCTCGAGCGCCGGCGTCGGTGAGATCGGCGGCAAACCCGTGGGTATGCAGATCGTGCACGGCCTGGGCGTCGCTGACCACGAAGCCCTCGAATCCCCAGGTCCCACGCAGGACATCGGTGATGAGCCACCGGTTGCCGGTGGCCGGAATGCCGTTGAGATCCATGTAGGCCGACATGATGTTGCCTGCTCCGGCGCCGACGGCGGCGGCGAAGGGCGGCAGGTAGACGTTCCAGAGGTCGTAGTCGGACAAACTGACCTCGTCGTAGTCCCGGCCGCCGATCGCAGCACCGTAGCCGGCGAGGTGCTTGGGGCCGGCGATGACCCGCTCCGATGTGCCGAGCGCTGTTCCCTGGAACCCGCGGACCTGGGCGACGGCGACGGCTGCTGCGAGGTAGGGATCCTCACCCGCACCTTCGATGATCCGGCCCCAGCGTGGGTCGCGCGCGATGTCGACCATCGGTGCGAACGCCCAGTGAATGCCCACGGCTCTCGCTTCGCGGGCCGCGACGACCTGGCCGCGCTCGATGGCATCGAGGTCCCAGGAAGCGGCCATGGCGATCGGCACCGGGAAGATGGTGCGCAGGCCATGGATGACGTCGAAACCGAAGAGCGCCGGGACGCCCAGCCGGTGCCCCTCCACCGCGAGCCGCTGCAGGCGGTTGACTTCGGCCGGATTGGTGACGAACAACAGCGACCCGACCTCACCGCGACCGAGCGCTGCTTCAACCAACTCGGCCGGCGAGGGCGGGGGCTCGCTATGGGCGGGGTGGAAGTCCGCAGGGCTTGTGGTGACGTTAGGGCCGGCCCCGACAGGAAAGTAGAAGTACTGCGTCAGCTGGCCCGCCTTCTCGGCCACCGTCATTTGGCCGACTAATTCATCGACCCGCTCCGAAATCCCCCAGTCGGTTGTGGGGGTCGGCGTTGCCTGCTCAGTCATGCTGCTCCTCATTGCGGATGGCAGTGGCCGTGGACGGGCCGACTCACTTCTTGATGTGGGCCCCCAGCCTCTCGCATTGAGGATGCGCGCCGAAAGGGGGCGAGTAGCGTGAGGATGGCCATGAGCAAACCAGGATCTGATCAGCCGCTGACGCCTCGCCAGCGCGAGAAGCAGAGTCTGGATGTCGTACAGCGCGCCGTCATCTCGGCTCTGATCGGTGTCGTATTCGGCCTGTTTGCCGCCGTCCTGGCCGCCTACCTCGTGGTGTACGGGAGCCTAGACCTTGCTCCTGGAGACGTCATCGGTTTGTGGGTGATGACCGGTGTCGTGGGACTGCTCACCGCTGCGGCCATCCTGGTCGTGAATCGACGGCGGCCCTACAGCCCGTGGGTCATTCTCGGCCTGCTGCCGATGGCCATCTCCGGGTTCTGGATCTTCGACTAAGACCAACCCTCCGCCCGTCCTGGAGCCTCGCAGATTGCCAGGCTCACCGTTGCGGCTGTCTTGTCCTATGTTCTCGCCAACGCCTACTCGCCAGGGATCATCGACAGCGGCTCGTGACGATGGAGTGCCGCCAGATGGCGAGGGCAGCGGGCTTCGTCATCACGTAGTTACGGTACCCAGGATGGGCGACGACCGACTGGCACTGCTGGACGAGGGCGCGCTTCACGCAGGCGTGGAGCGACTGGCCGCGCGTGACACCGACCTCGCGGGCATCGTGTCCCGCCACGGACCGCCGCCTTTGTGGGCCCGCGAACCGGGCTTCGCGACGCTCGTCCACATCATCCTCGAGCAACAGGTCTCGCTCCGCTCAGGCGAAGCGGCGCTGGGACGGCTGGTCGCGGCCGCCGGCGAGGTCAGCGCCGCAGCCATCCTGGCCGCCG
>DASQUD010000286.1:0-8530 GCA_035641455.1 Propionibacteriaceae bacterium | reverse complement strand
TTCAGCGCCGCGAACAAGATCACCGGCGGCAGCATCATCACGACCGCCACGGCCATCACGAGGCCCCAGTTCGTCGAGTTCTGCTGGAAGAAGCTCTGCAAGCCCACCGGAAACACGAAGTTGGCACTAGTTCGCAGGAAGACCAGGGCGACGAGATAGTCGTTCCAGGCCAGCAGGAACGAGAAGATCGCCGTCGACAGGATGCCGGGCAGCGAGTTCCGCAGCACGACGCGGAGGAAACCGCCGAAGACCGAGCAGCCGTCCATCCACGCTGCTTCCTCGAGATTGATGGGGATCGAGTCGTAGTAGGCCGCCATCATCCAGATGGCCACCGACATGGTGGAGCCGACGTAAATGATCGTGAGGCCGGTCAGGTTGTCGACGAGGCCGAACTCGGCGAACAGGACGAACAGCGGGATCACCGCGGTGACGATGGGCAGGGACTGCACCACGAACAGCACCAATGAGAACCCGGAGACCAACCGGCTCCGCCCTCGTGACAACACATACCCGGCCGGCGCCGCAACGGCCACGGACACCACGACCGTGACGACTGTGACCAGCATGCTGTTCTTCAGCCAGATCAAGACATCGGTCTGGCGGAAGATCAGGACGAAATTCTCGAGCGTGAAGCTCGCCGTGGTGTCGCTGCCCAGCGAAGGCCGGAGGGCGAGTAAGACAACCGCGATGATCGGGACGAGTACGACCGCGGTGATCACCAACATGGCGAAGAACCGCCACCAGGTGCCGCGCGCTTCCGGTTCGACCTTCTTGCGCGCCGCCGGCGCGACAGGCGGGCCGACCGCCGTCGGGTTCTGCGAGATGGCCGCGGTCATAGTATCTGCACCTTCTTGATTCGCTGGTACAAGACGACGGAGATCACGATCAGGACGAAGGTCATGATGAAGGCGATCGCCACCCCAGTGCCTGTGTCGAAGTTCTGGAAGACGGTGACGTAGGACAGCACGACCAGCGACTGCGTGGCATTCACCGGTCCGCCGCCGGTCAGCAGGAAGATCGTGGAGAAGTCATTCACACAGAAGATCGTCATCAAGATCCAGCTGATGTACGTCGACCGCGAGATCATCGGCAAGGTGATGTGGGTGAGTTCCCCCCACCGGCTCGCACCATCAACTTTGGCAGCCTCGTAGACGTTCTTGTCCACCGACGCGAGGGCGGCGGCCATCATCGTCATCATGAAAGGAAAGCTGATCCAGACCTTGAAAATGCAGACCGTTATCTGCGCCAGCAAGGGATTGGCCAGGAAGAGGACGTTACCGAATCCCAAGGCCTCGGCCAGGATTGGCATCGGACTCTGGGGGGTGGCGACCAGCCAGTTCCACGAGGTCGCGGAGACGACGACCGGGACCACCCATGGAAGCAGGAGCAGCACCTTGAATCCAGTGTTGAAGGGGATCCGGGCTTTCAACAGAAGTGCGAGTGCGAGACCCACCAACCAGCTGCCGAATACGCCGACCAGCGTGAAGATCACCGTGAAACGGGTTGCCGCCCAGAAGACTGGATCGGTCAGTACCTGCTGGTAGTTCTCCAAGCCGACGAAGTCGCCGGCCGAGATCAAGCTGCCGTCCCGCAAGCTCTGGTAGCCGGCGTAGATCACCGGATAGAGGTTGATGAGCAGCAGCAGGATCAGGGCTGGCGCCGCAAATGCGAGCAGGATCAACGGACCCGCACCCGTTCGTCGAACCTTGCGCGGCTCCAATGGTGCCCCGGAGCCTCGGACCGCGACGCCCTTTCGCGCGCGGGTCAGGCCCTGTCCGGCGGTTGACGTTGACACTTGCCGTCACCTCCTTGGCTGCGCGCGTGACTCGGTCGCGCCCACCACTGTGTGTCGCTCAGGCATTGGACTCGTCCGGATCGTGCTGGGCAGCACGTCAGGACTTCATGTTGGCCTTGATCTCATCCTGGAGCTTCGTCAAGGCCGCCGTCGCGTCTGTTGATCCGCCGAGGATCGACTGGGTGAAGACGTTCATCGCTGGGGTCGCGTCCACCGTCGTCACGTTCAGGAAGTTGGCCTCCCCGCCCGGGGCGGCCCACGTCTTGGAGATGGGCTGCCACTCCTCGATGATCCGGACCTTGTTCTTGTCCGCCCGGAACTCCGGAGTCTTGCTGATCGAAACGAGCGGCGGCAGTCCGATGCCGGTGTTCTCGGTCCACAGCGGCGCCATGTTCTGGTAGTAGTAGGTGAGAAAGGCATGACTGCCGGGAATGCTCGGATTGTTCTCGTAGATCATGATGTTGTTCGGGAAGTAGAGGGCGCCCTTCTTCCCCGAGGGCGAGCTGAGTGGGCTGATGACCTCCAGGTCCTTCCCCACGGCCCCGGCGACATTCTCCGCCAGACCGCCCGTGTTGTAACCCATGGCGAACTTCTTCTCTCTCCACTGGGTGTCCACGTTGTCGGAGGTGTAGGTGGCACTGGCCGGGTCGACGTAGCCCTTCGACACCATCTCCAGGACGAAGTTCACCGCTTCGATGTTCTCCGGCGTCACACAGTTCGGTTGCTTCTGCTCATCGAAGAGCCCACCACCGTTGTTGATCATCCAACAGACAATTGCGTGCTGCCCGGTGTAGGCGCCGGCCCCGGCACCCGTCCCGTATCCGTAGATCTTGCTCTTCTTCAGCTCTGCACACGCGTCCAGGTAGGACTGCCAGTCGGTGGGCACCTTGGCGCCGGCCTCGTCGAGCAAGGTCTTGTTGGCCCAGATCACCCGCATGTCGAGGTTGTACGGGACTGCTGCGTACCCCTTCTCCACCTTCAGGGTGTCGACCAGTCCCGGCAGGAAGTCGTCGAGCAGCCCGTTCCCCTTCCAGGTCTCGTACAGCTCGTCGACGTAGGAGATACCGCCCTGATCCTCGAACTGGAAGACCTGCGTTCCGCCTCCGGAGCTGACCGCCGGGTTGGTCTTGGAGGCAACCGCCGACGCGAAGGTCTGAGTGAAGTTCGCCCACTGGATGACCTGGTAGGTCACGGGCGGCAGACCTTCGGCCGGCTTGTAGGCCTCGGTAATCCTCTGGTCCACGGGATTGAACGTTTCTCCCCACGGCATGTTCCAGAACTTCAGCGGCTCGCTGCCACCTCCGCCACCGCCACCGCCACCGCCGCCGGCGTCGCCGCCGTCCGAGCATCCGGCCAGCACGGCCGGCGCGGCGACTGCTGCTGCGCTCAGCCACAAGAAAGAGCGACGTGTCAAACCTGAATTGCTTACCATCAGATGGGCCCCTTTTTGCTCATACGGTCGTGACGTTTGGCGGGTCTTGCTTGCCCTCAAAGTGGATCATCACGTCTGACCCCCGTCGAGAGTTTTCGGTAGGAATACGAAACTTCCGTTCCAGGAAGCACAGTAGGCCCCCACCTTCGTCGCGTCAACGTGTTCGTGCAAGGTGCCTTGACAGGCATCCAGGAACCGCTCCCCTTGGTCGTATTCGGTCCAAGGCTCATGATGCAATCGATCATCGAAATATTTCGAGTTCCCCTCCGTCGGACGGCCCGGGCCATCATCGTCGCATCCGAACTGACCCTGTTGGATCAACGCATCCTCGCGAGTTGTTGGAGTTACCCGATCCGCCTACCGCCATGTCTGCCGGAGCGACGAACAGGCGTTCGGTGTTGTGGAAGCGGCGCGAGGCACCGGCCGGCGCATACCCGATGACCTCAGTGTCGTGGGATGCCGCTTGCTTGACAGGTTGCAGCACACGGGGCGATTGTGGCTACGCAATCATGTTTGGGATGGACCGCATCGGTTGCTGGGCGCCGATTCGTCGGCGGCGGACGACGGACCTGGGGCTGGCGCGCTACGGGTCTCCGGGCTGAGGGATACTCCGGGGCGACGACATCGGGAGGACACTTGCCTGGCGCTGAAGGCGTGTCCAGCGCACCGCGACGGTGGCTGGAGGTCACCGGATCTGCCGAGCTGCGGGCGGCGGTCGACCGGATTATCCCTGCCGACGATTGGCCCGGGGGCTTCGAGGGTGGTGTCGCAGAATACCTGGCCGAGTGCGGCACCGAGCTGCGATGGGCTCTGGATGCCTTGGAGCGGCTAGTCGATGAGCTCAAGCGTAGAGGCTTTGCTGTGGCGGAGCCCGACGAGCAGGACCGGGTCTTGCGGGAGACCTCCCAGCAGCAAATTCTAGGTGCCGACTTCGCTGGACTGCTCCGACTGTGTTGGGAAGGCTTCTATGCGTCCCGGCACAGCGCAGCCGATCGAGGTCACGACCAGTCGTGGCCGGATGGCCTCTCCATGATCGGCTTTCGTCAGGTGCCCGATGGAGTGACGCCGGTTGAGCCGGAGTTGCCGGCGACAACGCCGCCGAGTCGTCTCCGTTCTCACTATGACGCGATCGTGATCGGCTCCGGTCCCGGTGGAGGTGTGGCAGCGCAGACCCTGGCCCTGGCCGGACTCAGCGTGCTGGTCGTCGAGCGCGCCCGTGCCCTGTCGAACAGCGGCCTGCGGGGTGATCATCTGCACGGCAAGCGCAACGCGGTCTACAACTCCGTGGCCGGTCCGGGACCTGGCCATCCGCGGATCTCCGTGCAGAATGGTGATCAAGGACGCGAGCATGAGCGGCTCGTGGATGGCGACGGAGATGCCTGGGCGTATGGGTTGAACGCCTACGCCTTCGGCGGCGGTACCCGGCTCTGGCAAGGAATGGCCTGGCGGTTCTTTCCCGAAGACTTCGAGATGGCCAGCTTGTACGGCAATCCGGATGGAGCGACGTTGGCCAACTGGCCGATCGACTACGACGAGCTGGAGCCCTACTACACCCGCGCCGAATGGGAGCTCGGGGTCGCTGGTGAGGAGGGTGCGCTGACCGTGCGGACGCCGCGATCGAGGGGCTACCCGATGCCCGCAATGGGTACCGAGCCCGCACGCGAACTGTTGGCGGGCGCCGCAGAGCGGCTGGGGTGGGCCTGGGGCCCGATCCCGTTGGCGATCAACAGTGTGCCTGCTGCTGGCCGCGCAGCTTGCGTGCGCTGCTCGTCATGCGTCGGCCACGCCTGCCCGGTGGACGCCAAGAATGGTGCTCACAACACCTTCATCCCGCGTGCTCTGGCCACCGGCAACGCAGATATTGTCCTCGACACCGAGGCGATCCTCGTCCGTGATCGGCAGGGCGGTGCCTCGGTCGATGTGATGACCGACTGCTCCGGCGAACCCGTGTTGCACACAGTGAGCGCCGACGTCGTCGTCGTCGCCGCCGGAGCGGTCGAGTCGGCGCGGCTGCTGCTCGCCAGCGGACTCGGTAACGATCAACTCGGCCGGAATCTTCACGATCATCGTTTCGTCAGCCTCCACTGCGAGGTCGACGATCCAATAAAGAACGGGTTGGGCCCCGGCCATTCGATTGCCACCCTGGACCACGTACACGCCGATTCGATCCCCTGGGGCGGCGGCGTGATCGTCGATCTCATGAGTGTGCTCCCGTTGACCTCGGCGACCAACGCCGCCAGCGGCGTTCCTCGCTGGGGGGCCGCTCACAAGGAGTGGATGCGAGTCGGAAGGCCGTACTCCTTCGGCGTGTTTGGGATGGGGCAGGAGATCCCAAGCGAGACCTCGGCTGTCACCCTCGCCAGGGTCTCCGACCGATGGGGCAGGCCCGGAGCCCGCCTGCGTAAGAGCGTCCACCCGGCTTCACTCCGGGTCGAAGCCGGCATGGCCGCTTACGGAACTCGCTGGCTGCGCGCCGCTGGCGCACGGGACATCCGCCGTCAACTTGGCGGCGCAACCGCCTCAGCTGCCGGCGAGCACTCCTGCGGCACCGCACGAATGAGTGACGACCCGGCCACCGGCGCCACGGACCGTTATGGACGGCTCTGGGGCAGCAGCCGAGTGGTGGTCTGCGACTCCTCCTTGCATCCCACCAACGGCAGCGTGAACCCGACCCTGACGATCGTGGCGAACGCGATCCGAGTCGCCGAGCATCTCGTGGCGGACTGGCCTGAGATAACGTCGGGAGGACGTTGAGGACCAGCTGTCATCCCATAGTCTTGAGCATTTCTTCGCAAGCTCTGGAGAGCGGCCCGCCGAACCAGATCAGCGACACAGTGCCGGCCGCCGGAGCCTTCGACCTGGCAATGCAAATAGCCTGGCTCCTACTGTCGGCCGGCATGTCGGCCAACGACGTCGCTCTCGTCACACTTCGAGCAGCCCGTCGGGATGGACCTCCCACCCCATCTGCGTTTGTCCACCATGCGCACCCGCTCACTTCCCGGATGGCGCTCACCACCGTGGTGCCGCAAGGTCTCGGTTGAGCCAGCCGCCGGCGTCCTCGAGTGCCTGCGGCAGGTCTCGGCAAGCCGTCGGTAGAAGTCCACCCCGGCAAGATTCGGCTCACCGACGCCGGTTGGGAGGATCCTCGGCCAGGGCGATGGAGAAGCGGTACGCGCTCATCCCGAGATCGGCGAGGATGGCGATGTCTTCGGCATAGCGGTGATAGTGGTCATCGGCAACGTCCCCGGTCTGACCGTCGGCGATCTTGCCTGGCGTGTGCGCGAATGCGTCCCAGATGCTTTGGCCCTGCCATCTTCGGCGACGGCGCCCTCGATCTGGTACGAGGCGGTTGCCGTGCCCCAGACGAAATTGTCGGGGAAGCCACTCATGACAATTCTCGCTTCCAGATCGGTTTAGCTCGAGGGCTGGAAGTCCAGCCAACTGTGTCGGGGCGGCAGTAACTGCTCTAGCCTCTCGAACAGCTCGGGTGACAGCGGCGCGGCGAGGCTCTGCTGAATGCGCTCGAGCCGGCAGGTCAGCAGCCGTCGGCCGAGTATCTGGCGACCGGAGTTGCGCACTTTGGTTCAAACCACCGTGGAACCAGTTGGTGAGTTTCGCCCCGCCGCCTTGGTGCCGAGCCCGTTGTTGCACGCTGGCAGGTCCGGTTATGACTTCCCACGGACACTCGGCGGCGGACGTCCTCCAGTTCAGTCGCCGGAGCTTCGCGGATGTGCAAAGGTGCCTTTGCTGCCTCCTCCCGGGAAGGCAGGCAAGGGGCTGGGGCCGGTCTGCGGCCCCTCCTCCAAGGCTAGAGCTCGATGACGATCGGAGTCCTCTTCTCCTCAGTCAGGCGATTAGGTCGAGGTCGTCGCTGATCCGGTGTCAGCCTGGGGCCGGCGATAGGCTGGAGTCTGAGGGTGGTCGCAACAGCGGCGGGGCCGTTCATCCTTTTCACATAGCTGCTGCCGTGCGCGGCGTACTTAGTTTGGTACGCCGCGTCGATCTGTGGCTGCACGTCGGCTTCGGCGTCGTCGAACCTCACCCTTTGCTCCAGGGTCCTGGCCCGGATCGTTCCGCGGCGACCGCGAAGCGCGCGCCTGTACCAGCTGGCCGTGGGACCGCTGTAGGAGCGGATGTACAGGTCATTGCCAACTCGGACCACCCAAATTGTGGTCGCGCGACCACGAGCGCCGTCTTCCTGGTCGGGCGCGATCTGCACGCTCTCTGCGGCACTGATCGCAATCAGCTCGTCGGCACGCCAACCGGTCATCAATGATGTTCTCGTTGATCGCGGGCTGACAGCCCTAGCTCAACGGTTGGAGGCCTAACCTCACCGTCTCGCAGGAGCCATCCCACAGTGCGACGAAGCAGTTCCACATGGCCCGCGCTTTCGTACGACCGGGTGTCATGGCCGAGGCCGTCGTAGACCACCCGAGCAAGTCCAGACTCGCGCGCCCAGACGATCGGGTGAAGCCGGCCGTCAGTGAACTGCTCGCCCATCACCGTGATGTCGGGATTGGTGTGGAGATAGCTGTAACGCTCGTCGAAAATGGTGAAGTTCGCCATGCCGCGCACAATCGGATGAGCTCCGGGGTGCACGACAACGGTGAACAGATCCTGTTTGGGATGCATGGTGCGACCTCGCACCCATTGCCCGCCGAGCATTTGGGACCACCGGGACATGGTGGTCATCGATGTGGCGCTGACGTGTATGCCAAGAAGTGCACCGCCTCGCTGGAGATGGCGATCGAGTCCCCTCTCCGCGGTCTCGATGCGGGACTGGGGTCGAGCCTCGCGAGGGTTTCCAATGTTGACGACAATCAGGTCCGGCTCACCCGGCTCGGCCAAAGTCTGTTCGACGGCGTCGCTGACCATCACCTGATGACCGAGCCCGGCGATAATCTCGGCCAGACGCAGTGATGTTTCTTCAAAGCGGTGCCACGGATCGCTGTAGTCACCGGCTCCGCTGATGATCAAGACTTCAGCCACGCCTGCGATCTCTTCCCGTGATCGGTTCTCCAGAGCAGGACGCCATCCCAACTGCTTCCCCGTGGCGCTTTCCCGCGCCGCCGATGGTGATGAGCTCGTCGGCACGCCGACCAGTCATTGCATGACTTTCTCCGTGGTCACGCCCTGCTCTTCTCCTCGTCGAAGATCAGCGGGTGCCGAGCAGGTGTTCGATGGCGAGGCGTTGGATGCGGGCGAAGCCGTAGCCCTGGGTGCGGGCGCGGTCGATGTCGAAGTCTTCGAAGGCGGTGCGGTCTTCCAGCAGCGCCGAATAGGTTTCGCCGTCGGCCAGGGTT
>DASQUD010000285.1:0-2831 GCA_035641455.1 Propionibacteriaceae bacterium | reverse complement strand
GGCGGTGCCGGTCGCGGTGGACGGGTCACCGTTCGCGTTCTACCAGGCCGCGCTCACTATCGACGCCATCGAAGGCCAGCTGGCGTCGTCCGCGGCCCTCTCGGAGGCCGTTCAGATTGGGTATCTGGGCGTCGGACTCGTCGGCGCACTGCTCTTTTTGATCATGATCGCTGGGGTGATCGTGGGTCGCCTGACGATCACCAGGTTGATCTTGACCTTGGGGACGGTGTGGGCGGCGTGCATGATTCTCACTGGCGCAGTTCCCTGGCAGCACAGCGAGTCGCCCGGGGTGGCGGTGATCGCCGTGATGCTGGGCTGGGCGGTGATCCTGACGACCGGTGCCCTGCTGTTGGCGCGATTCGTCCCAGCCCCGGCCGCCATCACCGGTGCTGCGCTGACCGTGGCCGCGTTGACGATCGACGCCGCACTCGGCGGGGCCATGCAGCCCGGATCACTGCTGAACTCCCGGCCGATCTTCGGACTGCGCTGGTACGGCTTCGGCAACGTCACCTTCGCGGCGTACGCCAGTGCCGGGCTGATCCTCGCCGGCTACGTGGCGCATCGCTTCCTGCTGGCCGGTCGGCGAAGGGCTGCCGTGGTGGCCGTCGCGACGATCGGCTTCGGAATCGTGATCTGCGAGGGCTGGCCAACCATGGGCAGCGATTTCGGGGGTGTGATTGCGCTGAGCCCTGCGGTGCTCTGGCTGGTCCTGACGCTGTCCGGCGTCAGAATCACCTGGCCGAGGCTGCTGATCGTCGGCGGATCAGCAGTAATCGCTGTCGGGCTGATCTCGGTGCTGGACTGGGCACAGGGTCCGGACCGCCGGAGCCACCTCGGCAACTTCATCCAGCGGATCATCGACGGTGACGCGCAGGACGTCGTGAGCCGCAAGGCGGTGGCCGCGTACCACAGTCTCACCGGACCGCTGGGAATTGGAGCGCTGGTCATCGGCATTGCGTGTTGGGTCGTGATATTCCGCTACGCCTTGCCCCTGGTCCGGCAACAGTTCAGCACGATCGAGCCGGTGCTGATCGCGCTGCTTGGTACCGCAATTCTCGGCGCCCTCGTCAACGACGGCGGTGGCAGCGTGTGGCTCACTGTGACCGCCTACAGCACCGTGACGATCGCCTGGTTCTGCGCGGACTACGCAGTGCGCCAGGGTTGGACGATCCGGCCGCCATCTCCGGCCCGCCGGTAGCGTTGCACGAGTGGCCGACACAGTCGCGAACGCACGTTCCACGCCGGGGCTGGCCCAGCCCTGGGCCGCGCTGGGTCTGAAATCCGACGAGTACGCCAAGATCATCCAGATTCTCGGGCGGCGGCCGACGTCGTCTGAGCTGGCTATGTATTCGGTCATGTGGTCAGAGCATTGCTCGTACAAGTCGTCCAAGGTGCACCTCCGCCGATTCGGCGAACTGAGCCCGGACACTCCCATTGGCAAGCTGCTCGCCGGCATTGGCGAGAACGCCGGCGTGATCGACGTCGGTCAGGGCTACGCTGTGACGTTCAAGATCGAATCGCATAACCATCCCAGTTACGTGGAGCCTTACCAGGGAGCTGCGACCGGTGTGGGCGGCATCGTGCGGGACATCCTGGCGATGGGGGCGCGGCCGATCGCGGTAATGGATCCCCTGCGTTTCGGGCCGCTGCACGAGCCGGACACTGCCCGAGTGCTCCCTGGAGTCGTCGCGGGTGTCGGCGGTTACGGGAACTGTCTCGGCCTGCCGAACATCGGCGGCGAGGTGATCTTCGACCGCAGCTACCTCGGCAACCCGCTGGTGAACGCACTTTGTGTCGGCGTGCTGCGCCACGAAGATCTGCATCTGGCCAAGGCGACCGGGGCAGGAAACCGGGTGATCTTGTACGGGGCCTCGACCGGCGGGGACGGCATCGGCGGTGTCAGCGTGTTGGCGTCCGAAACTTTTGATGATGCCCGCGCTGAGCCTGATGACACCCAAGCAGGCCCCTCGACGGGCTCGGGACGCGGCCTTTCGACGGGTTCAGGGCGCGGGAAGAAGCGGCCCAGTGTTCAGGTCGGGGACCCGTTCATGGAGAAGCTGCTCGTCGAATGCACCTTGGAGATCTTCGCGGCTGGGCTTGTCTCCGGCATTCAGGATCTGGGCGGCGCCGGGCTCTCCTGCGCCACGTCCGAACTCGCCAGTGCCGGCGACGGGGGCATGCACATCGATCTTGATCACGTACCGCTGCGCGACTCGACGCTCAGCCCCGAAGAGATCTTGATGAGCGAGTCGCAGGAACGGATGATGGCCATCGTCGAACCGCAGCACGTGGAGCAGTTCTTGGCCATCTGTCGCAAGTGGGATGTGCTGGCCACAGTGATCGGCGACGTCACCGACGGTGATCGGTTGATCATCGACTGGCGCGGGAAGACGGTGGTCGACGTGCCGCCGCGCAGTGTGGCTCACGAGGGGCCGGTCTACGAGCGGCCGTACGAACGTCCCGAGTGGCAAGATCACGTCCAGGACAATGGCGTTGATCATCTATCCCGTGCGGTCACCGGCGAGGAGCTGTCCGAGACCCTGTTGCGGATGGTGGCCTCGCCCAACCTCTGCGACAAGTCGTGGATCACCGACCAGTACGACCGCTACGTCCGGGGCAACTCCGTGCTGACCCAGCCGGAAGACTCCGGCCTGGTGCGGATCGACGAGCAGACCGGGTTGGGCGTGGCACTGGCCACCGACTGCAACGGCCGGTTCACGCTGCTTGACCCGTACGCGGGCGCCCAATTGGCGTTGGCCGAGGCCTACCGCAACGTGGCGGTCACGGGCGCCCAGCCGGTGGCGATCACCGACTGTCTGAACTTCGGTTCT
>DASQUD010000284.1:0-33079 GCA_035641455.1 Propionibacteriaceae bacterium | reverse complement strand
AAGCCGTGGATTGCTTGCCAGCATGACCACAGCACGGAATGCTCAGTCCATGGCGAACAAAACCAAGACGCGGAACTCCAATCAGCTCAGCAGCCCCGTGTCGCATCTTCGATCCACCCCGATCGGTGACTTCGGGTTTATCAGTGACGGCGAGGTGTCTGCGTTGCTCTCACCTTCCGGCTCCGTGGAGTGGATGTGCGTTCCTCGCTTCGACTCGCCCAGTGTCTTCGGCAGCATTCTGGGGCGGCAGGCTGGAGACTTCCGCGTCGCGCCGGTCGACGTGGCCGTACCAGCAGATGTCCGGTACCTGCCCGGCACGATGATCTTGGAGACCAGCTGGGGGACCCCCACGGGCTGGATCATCGTTCGCGACTGTTTGCTCATCGGACCGTGGCACCATGAGACCGACCGCTCGAAAACCTATCGGCGCACCCCCAACGACTACGAGGCGGAGCACATCCTGCTTCGGACTATCCGCTGTGCTTCTGGTGAAGTACAGACGATCGTCGACTGCGAGCCGGTGCTCAACTACGGCAAGGCGCACGTTCAGTGGGAGTACACGAACGAGAGTTACTACCAGGGCGTTGCCTCCGCCGAGGGTCAGGACGTCCGCCTCACCCTGACTAGCGACCTGCGGATCGGTTTCGAAGGTGGTCAAGCCAGCGCCCGCACGCTGCTCAGGGAGGGCGACGTCCGATTCGTCGCCTTGTCCTGGGGCGGTGCGGTGCCGCCCAGAGATTTCGCCGATGCCTATAAGCGGCAGGTCTGGACGGCGCACCACTGGCAGCACTGGCTGGCCAGGGGTCAGTTTCCCGACCACCCGTGGCGCAACTATCTGCAGCGAAGTGCGTTGACCCTCAAAGGCCTGACCTACGCGCCGACCGGGGCTGTGACTGCGGCCGGCACCACGTCGCTGCCCGAGACGCCGGGCGGCGGGCGGAACTATGACTATCGGTTCAGCTGGATCCGGGACGCCACCTTCGCTCTCTGGGGCCTCTACTCTCTCGGGTTCGACTGGGAAGCGGTGGACTTCTTCGCTTTCATCGAGGACCTGGTGGAAGGCGAGGACGACATCCAGATCATGTACGGGATCGGCGGAGAGAAGAAGCTCGTCGAGCACGAGCTTGACCACCTCCCCGGCTACGGCAATTCACGACCGGTAAGGATCGGCAACGCGGCGTACGCACAAAAGCAGCACGACGTGTGGGGCGCCTTGCTCGATTCGGTGTATCTGCACTTCAAGGCCGCAAACCACCTGGACAACCGGATCTGGCCGATTCTCGACAAGCAGGTGAGCCAGGCCCTGAAGTACTGGCGGGAACCGGACGCGGGCATCTGGGAAGTCCGCGGGGAGCTCAAGCACTTCACGTCGTCCAAGATCATGTGCTGGGTGGCCGTCGACCGTGGCGCAAAGATCGCCCGGATGACCGGTGAGGAGGGAAAGGCGGCTGAGTGGGAGCTCGCCGCACAGGAGATCAAGGACGACATCCTTGCCAACGGCCTCGACAAGCGGGGCGTCTTCACGCAGTACTACGGAACCGACGCCCTCGACGCCTCACTGCTGCTGGCGCCGCTGGTCCGGTTCCTGCCGGCTGACGACGAGCGCATCCGCAAGACGGTGCTGGCCATCGCCGACGAGCTGACTGTCCATGAACTCGTCCTTCGCTACAAGGTCGAAGAGACCGACGACGGCTTCACTGGCGAGGAAGGCAGCTTCACGATCTGCTCTTTCTGGCTGGTCTCGGCACTGTGCGAGATCGGTGAGTATCAGCGGGCCCGCAAGCTCTGCGCCAAGCTGCTGTCCTTTGCCGGCCCGCTGCTGCTCTATGCGGAGGAGATCGATCCTCACACCGGGCAACATCTCGGCAACTTCCCACAGGCGTTCACGCACCTGGCGTTGATCAACGCCGTGCTGCATGTGATCAAGCTCGAGGGTCGCCAGCACGGTCATGATCCGTCCGCCTGGGCCGGCTCGATCGGCAACGGCAGCTGAATCCATACTGGTCGGCGTGAGCGCCGCCGAGTGGGTTCCGCCCAACGCCGATATCGAGGAATTGCGAGCCGCTGCGGTCGCGTGTAAGGGATGCGAGCTGTGGGAGCCGGCGACTCAAGTGGTGTTTTCGGCAGGTAACCCGCGGGCGCCGATGGTGCTCGTCGGCGAGCAGCCCGGCGATGCTGAGGACCGTCAGGGCATCCCGTTCGTCGGACCGGCCGGCAAGCTCCTGCAACGTGCGCTTTCGGACGCCGGCGTTGCGGTCGGCGATGTCTATGTGACCAACGCCGTGAAGCACTTCCGCTTCACGGAGCGGGGCAAGCGCCGCATCCACGCCACGCCGCAGGTGTCGCACATCCAGGCCTGCCGGCCCTGGCTTGAAGCTGAGCTGACCAACGTCAACCCAACCCTCATCGTCTGCCTCGGCGCCACGGCGGCTCGGTCACTGCTGGGAGCCAGCTTTCGGGTGACGCAGCAGCGAGGGATTGTTCTTGAGCTTCCCACTCCCGTGGGTGAGCGCCGAGTGCTCGCGACCGTGCATCCGTCCTCGGTGATCCGAGCGACCGGCGAAGACCGCGATGTGGCGTACGGCAGCCTGGTCGACGATCTGCGCGTTGCCTCGGACGCAATCTCCTAGACCCGGGCCTTTCGCATCCGGCGAACCTTCCTGTTCTCAGGATCGTCTAGCCAGATAGACATGGCCGCGCTGGTCGGTTCAGGCGTGGATCGGCCCCGAGCGAAGGAGAACGAAGTGTTCGATACGGTCGGCGGCCTCCCCCTGCACGCGTTGGTTTTGCACGTCGTTGTCATCGTGCTGCCGCTGGCCACGCTGCTCGCACTGTTGTTCGCATATCCCCGGACACGCAACTGGGCGCGGTGGCCGTTGGCGGTGGTAGCCGTAGGGGCTTTGGGCGCTACGTTCGTCACCAAGGAGAGTGGCGAGGAACTGGAGCAGGCCCTCGGAATCAGGGCTGGTAACCCGGTCGGCGACTTGATCCAGGAGCACGAGCAACTGGCAAACCAGCTCCTGATCTTGGTCGCCGTATTCACCGTGAATGCGGTGGCCAGCTCGCTTGTGGTGTCACGCCTCAATGTGGCGCCGCGCCGGCCGCCGGTGGCGATCGAGGTCGGCCTGCCCGTACTCCTGGTTATCGCTGGTTTGGTCATGGCCTTTTGGGTGTACCGAGTGGGTGACATCGGATCCCGAGCGGTCTGGAACCCTGAAGGCAATGTGAACTACTCGACATCGGCCGGGCAGTAGCGAGCCTGCGTACCGTTGACCCCAGAATGTTAGCGACTAACATTGTGGTGTGGGCAAGAGCGAACGCACCAGAGATCAACTGCTGGCCGCCGCTCTCGAGCTTTTCGCCAGTCAGGGCTACCACGAAACGACGGTTGCGCAGATAGCTGCCCGGGCCGGCGTGAGCGAGATGACTTTCTTCCGGCACTTTTCGAGCAAGGAAGAGAGTCTGCTGGCCGATCCCTACGACCCTCTGATTGCGGCGGCCGTGGCCCAGCAGCCGAGGGAGTGGGATGTTCTGCGGCGTGTTGTGCAGGGCGTCCGCACCGCGTGGCATGCGGTGCCGGAGCCCGCCAGCGCACAAGTGCGGCTGCGGGTCCGGATCGCCGCCGAGACCCCCTCGCTGCGGGCCGCGATCTGGCGGAACACCGAAGCCACCGAGCAGGTGATCGTCGCTGCGCTCCAGGAGGACGGCACCGATCGGCTGGCTGCCCGAGCGGCATCAGCGGCGGTGCTGGCCGCGATCACGGCGGCGCTGCTGGAGTGGGCGGCGAGCGACGACGGCGAATTGGGTCCGATGGTGGATCGGGTACTTGCCCTACTTGGCAGCAAGGACGATGCCGAGAGCGCGACGGCCGCGAGGAGCGACAATGATCGGTCCTGAACGGCTGTCTGTGCAGGCGGTGAGCCGTAACTTCGGTGAGATCGTCGGCGTTCGCCACATCGATCTGAGCGTCAGCCCGGGGGAGATCCATGCCCTGGTCGGGCTGAACGGAGCCGGCAAGTCCACCCTCCTGCGGCTGATCTTGGGCATGCTCCGGCCGGACGCCGGCAAGATCACCATCAGTTCCCAGCCGATCGACACCGCGCCGCCGGCGATCTGGGCGCAGGTGGGCCAGCTGGTCGAGTATCCGCTGGCCTACCAAGAGCTGACCGTACGGGAGAACCTGCGGCTGAGTGCCCGGCTGCATGCCGTCCCACGTCGCGCGGTTGAGACCGTCGTCGATGACGCGGTACGGGAATTCGGCCTCGGGTCCTACGCGGGCACGCGGAGTCGCAACCTCTCGCTCGGCAACCGCCAGCGACTCGGACTGGCTTCTGCACTGCAGCACGAGCCGCAGTTGATCATCCTCGACGAGCCCACCAATGCCCTCGACCCGCGCGCCGTGATCACGCTCCGCGAGGCCCTGCTGAACCGCGCCGCAGCAGGAGCTGGAGTCCTGGTGTCCAGCCACCACCTCGACGAAGTGGCCAGAATCGCCGATCGGATTTCGGTGATCAATGAAGGTCGCCTTATCGGCAGTCTCGACCCGAGCGGCATCGATATCGAGAGGGCCTTCTTCTCCCTCGTTTACGCCGACAGCAGCCAAGCAGCATGACTGCGACTGATTCGGGAAGCGGTGCTGACCTAGCGTCGGGTGCCCTCTTCTGGACGGCGCTGGCGACCGAGACACGCAAATTCCGGCGGGCGCCAGTGCCACGGGTTGCGGCGGTGATGCTGGTCGGCGGCATTGCCATCATGTGTCTGGTCATGCTGCTAGCCGCCGAGCACGGCGACCCCCAGGCGGCGGCCAAGCTAGGCCCGGTGATCGCTGTGGGCGGCTGGACGGCGCTGCTCAGCGCGGCCGCTCAGATCACCGCCGTCGGTGGGCTGATCGGGTTTGGTGTCGTGCTGGCGTGGTCGTTCGGGCGGGAATTCACCGACGGCACCATCAGCGGCCTGTTTGCCCTACCAGTCACGCGCGGCCAGGTGGCCGGCGCCAAGATCGTCGTCTTCGGCTTCTGGAGCCTGACGGTCAGCGCGGGCCTGGTTATCGCCCTCCTGGGCTGCGGGCTTGGCCTTGATCTCGGTGTGCCGAACCCAGCCGTCGTCGCCATGTTGGGTCGACAATTCGGGGTGTGCGTGCTGACCGCCGCGCTGGCTTTGGCGGCCGGCCTGGCCGCAAGTCTGGGCCGCGGACTGCTTCCAGGGATCGCCACTGTTATCGGCGTTGTCGTTCTGGCTCAGGTCGCGGCAATTGCTGGCGCTGGCGGCTGGTTTCCGTTCGCGACTGTCGGCTTGTGGGCGACGACGGTCGGTCCAGACCTGTTCTCGGTGGTCTCACCGCTTCAACTGAGTGTCGTCGCGCCAACGGCGGCCGTGCTGGTCTGGCTCACCATCCGAAGGTGGAGACGCCTGCAGCTGGATCGATAGTTCCAACGCCGCGGCTATCCGTTACCCAGCGCAGCTGGCCCTTCATCACGGCGGATGTCAATGATGGCTCCAGTCTGCTGGGAGAGCAGCACGTCGAGCGACCTGCGGGCCACCTCTTCGGAGGACAGCAACGTTCCGGCCGGTTCGGTGCCGAAGGCGCGCGATCGCATCGGCGTAGCCGTGCGTTCGGGATTGATGCAGTTCACCCGAACGCCTGAGGTCGACCACTCGTCGGCCAGCGCCTGTGTCAGATTGACCACGGCGGCCTTGGCCGAGGAGTACAGCGAGTAGCCGGAACGGCCCCGAGTGTAGGAGGAGGAAGTGAACAACAGCAGCGACCCGTTCGACTTGGCTAGCTGCGGATAGAACTCCTGCGCGATGAAGATCGGCGCCAGATAGTTGATGTCAGTCGCGGAGTAGATCGTTTCCTCGCTGGTCTCCGCCAGCTCACCGCGGGGCAGCAGACCGGCAGTGTTGACCACGAAGTCAACCTGGCCGGTTTCGGCCACGACCTCGGCGGCAACCCCGGCAACCTCGGCGCGGCGCTCCACATGGGTTCCGGTCGAGGATCGAGAGAAGGTCTTGACCGTCGCACCGTACGAACTGGCCAGAGCGGCGATGTCGCCCCCGATGCCGTAGGAGCCGCCGAAGACCACCAGCGTCTTCCCGGTGAGCCGCTGCCGATAATCCTTCTCGGTCAGCGCGGCGGGCGTGTCGGCCGAGGTGAGCTGAAACAGCTTGTCGGCGATGTAGACATCGATCGGCTCGGTGACCTTCATGTTGCGTTCGTGACCAGAAACCACGGCGATCGGCACCTCTGGCAGGTAACGCAACACCACCGTGCAGTCGTCCGTGGCAGTGAATTTCGGGTCGGAGGCGGCGTTCGCGTACGCAGCTCGAATCGTCGACAGCCGAAAGGACTGGGGCGTCTGGCCGCGGCGCAGCAGGTGACGGGGAAGGACATCGGCCATCCGCCCGTCACCGGGCGCTACCTGGATCACTGTGTCGGCCGACGGGATTGCGGTATCGACGGCGGAGTAGGTCTGCAAGGCATCGACGTTCGCCGCGATGATCGTCTGGGACACGAGGGGGCGTACGGCGTCATGCAGCAGCACGTTGCACTCCTCTTCCCCGAGCGCTGCGAGCGCAGCAGCGGTCGTGTCGTTCCGGGAGTCGGCTCCCTCCAGAATTCGACTGACCTTGTCGTAGTCGCCGCGGCGGACGATTTCCCGCACTTCATCGAGGTAGCCCGGCGCCATCATCACGACAATCTCGTCGATCAGCGGCGACTGCTGCATGGCGGCGATCGTGTGCTCGATGATCGGCTTACCGGCGATCTTGATCAGTTGCTTGGGAATGCTGAGACCGACCCGGGTCCCCGTGCCGCCAGCCAGAACCACCGCCACGTTCCGCAGAGCCACTGCCGCAGCCTACCGTCGGACGTCCGCTGTGTCGGCCCGCTGCCCATGGCGGCACCCGCGTAATCTTCGGCTGCATGGCCGCCGTTCAATCGAGGAAGTCCACTGAATCGGTGAATCCGCCGACAGCTCGCCCGGCGGAGCAGCGGTCGTCTGCCGGCGTCGAGGACCATCCGTTGCACCGACAACTGGTGGCGCTTCCAGCGGCGGCGGATCGTACGGTCGTGGTCCTGCCGGGAAGGCTTCGGCGATCGACCGTCGCGGCGTGGCTGACCCCTTTCCGCTCTGACCGGTTGCACGTCATCTCGGCCGCCATCGGATCGGAATGGCAGCTGGCCGACATGTCGATCACCCATCACGTCGCACAGTCCGCCGAGCATCTCAACTGGCACCTGAAGTTGCTGGGCCCGATCGATGTGTTCGTTGATCTTGCGGGCGACCCGGCTGACTATCCCGAGGCGTTGCAGCGGCGGCTATTCCATCTCCGGTCCGGCGGCTGCTATGCCGTCAGGTTCCCTCGGAAGAACAGTGGCGCCTTCGGGGGCCGGGCAAGTGAATGGATCGGTTCCCTCCTCGACCCTGGGCGGCTCTGCCAGTCCCATGCCGCTGGTGACGCCGATCGACTCTCCGGCGCCGCAAGGGACTCCGCGGTCATGGAGCGGTCCGAGTCCACGGCGCTGCTGTCGGCCGGCCGGGATTTCGTGCTTCTGCACAAGCAACAAGATCATTATCTGAAGCTGCGCGACGCCGAGACCAACCGGGTGCTGGCTGTCCGTGAACCGGACCTGGAGGTCGGGGTCCTGGCGCGACGGATCGCCGGAGGCTTCGATTGTGGGGCGACCGTGATCTCACATGAGTCAGCTGTTCCGATCCCCGCGTTGCCGACGCGGGTCGAATACCCCACCTTGTGGCTGCGCCACTACGCGGGTCGCGTCGCGCTGGCAGGCAACACCTTGATGTACACCGATTCGTCCGTGCTGCCCGATTCCTTTCGCCACCACCTCCAGCCCAATCCGGGCAATCTTCGCTTGATCAACGTCTCGGCGGATTTCGCCCGCGTCCCCTTTGATCGGCGGCCAACCGAAACCCTGTCCGGAACCTTCTACCAGATCGAGTCGACATTTCCCGGGCACTTCGGACACGTCATGACCGAGCTCGTGTCCCGTTTGTGGGGCTGGGCCGAGGCAAAACGGGCGTTCCCTGATCTGAAGGCGGTCTTTCACGCCAGGCGACCACGGGAGGCTGCGACGGCGCTGGAACGGTACATACTGCAGGGCTACGGCATTGCAGCCGAGGACATCGTGGCATTGAATGATCCGGTTTACCTCGAGTCAGTGGTGTCAGCCTCGCCCATGTGGCACAACCACCTTCCGCATTACGTGCATCCAGACATCACCGGGGTGTGGCAGCGATTGGCCGAGGGCTTGATCGACGGACATACGCCGACGTACGACCGGATTTTCGTGTCCCGGACTTCGCGCTGGAAGCGACGCGTCTGCCGTAACGCAGCTGACGTCGAGCGCGTCTTCGAGGCGCACGGTTTCACGGTGATCTATCCGGAGACCCTCGACCTCGGCGTTCAAGCAGGCCTGTTCGCGAACGCAACCGTGATCGCTGGATTCGGTGGTTCTGCTCTTTTCAACATGATCTACGCCAGAAAGATGCAGACCCTCATCGTGCTCAGCCATGAGGCGTACACCGCGCGCAACGAGCATCTATTCAGCTGTCTTCGCGACATCACGGTTCACTACTTCTGGTCCCTCCCGGACATTCCCCACCCTCCCGGTGGCTGGCTCCAGGAAGCTTTCTACTCGAGCTGGGAGTTCGACTTCGCGCGCAACGAAGGGCCGCTCAGGAGCCTGCTGAGCTCATTGTGACTCTTGCGTCGTGGACAGGACTAAAGACACATCAACGTCGTGCGACCAGAGGACCAGATGCGTTCACCAGGTCGAAGCGGCCCCACCGGTACGCCCGGTCCACGAGGTGGCGTTGGTCGATGGTCGGCGCCACGTTGACGGTCCAGCCGAGGTCGGTCAGAAATTCGTGGCGGAAGAGCTTGCCGCTCATGCTGTCGGCGGCCGGGTGATCTGGACACGTCGCGATCGTCAGGCCAACGCAGTTCATGCCGTCCAGCCGTGCCGAGTCGGCAGACATCCACGACGCTTCGTCGGACCCCTGGTCATCTAGCGCCACGGCAAAGTCCGACTCACTCAGCCGGAGCACCTTCACCAATCTCGCCACCGCCATTTTTTCCAAGCGCTCAGAAGCCTCGATCACCATCAGGTAATGGCCGTTGGGCAGTGTTGATGGGGGGCTGGGAGGCGACCCGACCGGCTGGTCGACGATCCTGATACGCGGGTCCCACCGAGCATAGGATCGCAGCACCGCGGCAATGGAGCGACTGGCCCGGTCGATCAACACGAGGATCTCGGTGTTGCGGTAGGAGCTTCGAACCACACTGTCCAAACACGAGCGAACCTCATCCGGCCGCCCGTCAACCTTGGTGACCACCATAGTCACGCATCGTTCTTGGCGTGGTGGTGCAGGCGTACGCAACCGTCGGATTCGCGCGCGAAGGGCGGGGTGGACCCGGCGCCGGTACTCGGCGCCGACTCTGGACCTCATGGCACTCCTCACGGTGCTTCGACATCTCCTGGCGTCGCTCGGCTGGCGGCGAATGTCGACACAATAGCCATCAGCCACCCGCAGCCCGCTGTAAAGTGCCAGCCATGGCCCGGGGGTCCGAAGGGATTGCCGCGCCCACCGCCACAGTTGCTGCGCGAAGGGCACTCGGGAAGGTGCGTCGGCGGCTGGAGCGAATGGGACAACGCGGCCGGCGTTCAACGCCGTCGCTGGTGGCCCGGCCGGCCGACTCGACGTCGCCCGATGTCGTGGCCGCATTGCGTCGTTGCGTCTGGACGGACAGCGGTGACCTTCGTCTCGAGGGCTGGAGTTACCTGCCTGGCCGTGACTATAAGCAGAGTGCGGTGCGGGTTTACGCCACGAGCAGCGGAATAGATGTCGCGTGGGAATCGACGGTCGTCCAGCGCGAGGATTTCGAGGTCAACGCCTTCTCCTCGCCGGCGGAGGATCTGTCCACCACCGCCTGGACAGCCACGTTCACCTCGACGGGTTTGGCTGACGTCCTGAAGGCCCTTCCGCGAAAAGCAAGGCGGCACGGCGAAATGGTCGAATTCGGCGTCGTGATCGAGCTCGAGTACAGCAGCGAGCGGCATCGGACACCGCTGACCAAGCGTTACCGATGGGGATCTGCGGGCCGGATTCCTGGACAGGCGCTCAACGCCGAGTCCTGGGTCGCGCCGACGTGGCGGAAGGACGTTGGTCTGGTTCTGTGCGTCCGCAGGACCGGCGTTGTCACCGCGGCGGTCGAAGTCACCGGCCAGGACATGGCGCTGTATCTGCGGAGCATCGGTGAGGCTCGGCCGACCGGGCTGTCACGAATGCCGGACGGTCGAAGCCTTGCTGTCCTTGATCCCGGAAAGCGCCTGCAAACCGTTCGGATCCCGTTGAGTGAGCTGACGGGGGCAGCGCCCTGCCAGCTCGTGTGGGCCGACGCGCACAGCGAAGCGCCACATCCGGTTCTGGCGGACCATCCCGCAGTCAAAGTCCACGGGGCGACCACAACCGCGGTACAGGTATCGGCTGATCGGCGCGGCGGTCTTCAACTCGCAACGGTCGATCGTCTTGTGCAGGTCGACGAGATCCACTTGGTCTCCCAGTCCGACCCGCGACTGGTGCTGTCCGGATCGTTGGCGGGGCAATGGAGCGGTCCAGTCAAGTTTGAGCTGAGGGGTCCCCGAGACACGCCGTCGGCAACCGCAGATCTCGTCAATGGGACGTTCGCGGTCTCCATCCCGCTCCTGCGCGATGACATGTGGGGCAACGCGCGACTGGCACCGATTCCTGGGGAGTATCGCCTGTGGCTGGTGGACTCTCGGGGCAACCAGCAGCACGGCCTCGTCTCGACGTCGGCGATCACGACGCTGTACCGATGGGAGTTCCCGGATCAGTTCAACGTGCGGATCGAGAATCACCCTGACGGCGGTCTCTGGCTGGTCATCAACGATCCCAGGCGACTGAAGGAAATCGGCGCCTACGCCGCCAAGCAACTCCGCGCCACCTACCACCGACCTGGCGATGTCGGGGTCGAAGACGCAATCTACTTCGAGAGCTTCATCGGCAAGTTCTGCGCTTGCAACCCGAAAGCGATCTTCGACGAGATCCGTCGGCGAGAGACCGGACTTCGGTTCTACTGGGGTGTCAAGGATCTGTCGGTTCCGATTCCCGCCCAGGCCACCGCAGTGACGATCCGCAGCGCCGAGTGGTGGCGGGTCCGCCATCAAGCGAGATACCTGGTCACCAACGACTGGCTGCATGACACTTTCCGGCACCGGCCGCACCAGCGGGTGATGCAGACGTGGCACGGCACCGCCCTCAAGCTGCTCGGCCTGGACCGATGGAAGGCGCGCGACAGCTCATCATTCGTCCGGTCCGTGCAGAAGGAGAGTGGGCGGTGGGACCTGCTGCTGGCGGAGAACGCCTACAGCGTCGACCTGATGCGGCGTGCCTACGACTACTCCGGTCAGGTGCTCGAGTCCGGCTATCCGCGGAACGACATCCTCACCGCCGACGCCGGGGCCGCCATGCGAACCCAGCTGCGCTCGCTGCTGGGTATTGGGCCCAGCCAACAGGCGCTGCTCTATGCGCCGACCTGGCGCGACGACCGGAGCTCCATCCCGAACGACCTGGATCTAGCGGAGCTCGCGGAGCGATTGGGCGACGGGTTCATGATCTTGGCTCGGGGGCATGCGAACACCTTGCGCCGGAACGCCGAACTCAGCCTTGCTCGCGTGATCGACGTCACGTCTTATCCTGAGGCCTCAGATTTGTTCTGTGCTTCTGATCTGTGCATCACCGACTACTCCTCGGTCATGTTCGACTTCACCGTCACCGAGAAGCCACTGCTGTTTTTCACGCCGGACTATGAGCGCTATATGAACGAGCAGCGCGGCGTCTACTTCGAGCTGAAAGATCGGGCCCCCGGGCCCATGCTGACCTCGATGGAGGACCTCGCCGACGCCGTCGCCGACAGTGCAACGATCAGGCAGCAGTGGTCCGAGCGGTACGAGGCCTGGAGGCAAGAATTCAACGCTTGGGATGACGGGAAGGCCTCGGTCCGCGCCGCGGACGCACTTCTGGCGCCTTAGCTCCGGCGCAGCGACCTTAGGCGGGCCCACGTCCTCGGTCCGACATGCGGCTTGACGATCCGGATCGCCGCTCGTTCCAGTCGAGACTTTTGAGGTCTCGCCTTGGCTCCGGGAACCAAGTCCGAGTCAGCCCCAGGACTGGCGTTGCGAAACCTGGTGTACGCGGCTGCAAGCTGGTCTGGGTTCGGGTCGTCGAGGTCGGCCAACACCAGGTCTAGCAACGGTCCCTCCCGCTCGAAGTCGAAGCTCCATCCCGAAAAGAAGGCCTCTCGAGACCATCCGCCAGGCGGGTGTCGAATTTCTGCCGCAGAGAGGACCTGGTCTATCTCGTGCCCCCTGACGGCCCCGATCATGTAGTCGTTGCTCGATGTGTAGGTATCCGAGCCGACCAGAATCACCCGCTTGCCTGTCTCGCAGTACAGCAGACTCATCAGCGCGCTTCCGGCCACTCCGGCGATGACCTCGGCACCGCGAAAGAGGGCTACTTGGTCGGCAAGGGGCATGGTTTCGGGCCGGACTGTGCGGAAGCCTGCCCGAATGAAGCGGTCGGTCAGCTCGGCCTCGTTGCCGCATGGACGAACGGAGTCCGGTGGGCGCAGCACGAAGATTCGCTCGGGAATCTGGGCAGGATCGGCTTCGGTGACGAGATTGCGACCGATCGTTGACCACACGTCGGCTATTCCCGGGTGGACATAATCCGGCATCGAGTACATCGGGGTAACGCCGATCAGTACGTCGACCTCGACGGCCTCATCGCGTCCGTAGAGTTCGATGTCGTTCGGACCGATTCCGTAGGCAGCCAGCACGCCGTACACGAAGCTAGGCATCTTGCCGCCTCGCGTTCGTGAGAGCAGAGCTTTGAGCTCAGGATGTCGCTCTTTCGCCGGAGCCCAGCCCCAGAGCCGAGAGACCACTTCAGACATGACGTGCCCGAAGTGGCCTGGGTACTCAGAGGCCAGGTTGAAATACGGTCCGTCCAGCCTTCTGCTTGGCTCGTGCGGTGGAACGTCGGTGAAGAAGTGTGACTTGCTCGACAATGACGTGCGCGACAGCCGGGTGTACTGATTGTGACGATAGGTCTCCGGGAGGACGAGGTTGTCCTGCACCGCGATGCCGAATGGTAGGCAGACCGCCCGGCGGTATTCGCGGATGGATAGGGGTGGCACCGAGTACGTCTCACGATGGCCCTTGAGCAGCTCGGCATTGCGCCGCAGCACGCACCGCGACTTGAAGTTGACCGAGGGCATCCGCTCCAGGAGTACGCCGACCTCGTCCCCTCGGATGTCGAGAATGGCGTTCATTTGTTCGTCGCGCAGTTTGGCGTAACGGGCGACTCGATTGGTGAGGATCAGGTGGTCCTCGTCGATAACCATTCGCCCGACGGCGTCGGCCATGTTGATGCGGTCTCTTTGCGTCCAGGACAACGTCGGTTCCTCGACCACACCGCGGACCGGCATCAATTTCGCCAGCACCGGCCACAGGTGCGGGTCGTACGGTCGTACGTCGGAGGACCAGTTCGTCGTTCGAAACGTCCGGACGAAGAAGGTGCCGCCAGGTTTCAGATGAGAGAAGACGTTGCGGAACAGAGCAGCGTGGTTCGACGAGTTAGCCGCATCAACGAGGATCAGGTCGTAGGGAGCCCACGCCGCCAGCTCCGCGTGGAGGCGCCCCTTCTCCGTCTCGGCGTGAAACTCGCGTAGATCTGAATATGGGTAAGCCAGTGAGACGAGCTGGGGCAGTGCGCTGGGCCGATCGTCCACGAGGACGGCAACATTGCCCGCTGGGCAGCGGTCGAGCACCGCTTGAAGGTCGACGACCGCCGCTTCCTCGGCCCGCCGAAGGCTTCGGTAACCGCCACGACGCCGTTGTTCTTCGCCATCGTCGGCCTGAGTCCCCGTATCCGGTCCCGAGCAGTCGTTCTGGTCGAGGACCGGAAGCTCAAGATCAACGTCTGAGGCAGCATCCTGGGCGGCGTCAACACGATGGCGATAGAGCTCGATGAGCGTCGGTTCCGAGGCGGCGGCCAACAGCCCGCTCCCTTCGCTGGCTGGTTCCGGGTCGAAGCCCACACGATAGCCGTCTCGGCAAGGCCGTCGCTGTAGAGTTCGAGCATGTCAGCGCGGGCACAGACATCCCTTCGCGCCTCGTGAATCGTGTGTCAACCATCCGCCGTGAAGTCTCCGCTCGGCGTCTGACGGCTCCAGCACTGTCCAGGCGCGTTGCTGCAGTCCTTCGACGTCTTGGTCGGGTTGGAGAGAAGATCGTCGGGGTGGGCGGACGGATCCGCGGATTCGTGTCGGGGCCGTCAGCCAGGTCGACTCAATCGCTGCAACCCGTCCCGTCAGACTCTCCTGAGCTGGTGGCCTACCTCCGGGCAGTTCGGTGGTACGACTCCGTGTTGGAACTCTCGGGCTGGGCCTATCACGTCGGCTGGCCTGACGATGCTGACGTGAGAATCTTCGCCTCGTCCTCTGGTGGTCGATCGGCGCAGTTCGAGGTGATCCGCGAGTCCTCGGAGCTCGTCAACACGGTCGCCGGAGATGCGACGCGCGATCACTCCGGGGCAGCCTTTCGGGCACGTCTGGCTGCGACCGAGTTGATCGGCTCCGAGCGAGCGGATGCGACCTTCAACCGCACCTGGTCGGTGAACGTTGTGCTGAACCGCGAGGGACGGTCAGATCGGGCCTCGTTCTCCCGCCGCTTCCGGTGGGGTTCGGCCGGTCAGCTCGGCGCACAGGATGTCGGCGGTTGTTTGGTACGCCCCAACTGGGAGGCGAATGGCCGTCTTACGCTGACGACGGCGCGACGCACGGTGGCCGCTGTCGCGGTGGACCTCACCGACCAATCAGCGAACCTGCGGTTGCGGATCGTCGGCGATTTCCAGCCCAGCCGGGCGCTGCTGCGAAATGACGCGGGCGAAGAACGGGAAGTCCCGCTTTCTGCCGACGGCCATAACTTGGCTGTCCGGGTTGATGCGGCTTCTCTGCTGAGCAGCAGCTCCCTTGAGGGCCCGGTGAGGCGCCAGCGGTGGTACCTCTCCGTTCTTGACGACCGTGTCGCCCGACGGGTGCATTGGTCGGGGGAGGGTGGTCGCGGACTGGTCCGGACGTATCCGGGAGAGCCACGGTGCTCCGTGCGTAACGCACCTAGTGGAGTGGTGCGCTTCGATGTCGCCACGCCCCGACCGCTGCTGGACGACGTCGAGCTCCTCAGGACCGAGTCTGCTGCGTTGAAGATCCGTGGGCGCTACCACGGCGATCAGGACGCGTTGGCGAACCTCACACTGGACAGCGGGCGGGTAGCTGTCCGGGCTCTGGACTTTGAAAGCTCCGGCCGAGAATTCACGGCCGTTTTTCCGCTCGTGCATCAAGAGACTTGGGCAACGAGTGAACGACCGCTTCGTTCCGGCGCCTACCGAGTGCGTACGGCGGGGGACGTCGCGGCCGAACCTTCCCAGGATCTGCTGGATCGGCTGCCGGACGTGATCTGGACGCCGTCACACCAGGTGCAGTTGGAGGCTGACCGGGGTGGACGCCTTCATGTCCGCATGGGAGCACCGCGACCATTCGCCGAAACCGGAGCGTATGCGCGTCGCCAACTGCGACTGAGATACCGACGCATTCCATCGGCACCGGCCGCTGCTGCCTATTTCGAGAGCTGGGCGGGCAAGAGTGCCTTCGACCAGACGAGGGCGGTGCATGACGAGCTGGTCCGTCGACGTCCAGACGTCACCCGTTACTGGGGCGTCGCCGACTGCTTCGTCGAGGTGCCAGACGGTGCTATCCCGATCTTGATCCACACCGCCGAGTGGTGGAACGTCTTGGCCACATCCCGCTTGCTGGTCACAAATTACTGGATGTCCGGCGCGTTCCGCCGACGGCCGTACCAGCGCGTCCAGCAAACGTGGCACGGGACTCCGTACAAGGCGATGGGACTGGACCGGCTCGGGAGGGGCGAGCGCCCGGGATACGCGGCGAAGATCAAGCGCGAGGTCGACCAGTGGAGCCAGTTGATCGCCCAGAACCACTACAGCGCGGAGATTTTCGCAGGCGCCTACGGGTTCGAGAATCAAATGTTGGAGATTGGCTACCCGCGCAATGACGTGCTGGCCCAGCCTGTGGACACGGATGTGTTGCGGACATTGCGCGACCGGATCGGGTTGCGCCCGGACGAACTTGCCGTCTTGTATCTCCCGACCTGGCGCGAGGACGACAAGGTCGTCTACCGAGGCTTGGACTTCGATCGACTCCTGAACGGGTTAGGTGGGAAGGCGCGGTTGCTGGTGCGTGGCCACGCAAACACCGTGCGCCACGACTCCACCCTCCAGCATCCGGGATTGATCGATGTGACCCTCTATCCGAACGTCAACGACTTGTATCTGGTGTCCGATGTGATGATCACTGATTATTCGTCCGCGATGTTCGACTACAGCGTCACGGGGAAGCCCTTGATCTTCTTCGCGCCAGACCTCAGCCGCTACACGGGTGAACTGCGAGGGGCCTACTTCTCGCTTCCCGACCACGCTCCCGGGCCTGTTCTCGAGACGACCGACCAGGTCATTGAGGCAATACACGACCTCCATGTAGTCCAGCTGTCCTATGCCGAGCGCTACGCCGCCTGGCGGCAGAAGTTCAACTATCTCGATGACGGGCACGCGGCCGAGCGGGCTGTCGATGCCCTACTCGCCGACACTGAGTGACATAGACACTTCAGGACGCTAGGCCAGGCCGTCTCGGATGAATACCCGGTCGACCAGTCGCTCTGTGGCATGCCCGTCGTCAAGATCAAGGAATTCCGCTGTGAAGGCCGCGTAGGCGTCGGCGTAGTTGCGTCGCACAGCGGGCAGATCGCGAGCGGCACTCACCACGTCCGTGGTGGTCTTGAGGTGCGGCCCTGGCGCGGTGGGCTCGTAGCTGAACAGGGATCCTCGCGACGTCTCGGTGTACTGATCAAGATCTGGCACCATGAAGATCATCGGCTTGCCGGTCAACGCGTAGTCGAAGCGCAGCGACGAGTAGTCCAAGATCGCCGCGTCGGACGCCAGGCACAGGTCGGCCACGTTGGGATAGTCGGTGACATCGAGAACGTTGCCGCGGGATCCCACTCGAGCCTCGACCCGGGCGTTGAAGGCGTGGCCGCGGACCAGCACCATGAAGCTGTCACCGAGCGCAGCCGCCAGGCGCGGTATATCCAGGAAGTCGACCATCGAGGCTTTGAAGTCGTTCTGGGCCAATTCATCGCGGAACGTTG
Source organism: Propionibacteriaceae bacterium (assembly GCA_035641455.1). GTDB lineage: Bacteria > Actinomycetota > Actinomycetes > Propionibacteriales > Propionibacteriaceae > Microlunatus. Next base: position 15,756 of record DASQUD010000284.1, on the reverse strand, counting down.
GCGCATAGAGCAACACGGTCTGTTCGGGACCGATGCCGAGCCGTTCCCGCACGCTGGCTGAAATCTGTGATGCTTCCGCGCTCAACAAGACATCGTTGCGCGGATAACCGATCTCCAGTACCTCGTTCGAGAAGCCGAACTCATGGCAGAGCGCCTTGGTTCCGTACGTCGCGGGCGAGATTAGGTAGTCCCAATCCTTGGCTCGGTCCAGGTAGGACTGGATGTGGACCTTGTCCCGGTTCTGCCACGCCCAGTGCGATAGTCCCATCTGCTTGAACGGGTAGCCGTGAAATGTCTGGATCTGAATCTGATGCGCCGGCTTCTTGTGATACATCGGCTGGTGCATGTTGTCCATGTAGAAGTGCGCCTCGTGCAGCAGTCGATACCACTCGGCGCTGTCATGGAGAACGGGGATGGCACCTTCCGGTACCGCGACAGAGTAATCCGCCACGGCCCAGTACAACCTGTGTTGGGTGCCGCGGCGGCGCAACTCGTGATGTACCGCCAGGGGATTACACGCGGCGACTTCGCCGAAGTAGGACCGGAAGAGCACTGAACCGTGCTCGTAGTCGGGACTGGAGAAGCGGCTCTTGAGTGCGAGCTGCAGGCGCTCCTGCTGTCGAGCCCCCCGCTCGTCGTCCGTGAGCGGCGCCTCCAGCACCAGCTGAAGTCCGTCCGGTTTGGCGAGCCGGAGATGGCCCCGCAGGTTGCCGGTGGCAAAAAAACCCGGGAGGGTGTCAATCACCGCCTGCTCGGCATGAACAGGCACGGCTACCGTCGCCCTTCCTCCGGCGCTTTCAGTGCACTGCAGCAAGTAGATTCCGACTGGCAACACGGTCGGTCCTAGTTGCCAGGGATCGTGGCGCAATGACATGGCGACCTGGAACCGGCCCGGCCCACTCGCCGTCGCTGTGGCCGCCGCCTGGGCCCGCGGCGCTGCCACTGAGAACGTCAAGCGTTCGGCCACAACGCCGACGAGTCCGCCGCTGATCAGCAGCACACCGTCCTCATCGACGATCGCCGACTCGACCCAGACGCTTCGTGGCTCGTCGAAGATGCAGAGATTCCGGTGGAGCGTACGGCCGGGGTAGGGGGTGGTCGCTGGGGGAAAGGTGATCGCGCCGTCGGCGACCACCGCGGCCGGCGCCCGGGTGCCGGCTAGCGAAACGACTCGAGCGGTCCATGCCGAACTGGCCAACTCGACGCTCCCGTCCGGCATCGAGATTGGAATGACCAGACTGCCGTCACCCTTGTTGTTGGGCAACCGACGGAGCGGCTCGCGGACCCAGAAATCGGCTGCCGGATCGCGAAGTTCCAATTCGTACGGCGTGAAGCCGTCCGTGCCGGAGACGGCAACGCTCAACGTTCGGTCTTCGACTCGTGCCTCATCAAGGGTGCACCGGATCGGGGTGATGGCGATGGCGAAGCCATCACGTCCGGTGTAGCGGGGGACGGCCTGGTGACTGCCGAAGAAGTGTGCCGCTAGGCGTCCAGCGGAGCTTGAGCTGTCGATGCCGCGAAGCAGACCGTCGCGGGTGATGCCGGCCGACGTCACCTCGATCATCAGCTGCCAGTCCACGCGATCTGCGGACCGATGGCGCTCCCACAGCACGTGCGGATCTACCCAGGTGACAAAGCCGGACTTCTCGTAGTCGGCGTAGCGGTGTTTGGACGCGGCAGTGACCTCGACAGTCGGGCGAGGTTGTACCTCAAGGGGGACTTGACGTAGACCGTCGATTTCCTGGCACCAGGCACGGATGGTGGTACCTACGTCAGCCAGGCTCAGGTTGTCGATGTAGGCCCAGCCCTCAATCTCCAGCCTGCCGTCGGCAGTCCAGTGGGCCCGTCGGGTGGCAGTGATCAGTCCGAGCTGGTGGTCGGCTAGGGCGAGCAGTGGGTCGGTCAGCGGCATGCCGAGCGCGTGGCGGACCTGGGTGTCCAGATAGACCCGGCCGTCGCGGGTAACGGTGGGTGAGCTCTTCGGATTGCTGTGACCCAGGCCCATGAACCATTCGACGTCGGCGCGCTTGTCCTCGATGACCAGCTCGGTGGCGACGCGATTCTGAGCGGACACTCTCTCCCAGACGCTGGGAGTGATCTCCGCCGTGAGCTTGGTGAGACCATCCCGCAGCATCTCCCAGAACTCGTCGTTGCCGTGCTGGGCCGCCTTGATCGACAGCGGAAAGTCGTTGCTGAGGTAGTGAGCGAGCCGCACCTCGCGTGGCCTCTCGAACCCTGGCCGGTCCAGCTCCGCCAGCGATGCATGAGCCGCATCCAGCCGCGCCCGAAGATCCTTGACCTCGGCGGCCTGCTGGGTGATGGAGGTGCGATCGTCGCGAACGCGCCAGTTGTGCAACACGCGGGGCAAGACGTCGAAGGATGAGGCTCGCACATACGCACGCGAGGACACCGCCTGGTCCTCGTAGAGCACGCCAACCGGAAAGGTCATCTGGTTGCGTTGCCAGAACTTGCGGCGATAGCACTTGCTCCACGCCACGGCGTTGACCTGGATATCGGGGTACTCGCGAAGCGTCACGGCTGGCCGGGACAGGCGGTGCGCTGCGCGGATCCACCAAGCAGCCGGCCAGGTGCCGGCCGAGCTCAGTCGCTGGTAGGACGCGACCGCGAAATCGGAGCCGGTACGCCGCAAACTGCGGACGTAGGTTTCGACGGCATCCAGCTCGAGTGTGTCGTCGGAGTCCACGAACATCAGGAACTCGCCGCGGGCGGCCCGCGCGCCGGTATTGCGGGCCGCGCCTAGACCGGCATTAGCTTGGCGGATGATCTCGATTCGGGAGTCTCGCTGTGCGTACGCCTCCATAATGTCGATCGATCGATCCGGGGACCCGTCATCGATCAGGATGATCTGTAGCCGGGGATGCGTTTGCTCGATCAGGCTGTCCAGGCAAGCGGGAAGGTAGCGCTCCACACCGTAGACGGGGACAATCAGGCTGACCAGGGGAGATCGGCGACCGAAACGCCGACCTAGCATCCGAGATTGGCGAGCGCCCCGCCGCGCCAGATATTGCAGTCTCGGTGGCATCCTGTCCAGCGCCTGGCGCGCCAGACGGGCAGCCGTGCTGCGGACGTTTGTCGACATGCTGACCTCGTTCGTTGCTTGGGCGCTCGCCCGTCGATGACCCCCGCCACTCGGCGACGAGGTTACAACAGGACATCGTGAGCGGTTGATTTCGACTTTCCGGCGCCGCGTCGGCTGCAGGCGCGCTCAGCTCCGGGCGGTCACCGCCCGGAGCCTTGACGGCGCCACAACCTCAGCTGGCTCACCGGCCAGCTCGCGGACGAAAGCGGCGAATGCCTCGGCCGACTCACCGTCGGTGAAGTCGCCAAGGACGTAGCGCTTGAGTTCGGACCGGGCGTTGGCCAGTGGGTCCGTTCCGAGCATCTGGTCGAGCACATCCTCGAGATTCGACAGGTCACCCAGAAGCACATATCCGCCTCGGGCCACCGGGTATTCCCTGCGGAATTCCTCGATCGAGGCTCGCATCGACGTCATGGCGTAAGGCTTCTCGGACTGAAGGAAGTCCGACACGACGCTGGAGACATCAGAGATGAGAGCGTCGACGTGATTGGCGCAGTCGACGACACTCCACGTTTTGTCGGCCTGCTGGCCCCAGATGTGCTCGCGGCCTGTCCGCTTCTTGTCCGCACCCAGGACTTTGCCGATGGCGCGCACGATGGTGCGGTAGCTGCGCTTGTTATAGCTCAGAGGGTGCGGGCGGAAGACGATCGTCACTCCCCGGCGGAGCAGACCCCGCACGATGTCGGGGCCGCGGCTGAGCGACGAGAAGTCGACCTCCGGGTTGATCCCTTGCCAGGTCGGGGCGTAGAGGACCTTCAGGGGGGCTTGCTCGGCGATGGGGCCCCGAGCAGGTTCGATGTCCGACGCCTGTGGACGGCCGAGGATGACGAACTTCTCGGCCGGGACCGCGATGCCGTGACGGGCATACCGGTCGATGCCCGCCTGACCCGACACGACCAGCCGGTCATAATCGGCATGGCGCGGGTGGAACGCGGCTGGCTTGTCGGAATCGCCGTGGTTGAGCCAGACGTGGGTGATGTGTCGGTGCTTGAGAAAGCCGAGGTTTGCTGAGGCGTTCTGGACGTAGTAGAGCGTCCGGAGGCTCGGCACAAGAACCTGGCGGAGGTGCGCCGCGCCGCGGGAGCCCAGCTGCACGAATGGCGATCGCAGGGGTGGCTGGCCGGTGAGGATGCGCTCGACGTACTTCGAATGCAGGTTGATGATCACGCAGCGCTCGCCGGAGCGGAGCAGGTACGGCTCCCACATCCGTAGTTGCCACGAGCCGCCCGTCTTTCCCGCGTAAGCCATCCCAATGGTCGGGGCGTACGCCCGCAGGGCGCGCTCCAGCCTGAGATTGCCGGTCAAGTAGCGCACCAGCACATCTGCGGCAATGACATAGAGGGCCAGCAGAAGCACCGCCAACCCGATGAGCACAATCGCCGGCACCCGCAGGGCGGCGACCACGAGCGCTAGGAGACCGCCGCCGATGCCGACTGCCGAGTAGAGCCGCGCGGGCACCCTCGACTTGACGGGTGGTCCGTCGGGGACGCCAGGTAAGCCAATGGCGTACGACGGCCTGAGGTCCGGATCGGGACGCAGCGCGGCTGGAATGGCGGGCAGCAGGAGGGCGAGTCCGGCTGGGCCGGAGCGCCAGATCGCGACGGCCGCAGCGAGCAAGAACAAAGCCGGCGCGATCCGCCGTGACCGGGCCATCAGGTCGCGGACAGTACGCCGCGCTGCGGTGCTCGACAGCCTTGCCCGCCCGACCACGCGGACAGTATGCCTTAGATATCTCACCTCGCTGGGCGTAGAAAAGGGCCGCGCCACAGAGGCGCCATTAGACTCGGGCCGTCTTGCCAGCGGTAGCGGATCGTCAGCACCGCTGCCCATCGAATGAGGATGTTGTCGATGCCGTCAGCGACCGAAGCAGGCCGCAACCTGCCTCTGCGTCGCGGGGCTCTGCTGGCGGGCGACGTGCTGACTGCCGTCCTTGCCACCCTCGGCACCATCGCCGCGCTCAACCATGCCCCAGGGCTCGCCTTGAGCTCTCTCGGCCTCGCCGTGCTCGGTGCCGCACTCCGTACTGCCTCGCGATGGCGCCTGGCCGACGTCTTGCTGCTCGGCACCGCTATGGCGCCGCGGTGTCTCGTGGCGGCCGGTGCGGCTGTCGCTCTGTACACCGCAGACGTCGGGCGAGCCGCGGTACTACCGACCGGGCTGGCAGTCCTTCTGCTGAGTGGCGTGATCGCCGCGGAGCCACTGCTGGGGCGGGTGGCAAGCTTCCAGGTTCCCGTGGTCGCCCACCTTCCCGGTGTCCGGAGAGCTCAGCCTGCTCAAGACCTCAGTACGGCTGTCGTCGGCGCTGGTCTGGTTGCCAGTGCGACCGGGTTGGTTCTGGCCGCAGTCGGAGGTTCATCGTGGATTTGGGTCGGTGTGTGCCTGGTCGCCGCCGTGCCTGCTGCAGTCGTCGCTGTGGGTGGTCGAGCTCGGATCCAGGCCACCCGGCGCTTCGCTAAGCGGGTGGGCCGCGCGGTAGCCGATTACGCGCCGGAGTTCGTTGTCTACACCGCATGGCCGGAGGATGGCTCCTACCAGGTCACGATGTGGCTGCCGTACCTGAAGCGGGCCGGTCGCCGCTTCCTGGTGATCACTCGGCATGCCCTTCCGGCGCAGGCCCTGGCCGAGCTCACCGACGTGCCGGTGGTGGAGGCTCGGCGGATATCGGACCTCGAAGCGCTGCTTCAGCCTTCGGTGAAGGCAGCGTTTTACGTCAATGCCTCGTCAGGCAACGGCTACCTGGTCCGATTTCAGCACCTGACCCATGTCTTCTTGGGCCACGGCGACTCCGACAAGCCAACGTCGTACAACCCGACCCACGCCATGTTCGACGTGATCTTCGCCGCTGGCCCCGCCGCGACCCGCCGATATGCCGCGCACGGGGTGCCGATCCCACCGGAGAAGTTCACGATCGTCGGCCGGCCGCAGGTGGAGGATGTCGCGCGCGCGCAGCGCTCCATCGCTGACATCGCTCACCCGGTGGTGCTCTATGCGCCCACCTGGCGAGGTCATGTGCAGGAGACGCTGCTGCATTCTTTGCCGGTGGGTGATCGGATCGTGGCTGCGCTGCTGGAGCGGGGCGCCACCGTGATCTTTCGGCCGCATGCTTTCAGCCGCCAGTTCCCTGAGGACGTTGAGGCAATCGAGCGGATCCACACGCTCCTCGCCGCCGACGCGAGAGCCACTGGGCGTGCCCACCAGTGGGGAGCCGCGGCGGAGACGAACCAGACCATCCTCGACTGCATGAATCAATCGGACGCAATGATCTGCGACGTGTCGAGCGTGGTTTCGGACTACCTCTTCTCCGGCAAACCGTTCGCCATGGTGGCCGTGCCGTCCGAACCTGCCCGGTTCGTTGAGGACTATCCGGTGGCCAGGGCCGCGTACGTCATCCGGGGTGACCTGAGCAATCTGGGTTCCGCCCTCGACGACCTGCTCGGCGACGATCCGCTTGCCGCTCAACGGGAGGCCACCCGGGTGGACTACCTGGGCGACTTCCCGCCGGACAGCTACGCCTCCGCTTTCGTGGAGGCGGTGAGATCAATCCCAAGCAAGGTCGCCGCCGTGGAGGAGGACGAGGAGGCGGTGGATGAAGAGCCGCCGGAGGACGACCGAGCGCCCAAGCCCGGCGCATTGCGCCGATATCAGCCGTTGGTGATGAGCATCGGTCTGGACCTGCTGGGCACCGCAATGGCGGCCATCGCCTTGGCGTGTGCGCTGTTCGCCGGCCCCAAGCCGCTGACCGCGGCCGTAGTGACGGTCTCCATCCTGGCCAGCCTGCAGTCGGTGGGCCCGGATGTGCGCAGCCTTGTCGGGTGGGAGCGTCTGGTCGGCCGCTTCACTGCCACTCGAGCGCTGCTCCTGAGCACGATCGCGGTGATGGCGAGCGGCACCGCCGGAGTGTCGATCTGGATCGCGGCAGCAGGCGTTGTGCTGGCCATCGGACTCAGTGTCGAACCGCACGTCGCGGAAGCATGGGGCGGGCTCGATCTCGAGGTATCCGGGCTGCCGGGCATCAATGCGGCGGTGAAGGAACCGATGTCGCGGGGACTGGTCCCGTTGGGAATCTGGGCAGTAATCCTGATCGCCAGCCTGGAAGTCGCACTCGGTTTCTCGGGATGGGTCACCGCCGGGGCGGCGGCGATGCTGTTCTTGCTCGTCGTGGACGGGGCGACCAGAGCGCTGATCCGGGCGCATCGGGTCCTCGCGGCAGACAGCCGGGTGGCGGAGGCGCTCACCGCGTACGCGCCGCAGTTCGTGGTCTACTTCGCGGCAGGCGTCGGCGCTACCTACCAGGTCGGGATGTGGCTGCCCTATTTCGTACGGATCGGCCGGCCGTTTGTGATCCTGACCCGCTCAGTGGCGGTCGCCCAAGAGATGGCTCGGTTGGTTCGACAGCTGGGGGTGACCGTGCCGGTGGTGAACCGGTCGAGCTTGCGCAGCCTGGAGGAGGCGGTCGTGCCGTCCATGCGTGCCGCCTTCTACGTGAACAATGCGGTACGCAACACACATCTCATTGAGCGGCGGGAGCTGACCCACGTCTGGCTCAATCATGGTGATTCGGAGAAGCCCTCGTCTTACAATCCCGTGCACGCCATCTATGACCTCATCTTCGTCGGGGGCCAGGCAGGCATCGACCGCTACGCCCGCCATGGCGCGGTCATCCCAGCCGAGAAGTTCCGCATCGTTGGTCGGCCGCAGGTGGAATCGATCGAAGTCGCGCGCGGACCCATAACGCAACAACCACAGCCGCCCATCGTCCTCTACGCGCCGACCTGGCAAGGTCCATACGCCGACACGCGCGTGTACTCACTGCCGCTGGGTCGCCAGATCGTGGAGCATCTGCTGGAGCGTGGGGTCCGGGTGATCTTCCGGCCACATCCCTTCAACCGCCGCTACCGGCCATGCGTCGCGATGATCGAAGAGATCACCCGGATGCTGGCAAACGACCGGGCGAAGAGTGGGAAGCGGCATCTGTGGGGAGCCGCTGCCGAGCAGAAGATGACCATCGAGCAATGCTTCAACGCCGCCGACGCGATGATCTCCGATGTTTCGGCGGTGGTCACGGACTTCTTGTACTCCGAGAAGCCGCTGGCCATCGCATCGGTCGGTCGGACGCCGAACGAACTGCTCGCCGCCGTGCCGGCGGCCCGGGCGGCGTATGTCCTACGGCAAGACCTGAGCAATCTGGAGGAGGTCTGCACCGACTTGTTGTGGCGAGATCCGCTTGCTGAGGTGCGTCGCGAGACGAAGGTCTACTACCTCGGCGCCTTCGACGACGCGCACTACGCGGACGCGTTCCTGATCGCCGCGCGAGGGGTGATCGACGGTGACGGCATGGCGGCGCCGCCGCCGTCGCTCGGCCGACCGGTGTCGACCGAAGCTGGCCCAACGGAAGCTGCGCCGACGGAGACTAGTCGATTCCCAGCTCCGCGTTGAGCATGGCGACTACAGCTTGCGGTTCCGACAGCTGAAAGCCGTCGACCGCCGTCACGGGTACTGCTCCGCTGAGGCTGCTGGTCCAGAACGCGGCCGCCGATCGCCGGAGCGTCTGGGCAGAAAAGAACTCGATCGACAATGGAATGGTGGCCCGAACGAAGAGGTCGAGTACCTCCCGCCGTGTCACGCCGGGCAGCAGGTTGTCGTCCAGCGGCGGGGTGAGCCACACCCCGTCGGACCGTTGACAGAAGAGATTGCCGCGTGATGTCTCCGCGACCTGTTCAGCGGGGGTGAGGAAGTAGGGCAGGTGTCGGCCCTGCTCTTGCTCCGCGCGTTCGAGCTCGCGGCGATCCGCCCATTTGTGGCGCCAGCACCGCTCGGGCCGTGCAGCGAGGGCCAAGCTTGAGCCACTCGGCCGCGGTCCCAGGGCCGCGACAGAGACGTCAAAGGCCAGACCTGTGACCTCCGGCCGGACCACCAACCGGATGACGCGGCGCGCGACGGAGCCGGCGTCTACGCCCGTCACCGCGGTGGTGATCTGACCGGCAAGATCATCGGGAATCCCTTCGCCGTACAGCTCGCGACAGGAGCGGTCGAGCCTGGCGAGGTGGGCTGCCAGCCGGCGCACGGATGAACCCATCGCCAGCATCGTTTCCAACAGTCCGCCGGATCGTTGCCAGTCGCTGACCCAGGGTGGCGAAGGTTGCAGCTCCGGATCTAGGTCCGAGCCCAGCGCCGAGACCAAAGGAGCCGCCTTGGCCAGGCACTCGTCCCATTCCTTGACGGCGACGCTGTCCACGGTGATCCCGCCGCCCACGCCCAGCTCGATCTGGTTGTTGCTGCACTCCAGCGTGCGGATAAGGACGTTGAAGTCGGCACCGGCCAGGGGGCTACTGAAGCCGAGTGTCCCGGTGTAGCTGCCGCGAGCGAGCGGCTCCAAATCCGCGATCCCAGTCAGGGCAGAGTATTTCGGAGCACCGGACACCGAGCCGGGAGGGAAGGTCGCCCTGAGCAGTCGGCCGGTGGTGACGCCGTCAGTGAGCTGCCCGGAGACGGTCGACACCAGATGCCAGAGACCCGGGTGGGCCTGGAGCTCGAGCAGATCATCCACCGTCACGGTGCCCGGTCGACATACCTGCGACAGGTCATTGCGCATCAGATCAACGATCATGATGTTCTCGGCCGCGTCCTTGGCGGAGGCCCTGAGCAGCGGAGAGTCAGCATCGCCAGGGGCCCGGGTCGCGGTGCCCTTGATCGGTTGACTGGTCACCGTCGAGCCCCGCACCTGGAGAAACAGTTCCGGACTCATGCTCACCACGGCTCGGGTCGGGATGCCGACTTGCTGATCACCGAGCGTGGTGATCAACAGCCCGCCGTACGCCGGATCGAGCTGCGCGGCAAGCTGGGCGAAGAGCGCAGCCGCGCTGTCTGCCGACGATGAGACGAGCCGAGTGCACAGATTGAGTTGGTAGAACTCGCCGGCGTGGATCCGGCCGATCGCGGCATCGATGCTGGCGAGGTAGGTCAGCCGCGTGCTCGCCGGCGGCGTCAGTGTCGTGAAGCGAGCGGCCGACACTGGCGGCGCAGTCTTGGCGACGGCGCTGTGCATGAGCCGCCGCCAGGCCTGGAGTTCGGCGCTCACCTCGCCCTCCCGTCCGGCCAGGCCCAGGGTCTCGAACGTCCAACCGCTGTTCGGCTGCCAGCGGAGTAGCGAGTCGTAGAAGCAGGCCGCGCTCACCCCCGGCGTGAAACCGAGGCAGCTGAGCCACCCCCCACCGATCACCGCGACGGGCTCTGACCTCTCGACAACGTCGTCCACGACGGTCGGTTGGCCGTCGATCAACGCCAGAACCTCGCCGACGTTCGCCGCTGTCATCGTGCGCAGTGGCGAACGCATCACGACAACCCCTCCTCCGAACCATCGGCCCCACAGCACGGCCGGATGATCAACCGGATTCAGCAGCGCAATCAGCGCGGCGGGGTCAGGCCCTGGACCGAGCACGATCGCGGACGGATGCGCTTGCCGTCCTGCGAGCCGCCCGATCCGGTCAGCGGTCACCACGGAGGCTGGCCAAAATCCGATCGGCGCTGCCGCCAAGCTCGAGCAATTCCGCCAGCTCGGTGAAGCGCGCTGGGTCTTTGGGCGCCTGCGGCAACAGCAAATCATCCCAGTCGACGTCCAGATCAAGATCGCGAACCACAGCGACGACCGTCGGCGCCACCGCCAGGTAATCGATCGCGGCACCAAGCTTCGACCGGACCGAAGCGCTGATCTTGGTGTGGGGATCACTCGCGGCCGCCAGGATGCCGTCGAGACTGCCGTACGAGTTCAACAAGCCGGCGGCGGTCTTGTCGCCGATTCCCGCCACACCCGGTAAGCCGTCGGAGGCATCGCCTCTCATGATCGCGTAATCCACGTACGCCGACGACGGAATCCCGTACCGTGCCCGTACCCAGGACTCATCCACCTGCTCATGTTTGCCCACGCCACGGGCGATGTAGAGGACGCGCACCGAACGCGCGTCATCGACCAGCTGAAAGAGATCCCGGTCACCGGTGACGACGTCGACCGGCATCGGAGACATGCTGGCCAACGTGCCCAGCACGTCGTCAGCCTCGTAGCCGTCCTTGCCAACCACGGCGATGCCCAGGCTCTCCAAGACGGCCAGGATAAAGGGCACCTGGACGGCAAGATCATCTGGAGCCTGCTCGCCGCTGGTATCGGATGAGGCGGCCATCTCGGCAACCACGGTCTGGCCGGCACCAGCGACCCGATGGGCCTTATACGACGGGATCAGCTCCACACGCCACGCGGGCCGCCAGTCGTTGTCCCAACAGCAGGCGAGGTGGCTGGGGGAGTAGGTGGCGACCAGCCGGCTGATGAAGTCGAGCAGGCCACGCACGGCGTTGACCGGCGTCCCGTCGGCCGCACGAAAGGAGTCGGGGACACCGAAGAAGGCCCGGAAGTACAACGAGGCCGTGTCCAGAAGCATTATCTTGCGTTCACCCACAGGCGAATCCTGGCACGATAGCGCCCATGGAGAAGCTCGACCGTCGAATCCTCGCGCTGTTGGCGCGCGATGGTCGGATGTCCTACACCGACATCGGTAAGGAAACGGGACTGTCCACCTCGGCGGCCCAGCAGCGGGTACGGCGTCTCGAGCAGCGTGGGGTGATCAAAGGGTATCGAGCGGTACTCGAGGCCGGAGAGCTCGGCTTGATGGTGACCGCTTTCGTGGCCATCAAACCGTTCGATCCAAGCCAGCCCGACGACGCGCCGGATCGGCTGCAGCACATCAGCGAGATCATCTCTTGCTATTCCGTGGCCGGAGACCCCAGCTATCTGCTGAAGGTTCAGGTCGAGAACATGTCGCAGCTGGAATCCTTGCTGGCACGGATCCGGTCAGACGGCAAGGTCTCGACCCACACCACCACCGTTCTCTCCGTGCCCTTCGAGGACCGTCCTCAGGTCTAGCCCCAGCGATGGCTGCCCTAGCTGCCCCGGCCGAGCGCCAGCCCACCGTCACGATCCTGCGCAACGGTCTCATCTACTCGCCTCCGGCGGTGGCTGCGACGGCGCTGGTCATGATCGACGACTGGATCAGCTACGTCGGCAACGACGCCGGAGCACGAGCAGTGGCGTCCGGAGCACCCGAAGTTGATCTGAACGGCCGACTGGTGACGCCAGCGTTCGTGGACGCGCATCTGCATGTTATTCAGACCGGTCAGCTCATCGCCGGCATGGATCTGCACACCTGCGGAAGCCGCGACGAGGTACTGACAATGGTGAGCTCGTACGCGTCCAGACATCGCGGCCGCCGAATCCTCGTCGGCCAGGGGTGGGACGAACGGAACTGGCCGAACCCAAGCCCGCCGACTCGCGCTGAGCTTGATCGCGCGGCCAGCGGCGTGGCCGTCTATCTCGCCCGGGTGGATGTCCACTCAGCCGTCGTGTCCACGGCACTTCAAGATGAACTGCCGGCGATCACAGCCGCGGAGGGCTACCGGGCAGATGGCCTGCTGACCCGCCATGCTCATCACCTGGCGCGACAGCGGATGGATCGGCTGTTCTCCGATGCGGAGCGTCGCGCGGACGCCAGAACTGCGCTGCTGCAGGCGGCGTCGCTCGGACTCGGAGCGGTCCATGAGCTGGGTGGGCCGCATCTCGGACCGGTCGAAGACCTGATCCGGGCACGTGAGGTGGCCGATGAACTGGGCATCGGCCTGGTGAGTTACTGGGGCGAATTGGCCAGCTGCGAGGCGCTGGAGAAGGCCCGAGCAGTCGGCGCTGCCGGGCTCGCCGGCGATCTGTGCATCGACGGGTCGATCGGCTCCCACACGGCGGCACTGTTCGAGCCCTATCGCGATCAGGTTGCCACTGGGAGCGGCCGGGGGGTTCGCTACCTCACCGATGACGAAATCAGCGGCCACATCATCGACTGCACTCGCGCCGGCGTCCAGGCCGGCTTTCACTGCATCGGTGATGAGGCGGTAGCGGCGGCGGTCGAGGGATTCCGCCGGGCCGTGCCTGTGGTCGGGTTGGAAGCATTGCGTCGCTGCCGACACCGGCTGGAGCACATCGAGATGGCCGCCGAGGCCGACTTCGCGGCGCTCGCCGAGTATGGCGTGACGGCGAGCCTGCAGCCTGCCTTCGACGCGTTCTGGGGCGGCCCAGGGGAGCTCTACGAGCAGCGGCTCGGGCCGGCGCGGGCGGCACAGATGAATCGGTGCGGCAGCCTCCATCGGGCTGGAGTCCCGCTGGCCTTCGGGACCGATTCGCCGGTGACGCCCGTAGCGGGCTGGGAGACAGTACGAGCGGCCGTTAGGCACTGGCAGCCCAGGGAGCGGATGACCGTTGAGGACGCGTTCACTGCGGCCACGCTCGGCGGGCACTGGGCGACCGGGGTCGACAACGGCGGACTGCTCAGGCCCGGCTGGCGCGCCGACCTGGCCGTGTGGGACGTCGTCGGCAGTGTCACTCCATCCGGCTTGCCGCAGTTGGAGGCAAGCACACCCCTGCCGGCTTGTGCCGCAACCGTCGTGGCCGGCCGGCAGATCTACGGACCCGCCGAATGGAGACTTCCAAGGCAGGAGCGGCTGACTCCCGGTCGTGCTGGGTAGGCTCTGCACGTGTCAGCCGTGCCTGATGTGGACGCCTCTGAGGTGTCGAGGAGACGTCGTGCGGCGGGCATCCGATTCTTGGTAGTCGCCGCGGCGGGCCTTGCGGTGGGGCTCAGTTGGCAGCCCTTCGGGCTTTGGCCGTTGCTACTGTTCGGCCTCCCGGCATTCACGCTCGCAGTGTCGGGTCGACTGCTGGGCGGTCGTGCCGTGAGCTCGTCCAAGGGAGGCGTACGAGCTGCCCTGAGCTTGTCGAAGGGTGCTGAGTATGTCACCCCCTGGCTCTCCTTCGCCCTCGGCTACATCTTCGGCATCGCCATGCTCACCGTAACGATCAGCTGGGTTCACGTATTGGGCATCTGGATCGCTGTGGTCCTGATCGCCTTCGAATCGCTCTTCTTCGGCCTGCTCGGTGTGGCCCTCCACCTCACGTCCAGATTGCGGGCTTGGCCGCTCGCTGCCGCGTGCTGCTGGGTGATGATGGAATTCGCCTACTCACGCATCCCGTTCGGCGGCTTCGGATGGACTCGGCTGGCCTACGCCGCGGTCGACACTCCACTGGCTGGTTTTCTGCCCATCATTGGCGTTGCCGGCGTCTCCTTTCTGGTCGCTTTGATCGGTCAAGTGCCAGCGTGGATCATCGTCGGTTCCCGAGCTAAGCGATCGAGTGCTGCCCGCCGAACGCTCGCCGCCGTTGTCGCCTCCGCGGTTCTGATCGTCGGTGGACTGGGCCTCATTCGTCTTCGACCGGAACCCGCGACGGCCACCGGATCGGTAAACGTCGGGATCGTCCAGGGCAATGTGCCGGGGCGAGGCATCGAGGCACTCGGCCGGATGCGGTCGGTCACCAACAACCACCTGTCCGAAACCGTGAACCTGACCGTACGGGTCAAGCTCGGGCAGGAGGCGACACCGGACTTCATCCTGTGGCCCGAGAACTCCACGGACATCGATCCCACGAAGGACCCGATCACCCTCCGTACCGTCCAGGCTGCGGCCGAGATCGCCGGTCGACCGATTTTGGTCGGTGCCGTGATGGCAGGTCCAGGTGAAGACGAGCGACAAACGTCGGCGCTCTGGTGGGATCCCCAACGCGGAATCACCGCCCGCTACGACAAGCGCAATCTCGTCCCCTTCGGTGAATGGATTCCCTTTCGCGACCAGTTGCTGCCGGTATTGCCGATCTTGAAGCAGGTGGGCGCACAGTCGGTAGCGGGCACCAAGCCGGGTGTCCTGCGGGTAGCCGTGGGCGACCGGACGATCATGATCGGTGACGCCATCTGCTTCGAACTCGCGTACGACAAGACGATCTACTCCGCACTGACCGGAGGAGCGCAACTGCTCTTGGTCCAGAGCAACAACGCCACCTACGGTGGCACCGGTCAAATCGAGCAGCAATTCGCGATCACCCGGGCCCGGGCCATGGAAGCTCGGCGGGAGATCGCCGTGGCGACCACGAACAGTGTCTCCGGTCTCATTGATGCTCAGGGCCGGGTCGTGATCAGGACCAACGAGTTCACCGCCGCCTCAACCGTGGTTGCCATGCCTCTCCGTTCTCAGATCACCCCCGCGGTCCGGCTTGCGCCGTGGATAGACCGGCTGCTGGCCGCGGCCGGACTGCTCTGCTGCGTGCTGGCGGCGGCGAGCGTTAGGGGTCTTGCCTCGCGGCGTCGGCAACCGGTGGGCCAAGATGGACCAGACATCTCAACGGAGAGCGAAACGGCCGAGGCACCGGTGACGGCAACCCGATAGAGGAAGAGGCCTGAAGTGAGCGAGCCCACGCCCGCCGGACGGGAGCGAACTCTGATCATCATCCCGACCTACAACGAGTCGGAGAACATCGAGCGGATCATCGCCCGCACCCGCGCCGCAGTCCCGTACGCCGACATCTTGATCGCTGACGACAACTCTCCGGATGGGACCGGCAAGCTGGCGGACGCACTGGCTGCCGCCGACGACCACATTCACGTGATGCACCGTCTCGGCAAGGAGGGTCTCGGCGCTGCCTACCTGGCCGGATTCGAGTGGGGCATCAACAACGACTACGACGTCCTCGTCGAGATGGACGCCGACGGCTCACACCAGCCCGAGCAACTGCCAAT